>JAGOEZ010000056.1 GCA_017997455.1 Lysobacterales bacterium | reverse complement strand
TGCCGTTCTACCTGCTCAGCCGCAGATCCGCGCATCCGCAGCGCTGAACGCCACGGCGCGGTGGGCCTCGTCGCACACCGATTGCTCCCCCTGCAGGGGTGGCATCAGCCGCGACCAAGCCTATCGCGCGCAGAGCGCGCTCCTACAGTGCCGCTGTTGTAGGAGCGCGCTCTGCGCGCGATAGGCTTGGTCGCGGCTGATGCCACTCCCGAAGGGGGGCTGACAGAGGCGCGATTCCGCGGCGTTGCGCGGGCCCGGCTCAGGGCGTCGGGCAGACCAGCACGTTCGAGTCGACGTAGCGGATCGGCTCGTCGCTGACGACGAGCGACGCCACGTCCGCCGCGACTTCGCCGCTCTCGCAGTCCACCGATTCACTGGGCACCAGCAGCAGCAGGCCCGGATCCTCCGCGGTGGCATCCACGAAGGGATCGAGTTCCGGCGGCAGGTGGCTGTCGAGTTCGATGCTGTCGTGCAGGTGCAGCTGGCCGCCGCGATTGGCGCGGCCGGCGCCCAGGCAGATCGCACTGCCGTCCTCGGCCTCGATCAGCAGCGTCCACGCCGACTCGGCCGGCACCTGGTGCCCGTTGAGCACGTAGGAGAACTCGCTGCCGATCCAGAAATAGCTCATCCCGGCCCAGGCGCCATCGACGACCGGCGCGCTGCTGATGACATCGATCTCGGCGAAATCGGCATGCGCGGTGTGCGACTGGCCGGCCTGGCCCAGCGGTCCGTAGACCTTCACGCCGGGGCAGATGCCCTCGCGCGTCGGGCGCGTGGCGCCACCGCCGCGCTGCACGCCCGGAACGGTGCCGCGACCGTTGCCGTTGCTGCGGCGGACGAAGCCATCGCCGTTGCCCGGAACGTCAGCCGCAGCGACGTTGCGGGCCGCGCCCCGCGCGTTGCCGGCGGCAGCGTCCGTCGCGATGCACGCCGAGGCCGCGAACGCGGTCGCGATGGCGGCATTCAGGAGTTGCTTGCGCACGGGTCACCTCCGCGATCCGGGCGCTTCGACCGGCCCGGCAGGCGCCCAGTCTACGCCCAGACCCGGCCGGGAGTGCGATGCGCCCCGCACTTTGGCCGCGCCCTGACCGTCCGGGACCCGCTACGTCCCTTGCGACGGGTCCGATGCCGGCACCACGAATCGTCGCATTCCGTGGGGATGAATCGTGGCCTGTCGCGCGCAGAGCGCGCTCCTACAAAGCCGGCTACGTAGGAGCGCGCTCTGCGCGCGACAGGCATCGAGGCGTCGTTGCTCGGCGAAGTGTTGCGTGGTCGCGCATGAGATGCGCTCCTGCAAGGCGTGTGCGAAGCACCGCGCTTCGGTACTACCGGATCGATCAGCGCCGGCCTTTCGCCGCCAGGCATTCGCGCAACTCCGCCTTCTCGGTCTCGCCCAGCAATCCTTCCTCCTGCTTGGCCAGCAGCTCCTCGATGCGCTGCTGCTGGGTCTGGCGGTCGAGTTGGGCGAGCGCGTCGACGAACTCGTGCTTCCAGGTCTCGGGCGCGGCGGGGAAGTCCATCATCGCGAGCTTGCCCAGCGCGGCCTGCTCGTCGCGGCCCTCGAAGTGCGCGAGCAATGCGCCGGTCGTGATGTCGGGTCGCGCGCGCGCCAGCTCGATCAGTTCCATCAGGAGCGGGATGCCCGGCGCGCGCAGCACGGAGAAAAGGTGCGGCGGCTGCATCGCCTGCACCAGCGAGGGCTGCTGGATCAGCAGTGCGATGGCACTGCGCACGAGGCTGCGCTTGGGCGGCGCGTTGCCGCCGCCGCTCGGGCGGCGCGCGATCGGCGCCAATGCGGCCGGCGTCGCGCTGACGGCCGAGCCCGCGCGCACGCCGGTCACTTCGGCCAGGCGCACATACATCAAGTCGCGGAACGCGCCATCGGGAATCCCGGCCAGCAGTGGCTTGGCACGCTCGGCCAGGCGCGCCTTGCCCTCGAGCCCGGAGAGGTTCACGTCCTTGCCGAGCTCGCTGTAGAAGAACTCGGACAGCGGCGTGGCGTCCTTGAGGCGCTGCTCGAAGCCCTCGAGGCCTTCCTTGCGCACCAGCGTGTCCGGATCCTCGCCCTCGGGCAGGAACAGGAAGAAGGCCTGGCGCCCGTCGCGCAGGCGCGGCAGCACCGACTCCACCGCGCGCCAGCCGGCGGCGCGGCCGGCGCGGTCGCCGTCGAAGCAGAAGTAGACGTCGGCGGAATTGCGGAACAGCAGTTCCGCATGCTCGCGCGTGGTCGCGGTGCCCAGCGTCGCCACCGCCTGGGTGACGCCGAACTGGAACAGGCTGATCACGTCCATGTAGCCCTCGACGACGAGCAGCCGCGCGAGCTTGCTGTTGGCCTGGCGCGCTTCGTAGAGCGCGAACAGCTCGCGGCCCTTGTGGAACAGCGCGGTCTCGGGCGAGTTGAGGTACTTGGGCGAGTCGTCCTTGTCCAGCACGCGCCCGCCGAAGGCGATCACGCGGCCGCGGCGATCGCGGATCGGGAACATGATGCGGTCGCGGAACTTGTCGTAGACCTTGCCCTGGTCGTTCTTCGACAGCATGCCGGCCTTGTCGAGCAGGGCCAGCTTGGCGGGGTCGCCGCCGAGCGTGTTGCGCAGCGCATCCCAGCTGTCGGGCGCGTAGCCGACGCTGAAGCGGCTGGTGTTCTCGGCGTCGAGGCCGCGGCCTTCGAGATAGGCGCGGGCCTTGTCCGACTGGGCGAGCTGGCGCTGGTAGAAGCGGGTCGCGGCCTCGAGCACGCCATACAGATCGGCCGATTCGCTGGTGGCCGGCGCATTGCGCGCTTCGCGCGGCACGGTCATGCCGACGCGCTGGGCGAGGTCCTCGACCGCGTCGAGGAACTCCATGCGGTCGTAGTCCATCAGGAACTTGACCGCGCTGCCGTGCGCGCCGCAGCCGAAGCAGTGGTAGAACTGCTTGGTCGGGCTGACCGTGAACGAGGGCGAACGCTCGTCGTGGAACGGGCAGCGGGCCTGGAACTCGCGCCCCGCGCGCTTGAGCGGCACGCGCGCCTCGATCACCTCGACGATGTCGACGCGGGACAGCAGTTCGTCGATGAAGCTGTCGGGGATGCGGGCCATGGGCCTGCCCATGGTATCGGCCGGCGACGCCTTTGTAGGAGCGCACCTTGTGCGCGACCGCGGACTGACAGGCCGCGGTCGCGCACAAGGTGCGCTCCTACAGGGGCGACGTGCCGATCAGGTTCCCGCCAGCCTGGCCTTGATCCGCTCCGAGGCCTTGCCCATGTCGGCGCGCCCGGCGGCCCGGGTCTTCACCAGGCCCATCACCTTGCCCATGTCCTTGGGACCCGCGGCGCCAGTCTCGGCGATGGCGGCCACGATCAGGGCGTCGAGCTCATCCTCGGACAGCTTGGCCGGCAGGTAGGCCTCGATCACGCCGATCTCGAACTCCTCGACCGCGACCAGGTCCGCGCGGCCGGCAGCCTGGAACTGGGACACGCTGTCGCGGCGCTGCTTGAGCATCCTCTCCATCACCGCCAGCACCTGCGCGTCGTCGAGCATCACGCGCTCGTCCACCTCGCGCTGCTTGATCGCGGCATTGACCAGGCGGATCACGCCCAGGCGCTCCTTGTCGCCGCCCTTCATCGCGGCCTTCATGTCCTCGGTCAGGCGTTCCTTGAGCGTCATGGCGCGGCCCTCATCGGCAAACGGCGAAAAGCACGAAGCCGGCGCCGCTTGCGCGGCACCGGCCGGAATCCCTCAGCGAAACCGCGGGAGCGCAGCGGGGTGCGGCAGGCGCACCCGGTGGCTCAGTACAGGCGTTGCCGCTTGGTGACGTCGCGCGAAATGCGGCGCAGGTGGCGCTTCACCGCCGCGGCGGCCTTGCGCTTGCGCTCCTGGGTCGGCTTCTCGTAGAACTCGCGCTTGCGGGTCTCGGCCAGGACGCCGGCCTTCTCGCAGGTGCGCTTGAAGCGGCGCAGGGCGAACTCGAACGGCTCGTTCTCGCGGACTTTGACGCTGGGCATGAAGACTCCGGTATATCGTTTCGGGTTCCGGTGAACCCGGAAGGGGCGCGCATTCTACCCGCGCGGGCGACGCAAGACAAAGGGCCGGGCCGGATTTACGGTGCCGGCTGGTTTCCACCGGACCAGGCCCAATATCCAAGCCGATGAAGGTCTTAGGCCTCGAAACCTCCTGTGACGAGACCGGCGTGGCGGTGTGGGACACCGTCGCCGGGTTGCGCGCACACACGCTCTACAGCCAGATCGCGCTCCACCAGGCCTATGGCGGGGTGGTCCCGGAGCTGGCCTCGCGCGA
This sequence comes from Lysobacterales bacterium, assembly GCA_017997455.1. Classification (GTDB taxonomy): domain Bacteria; phylum Pseudomonadota; class Gammaproteobacteria; order Xanthomonadales; family Ahniellaceae; genus JAGOEZ01. The sequence goes on along the minus strand of JAGOEZ010000056.1, from coordinate 10,270 downwards.
CCACGTGCGCAAGCTGGTGCCCCTGGTCCGCGAGACCCTGGCGCAGGCCGGGCTGGGCCTGCGCGAGCTCGACGGCGTGGCCTACACCGCGGGTCCGGGCCTCGTCGGCGCCCTGCTGGTCGGGGCGGGCCTGGGCCGCGCCCTGGCCTACGCCCTCGAGGTCCCGGCGATCGGCGTGCACCACATGGAGGGGCACCTGCTGGCCCCGCTGATGGAACCCGACCCGCCGGCGGCGCCCTTCGTGGCCCTGCTGGTGTCCGGCGGCCACACCCTGCTGCTCGAGGTCGCCGCCGTGGGCCGCTACCGCCTGCTCGGCGACACGCTCGACGACGCGGTCGGCGAGGCCTTCGACAAGACCGCCAAGCTCATGGGCCTGCCTTATCCGGGTGGGCCGGCGCTGGCCGAACTGGCGGAGCGGGGCCATTCCGGCCGCTTCGCCTTCTCGCGCCCGATGACCGACCGGCCGGGCCTGGACTTCAGTTTCTCGGGCCTCAAGACCCAGGTGATGCTGGCCTGGAACCAGCACCGGGCGGAGCCCGGTGCCATGGCCGACATCGCGCGCGCCTTCGAGGAGGCCGCCACCGACACCCTGTTGATCAAGTGCCGCCGCGCGCTGCGCCAGACCGGCGCCCGCACCCTGGTGGTGGCCGGCGGCGTCGGCGCCAACCGGCGCCTGCGCGCGATGCTGGAGGCGGCGGCGAAGGCCGACGGCTTCCGCGTCGCCTTCCCGCGACCCGAGTTCTGCACCGACAATGGCGCCATGATCGCCCACGCCGGCGCATTGCGGCTGGCCGCGGGCCTGGGCGAGGACGCGGCGATCCAGGTCCGCGCCCGCTGGCCGCTGGAATCGCTGCCCGCCCTGCCGCTCTGACCCCGACCGCGCCGGATTGCCCATGGACCATGTATTCATCGAAGACCTGCGCATCGAGACCACGATCGGGATCTACGACTGGGAGAAGGCGATCCGCCAGGTCGTGGCGATCGACCTCGAGATGGCCTTCGACAACCGCGTGCCGGCGGCCAGCGACCGCATCGAGGACACGCTGGACTACAAGGCCGTCTCCAAGCGCCTCAAGGCCTTCGTCGGCGCTTCGCGCTTCGAACTGGTGGAGACCCTGGCGGAGCGTTGCGCCGAGATCGTGCTGCGCGAGTTCGGCGTCGGCTGGCTGCGCCTGAAGCTGTCCAAGCCCGGTGCGGTCAGCGACTCGAAGGCGGTCGGGGTCGTGATCGAACGCGGCCGCCGGCCGGATTGAGCCACGCGTCGATGGCGCGCGCCTACCTCAGCCTGGGCAGCAACCTCGACCCGGAGCGGCACCTCGCGGCGGCGCTGGTGGCATTGCGCGGGCGCTACGGGGAGTTGGTGGTCTCGCCGACCTATCGCACGACCGCGGTCGGCTTCGAGGGACCCGATTTCCTCAACCTTGCGGTCGGGCTCGACACCGACGAGGATCCGCTCGCGCTCGATGCCTGGTTGCACGCGCTCGAGGACGCGCAGGGCCGGCGCCGCGACTTGCCGCGCTTTTCCAGCCGCACGCTGGACGTCGACCTGTTGCTGTACGCGGACCGCGTGCTCAAGGGACCCGGCCACCTCGAACTGCCCCGGCCGGAGCTCGTCACGCAGGCCTTCGTGCTCAAGCCCATGGCCGACATCGCGCCCGACCTCATGCATCCCACGCTGGGCCGCACGCTCGCGCAGCTATGGGCCGAATTCCCGCAAGGCCCCGGCGCAATCCCCTCGATTCCAACCTCGCCCCCGTAGGAGCGGCTTGCTCACGCCATCCAGGCGTTCGCCCCTACGGGGCCTGCTCCGCAGTTGGCGCGCGCTCCCGGCGCGCACCTTCAGTCGCGACGGGGGCCTATCGCGCGCAGAGCGCGCTCCTACAAAGCCGGCCCTGTAGGAGCGCGCTCTGCGCGCGATAGGCCCCCGTCGCGGCCGAAGCCGCCCATGCAGGACGATGTCGCCGCCACACCTGCCCCACGCTATCCTGCGCGCCGTCCCGCCCAGGAGCCGCGCCATGTTCGAACGATTCTCGCGCAGCTGGTCGCTGGTCAAGGCCAGCGCCGACGTGCTGCGCCAGGACAAGGAGCTGCTGGTCTTCCCGCTGCTGTCGACGATCGCGGCGCTGCTGGTGGCCGCGACCTTCATCGCGCCGGCGATCGGCCTGGGCTGGATCGGGCAGCTCGAGGAGCAGCAGGGCTTCTCGCCCCTGATGGCGGCTTACGGTTTCCTGTTCTACCTCGTGCAGTACTTCGTGATCTTCTACTTCAACACCGCGCTGGTCGGCGCGGCGATGATCCGCCTCGATGGCGGCGACCCCACGGTCGGCGACGGGCTGCGCATCGCCGGCTCGAAGCTGGGACCGATCCTGGGCTACGCGGCGCTGGCGGCCACGGTCGGCATGATCCTGCGCGCGATCCAGGAGCGCGCCGGCTTCATCGGCCGCTGGGTCGCGGGACTGCTGGGCCTGGCCTGGACGGTCGCGACCTTCCTGGTGGTGCCGGTGCTGGTCACGCGCGACGTCGGCCCGGTGGATGCGCTCAAGGAGAGCGCGTCGCTGCTGCGCAAGACCTGGGGCGAGAACCTGATCGGCAACGGCGGGCTGGGGCTGGTGTTCGGCCTGGCCTACGTGCTGCTGGTGGTCGTGGGCATCGCGCTCGCGGCGGCGATCGGCAGCACCGGCAGCGCGATCGCGACCGGGGTCGTGGTGGCGCTGGTCGTGGTCGCCTTCATCGTGCTGTCGCTGGTGCACGCGGCCTTGTCGGGGATCTACTCGGCCGCGCTGTACCGTTTCGCCGCGGTGGGCGAGGGCAGCGCCTCGTTCACGCCGGCGGTGCTGACCGACGCGTTCAAGGTGAAGGCCTGAGGCAATCCGCGACGGTGATCGCGCGCAGAGCGCGCTCCTACGAAGCCCGGCTCTGTAGGAGCGCGCTCTGCGCGCGATTGGCGCCGCACGAACGGCGCTGGCACGTGACGCGCGATGCTCGGCACAACCTCAGACCGCCACCGATCGCCCGCCATCCACCTTGATCGTCTGCCCGGTGACGTAGCCGGCGTCGCGCATCAGGTACAACACCGCCCCCGCCACGTCCTCCGGCGCGCCCGCGCGCTTGAGCAGGGTGCGGCCGACCAGCTCCTGCTGGTCGGCGTAGGCCTTGCCCGACTCCGGCCACAGCACCGCGCCGGGCGCCACCGCGTTGACCCGCACCTCGGGCCCCAGTTCGCGCGCCAGCGCCAGGGTCATCATCGCCAGCGCGGCCTTGGCCATGCAGTACACCGGATGGCGCGGCAGCGGCCTGTCGACGTAGATGTCGACCAGGTTCACGATCGCGCCGCGCGCCGCGCGCAAGTGCGGCGCCGCGGCCTGGGCGAGGAAATACGGCGCCTTGGCGTTGCTGGCGAAGAGCTCGTCCCACTGCGCCTCGGTGGTCTCGCCCACCGCCGTCGGATAGAACGCCGAGGCATTGTTCACCAATCCGTCGAGGCGACCGTAGCGCTGCACCGCGCGCAACACCAGCTTGGGCAGCTCCGCGACCTGCGCCAGCTCCGACGCCAGCAGCAGGGTGGATCCGGCGCGCGCATGTTCGAGCTCGGCCGCGAACTGCTCCGCCTCGGCACGCGAGTTGCGGTAGTGGATGACCAGGTCGTAGCCGGCCGCGTGCAGCGTGCGCGCGATCACGCGTCCCACCCGCCGGGCGGCGCCGGTGACCAGCACCACCGGGCGTTCGTTCACCTGCATGGGATACTCTCCGCGAATCGGGGCCGGTGGCGTGCAGCCTAGCAAAGCCGCGTGCAGGCCCCATGCGAAGGCCGAGTCAACGCGGACTAGCCCCTGTTTGAGCCGCTTCGGTCGCGACCGGGGCCTATCGCCCGCAGAGCGGGCTCCTACAGAGTCGGCTTCGTAGGAGCCCGCTCTGCGGGCGATAGGCCCCGGTCGCGGCCGAAGTCGTCCCGAACTCGGGCGAACTCGCGCCCGATCGGAAATCCGGATGTCCGAAAGCATCGATACTGCCGCTGCCCACGCCGACCGCGTGATGGCGCGCCTGCGCGAGGAGATCGCCGCGCACGGGCCGCTCGATTTCGCGCGCTACATGGAACTGGTGCTGCACGCGCCGGGCCTGGGCTACTACAGCGCGGGCGCGCCGAAGTTCGGCGCCGGGGGCGACTTCATCACCGCGCCGGAGCTGGGCGACGTGTACGCGCGCTGCATCGCGCAGGCCATCGCACCGGCGCTGCGCGCGACCGCGGGCGAGGTGCTCGAACTCGGGGCCGGCAGCGGCGCCTTCGCCGCGGATGCGTTGGCCGAACTCGAGCGCCTTGGCGTGCTGCCCGCGCGCTACCGGATCCTCGAGACCAGCGCCGACCTGCGCCAGCGCCAGGCATCGCGGCTGCGCGAGCGCGTGCCGCAGTTGGCGTCGCGGGTCGAGTGGATCGACGCGCCACCCGAAGCGCCTTGGCGCGGCGTGCTGTACGCCAACGAGGTGATCGACGCGCTGCCGGTGCGGCGCTTTGTCGTAGCCGTCGATGGCACGGTGTGCGCCGAAGCGGTGGACCTCGATGAACACGGCGCACTGCTCCGCCGCGACCTGCCGGCCGACGCCGCGCTTGCGCAAGCGGCAATCCGGCTGGAGGCGCAGTGCGGGCCATGGCCGCGGCCGTACCGCTCGGAATGGAATGCCATGCTGCCGGCCTGGATCGCGGCGGTCAGCGCAAGCCTGGCGCAGGGGCTGGTGCTGTTCGTCGACTACGGATACCCGCGGCGCGAGTACTACGCGCCCGGTCGTCGCGACGGCACCCTGCGCGGCTTCCACCGCCATCGCGTGGTCGAGGATCCGCTCGCGTTGCCGGGCCTGATGGACCTGACCGCCTCGGTCGACTTCAGCGCCGTGGCCGAAGCCGGCGCCGACGCCGGCCTCGAATTCGCGGGCTATGCATCGCAATCGGCGTTGCTGCTGGCGAACGGCCTGCCGGGGATCCTCGCGGCGGCCGACCCCGCCGATGCGCGCGCGATGGCGCGGCTGGCGTCGCAGGTCAAGACCCTGACCTTGCCGGGCGAGATGGGCGAGCGCTTCCAGGCGATCGCTTTCCTGCGTGGCCTGGATGCCGCACTCTCGCCGCTGGATGGCATCGACCAGGGCCATCGACTACAGGATCCGCTGCCGCCATGAGTTCTGATGCCACGCCCACGCCCGATCCCGGTCCCGCCTATCGCCCGCTGCGCCGGATCGCCACCTGGCGCGTGCTGGGCGCGCTCGCCATCGTGTTGACGATCCTGCTGTCGCTGGTACCGATGCCCAAGCCGCCGGTCCACATCGAGCACAGCGACAAGCTCGAGCATTTCCTGACCTACTTCTTGCTGGCGGCGTGGTACGCGCAGCTGGTGGCACATCGGCGGGCGCTGGCGTGGCACGCCGTGGGACTCGCGCTGCTTGGCGCCGCGATCGAGATCGCGCAGGGACTGACCACCTGGCGCCAGCCCGACTGGTGGGACCTCGGCGCCAACCTGCTGGGCGTCGCCGCCGGATCGCTGGTCTACGCCACGCCCCTGCGCAACCTGCTGGCGCGCCTCGATGGCACGCGGGGCGAGCGGGCAGCGCCGCTGTAGGAGATCTCATGCGCGACCGCAGGCTCGCAGGGTGCGGCGCTGTGACGGAACACGGGACACGCCAATCCCGCCGATGTAGGAGCGCATCTCATGCGCGACCGCGGCCTGCAAGTCCACGGTCGCGCATGAGATGCGCTCCTACAACAGCATTTGCTTCAGCGGGACTCGAGCCGCGGCTCGTGCACCAGTTCCAGCTTGAGGCCGTCGGGATCGGCGATGAACAGGGCGTAGTAGCCCGGGGTGTAGTCGTACTCGGCCGGCGCGTCGAGGATGCGCACGCCGGCGGCGCGCAGGTGCAGGTGCAGCGCGTCGACCTCGGCGCGGCTGCCGACGTGGAAGGCGAGGTGGTGGAATCCGGGTGCGCGCCGATCGTGCGCCTGCGCGCTGCCCGCGCGATGCAGACCGATGCTGAAGGCCGGCCCGTGGCCGCGCCAGGACCAGGCCGGCACGTCGCCGGCATAGGTCTGGTCGCGCACGTAACCCAGGCGGCCGAGCAGGAGATCGTAGAAGCCGATCGAGCGCTCGAGGTCGCTGGCGGTCAGGTCGAGGTGGTTGGGCAGGCCGCTCCAGGGCATGGCGTCAGCGCTCGCGCGCGGGATCGTCGGGCGGCAGCACGGCGTTGAACTCCGGGCGCCGCTTCCACGCCGGGATCGGCGCGGTCTCGCCAGCGCAGGGCACGTAGGGCGATCGCTCCACGACTTCCATCCGGTGCAGGTAGCGCGGGCAGTTGGGGAAGATCGCGTCCGCCACCACCCGCACCACCAGCTGCGCGCCGGTGAACTCCGCCCGCAACGGATCGTCCTCGGACACCGTGGCGCGCCCGTTGACGCGCAGCCGCCGCGGGCTCTCGAAGTCGATGAACAGCAGGCCCACGTGCGGATTGCGCAGCACGTTGCCCAGGCTCTTGTACATGCCGTTGCCGTCGTAGCTCGGGAACGCCAGGGTGCGTTCGTCGAGCACGCGCACGAAGCCCGGGTCGCCGCCCTTGTACGAGCAATCGGGATGGCCCCCGGCGTCGGCGGTGGCGAGGAAGAAGCAACGCTGCGCCGCGATGAAGGCGCGATCCTCGTCGGTGAAGGCCTGCCGGGCCAGCGTATCGGCCAGGCGGTCGGCCAGCGCGCGGGTGCGGAAGCGATCCTGCAGCCGGCGCGAGCCTTCGTGGTACATGGGGATGTCGGCCATGACCCGCTCCACCGCGCGCTGGCGCGGGGCAGGAAAGTCACCCGCGAGTGTACGCCGCCCGGCGACCCGGACGAGGTCCAGACACCTCAGTTTGCCGGGTCGAACACCACCACCTGGCGCAGGCACTCGCCACGCGCCAGGCGATCGAAGCCGGCGTTGATCCCGTCCAGCGCCAGGCGATGGGTGAGCAGGGCATCCACCGGCAGCCGCCCGGCGCGATACATCGCCACGTAGCGCGGGATGTCGCGCGAGGGCACCGAGGAGCCCATGTACGAGCCCTTCACCGTGCGCTCTTCGGCCACCAGGCTCACGGCGGGCACGCTGAACAGTCGCGCCGGGGCCGGCAGGCCGGCAGTCACCGTGGTACCGCCGCGGCGCGTGGCCGCGTAGGCCTGTGCCAGCGCGAGCTCGCTGCCCACGCATTCGATCGTGGTGTGCGCGCCGCCGCCGGTATGCGCGCGGATCGTCGCCACGGCGCCCTCGTCGTCGGCGCGCACCGCGTGCGTGGCGCCCAGCGCCAGCGCGCGCTCGAGCTTGCCCGCGTCGATGTCCACCGCCACCAGCGGATGCGCCCCGGCCGCGCGCGCACCCAGCACCGCCGCCATGCCGACCCCGCCGAGGCCGAACACCGCCACCGCCTCGCCCGGCACCACGCGCGCGGTGTTGAACACGGCGCCGACGCCGGTCAGCACCGCGCAGCCGAACAGCGCCGCGATCGCGGGGTCGAGATTGCGCTCGACCTTCACTGCCGAGCGCGCCGACACCACGACCTGTTCGGCGAAGGCCGACACGCCCAGGTGATGGTGGATGCCAGCGCCGCTGCCGTCGTGCCAGCGCCGCGCACCCGAGAGCAGCGCACCGGCCACGTTGGCCTGCGCGCCCGGCTCGCACAGGGCCGCGCGGCCGCTGGCGCAGGGCGCGCAGGCGCCGCAGCTGGGCACGAAGGAGAACACCACGCGGTCTCCCGCCTCGAACCCCGGTGTACCTGCGCCGACCTCCAGGACCTCGCCGCTGGCCTCGTGGCCCAGCACCATCGGCATCACCCGCGGGCGCGAGCCGTCGATCACCGACAGGTCGGAATGGCACAGGCCGGCGGCCAGCACGCGCAGGCGCAGCTCGCCGGGGCCCGGCGGATCGAGTTGCAGTTCCTCGATCCGCAGCGGCTGCGACTGCGCGTAGGGCGCGGGCAGCCCCATCGCGCGCAGGACCGCGCCGCGCACCGTCATGGCGTGGCGGCCTGCGGCACCAGCAGGCGCTCGAGCGCGGCGCGCAATGGTGCCGGCAGTTCGACCGGGCGCCGCGTGGCGCGGTCCACGAACACGTGCACGAACCAGCCGTCGGCCGCCGGCGCATCGCTGCCGGCACGGAACAGGCCGATCTCGTAGCGCACGCTGGAGCGGCCGATGCGCGCCACCCGCAGGCCGGCGTCGACGGTGTCGGGGAAAGCCAGCGAATCGAGGTACTTGCAGTGCGATTCGGCGCACACGCCGATCACCGCGCCGGCATGGATGTCGAGCCCGCCGGCGCGGATCAGGTAGGCGTTGATCACGCTGTCGAAGTAGCTGTAGTACTCGACGTTGTTGACGTGGCCGTAGAGGTCGTTGTCCTTCCAGCGCGTGGTGATCGGCTGGAAGTGGGGATAGGCGTCGCGCGCGGACACGGGGGATCCGGTCATCGGGACACGGGCCTCCGCGCCCGGCGGCGGGGTGGCGAGGGTTGCAGCCAGTCGCGCAGGCGCTGGTAGACCCGCGGATCGTCGAGCAGGTCGAAGTGGCTGGCGCCGGTGGCGATCCACTGCCGCGCGCGCGGGATGCGCAGCGCATGGCGCGGGTCGGCGTGCCGGCCCAGTGCGCTGGCGACCGGCACCAGGCCATCGCCGATCCAGGCATCGGCCAGTGCGGCCGGCCGCTCATGTCGCGTCGCGGCCACCGCATGGCTGCGCACCGTGGTGGGCAGCGGCACCGGCGTGCGCGCGTCCGCGGCGTGCGTGTCCTCCAGCGACTGCCAGTCCGCGTCGAGCAGGTTGCCATGGCGCAGGTCGCGGATGCCGGCGCTGCGCAGGCCGCCCAAGCGCGCGAAGGGCGCGGTGTAGGCGCTCAGGCGCAGCAGGCGGTCGAAGCCGTTGCCGGCGCGCTCCGCCGGCGCGCCGTGGTGCGGCGTGCCCAGGAACACCAGGCTGTCGAGCGCGCGCAGCCAGGCCTGTCCTTCCTCTTGCGCGACATGGCAGGCGCTGCGCGCCACCAGCCCGCCCATGCTGTGGCCGACCACGGTCAGGCGTTCGAGCGGCACCGGCCACGCGGCGACCAGCGCATCGAGCAGCGCGGCGAACTCGCGGCCGTTGGTCGAGATGCGCCGTCCGCTGTTGTAGTGCAGGTACAGCGCGCTGCAGCCCAGGTCGCGCGCCAGCGCCGCGCCGTGGTCGTGGTCCTTGCGCCGCCACTGGCGGTCGTTCATGCACAGGCCGTGCGCCAGCACCACGACGTGGCGCGCAGGCGAGCCGATGCGGGCGGCCAGGGCCTGCGGCTCGAGTTCCAGCGCCTTGCCCTCGTGGCGCAGGCGCATGCGGATGGCGAGCGGGTTGCCGCTGGCATCGAGGTGGTCGCCGACCACGCCGTTGAGCACGGCGCGCATCGCCTCGGGCCCCGTCGCCTCCACCGCCGCGTCGCCCAGCGGCAGGGCCAGCGCGAGGTCGATGCCGCGACCGACCAGGCCCGCCACGCCGCGCACGCTGCGATAGACGAATCCGGTCAGGCCGCGGGTGGAGCGCGGCGGCGCGCGTTCGAACACGCCGGCGAGCTCGCTGATGGTGCCGTGCAGGTCCTCGACCACCCGCGACGCGCCGGCGACGGCGTCGACGCCCAGGCGCGCGTAGCCCGCAATCTGCCTGGCCGGGCTCATGCGGCCACCGCCGGGCCGGCGCCGGGCTCGTTCCATCGGTTGGCACGGCGGAAGGTGCCGAGGTCGTCGAAGCGCACGCCCATCTCGCGCATCACGCGGTGCGCCTCGGCCGCCGTGGCCTGGCGCACGTAGAAGGGCTCCTTGACCACGAAGTGGTGGATCGCGTGGGTCGAGCCGAAGTTGAAGCAGAACAGGTTGAAGGGTGCCATCCACCACGGCGCCAGGACCTGGGTCTGCTGCACCACGTTGCCGTCCTCGACGTCGCCGTAGTAGTGCATGTTGGAGCTGACGAAGTGCAGGCAGAAGCCGCGCAGGACGTTGGGGATGATCCATACCACGGCGAGGAAATCGACCACGCCCATCGCGGCCAGCGTGCCTGGTGCCCAGGCGATCGGCGCGCCTGCTGCGCGCCCGAGCGCGTCGGCGAGGTGGAAGCCCAGGAAGGCGTACCACAAGCCATAGTGCACGAAGGTCAGCGGGAACAGCACCGCGAGGCTGCGGCCCAGCACGCGCAGCGCCTGCCGCCGATCGGGCGCGCGCCACACCCGCACCGCCATCGACACGATCAGGTCGCCCATCATCAGCAC
>JAGOEZ010000228.1 GCA_017997455.1 Lysobacterales bacterium | reverse complement strand
GCAGGATGCGGTCCTCGTCGACGCTGGCGACCGAGTCCATCACCGCGCCGATCGCCTTGACCGCAGCCTCGACCTGCCGTTCGCGCGCTTCGCCGCGCACCGCGCCGAGCGACTCGATCAGGTGCGGGTGCAGGCGGTCGATCTCCTCGCCGAACAGCGGCGCCAGCTCGCGCGCGATCCGCTTGCGCGCCGCGTCGGCGACCGTGCGCGAGGGCTGCTCGCGCGCCGGATCGAACTTGGCCTCGAACAGCTCGACCAGCAGGCGCGCGTGCAGTGGGTACTTGCACAGGGTCTGCTCCATGTAGGCCTGCGAGAATGGCACCCCGGTCTGCAGCAGGTACTTGCAGCAGGCGCGCAGCATCGCGACCTGGCGCCAGTCGAGGCCGGCGGCGAGGATCAGGTCGTTGAAGCCGTCGTTCTCGGCGTCGCCGCGCCAGATGCGCTCGAAGGCCTGCTGGAACGCATCCTTGAGCGCGTCCAGGTCGAAATCCGGGCGCCGCTCGGGCACCACCTCGAAGTCCTGGATGTAGATGTTGCCGCCGGACAGCACCATCACGTACGGATGTTCCGACAGGATGCGCAGGCCCATGTTCTCCATCATCGGCAGCGCGTCCGAGAGCGGGATGTGCGAGCCGTAGCGGAACAGCTTGAAGCGCAGCCCGGAATCCGCGGCCTTGCCGCGCGGGCGGTACAGGCTGAGCCGGATGTCGTCGGGTCCCTTGAGCGAGGCCGCGGCCTCGACGTCGGCCGCCGCGATCCAGGGCGTGACCTCCTCGATGTAGCCGGTCGGCAGCGCGCGCGCATAGCGCGCCGCGAGCTTGTGGCCCTTGTCGGTGCCATGCCGCTGCACCAGGATGTCGCGCAACTCGTCGTGCCAGTTGCGCACCAGGTGGGCGAGCTTCTGCTCGAGGTCGGCAATGTCGTACTGGGCACGCTCGCCCGGCCGCGGCCGGATCACCAGGTGCAGGCGCGCGAGCGCCGATTCGGCGACATGGATGGTCGAATCGACGCGCTCGCCGTGGAAGGCGCGCTTGAGCAGGGCCTCGACCCGCTCGCGAACCTCGGCATTGACGCGGTCGCGGGGCAGGTAGACCAGGCAGCTCCAGAAGCGACCGTAGCGGTCGCGGCGCACGAACAGGCGGGTGCGGTGGCGCTGCTGCAGGGCGAGCACGCCCTGCGCGATCTCGGCCAGTTCCTCGGCCGAGGCCTGGAACAACTCGTCGCGCGGCAAGGTCTCGAGGATGTTGCGCAGCGCCTTGCCGCTGTGGCCCTCTGGCTTGAGGCCCGAGCCCTGCATCACCGCATCGTGCTTGACCCGCACCAGCGGGATGTCCCACGGCCGCCGCGCGTAGGCGCTCGAGGTGAACAGGCCGAGGAAGCGCTGCTCGCCGACCGGTCGCCCGCTGGCGTTGAACTTGAGCACCGAGAGGTAATCCATGTACCCGGGCCGGTGCACGGTGCTGCGCGAATTGGTCTTGGTCAGGATGATGGCGTCGATCGCGCCCGACTGCGGCAGGTCGCGCGCGGCCAGGCTCTTGAGCGGCCGCGGCGGCGCGCTGTCGGTCCCGGCCAGGATGCCGAGCCCCGAGCCCGGCACGGCGCGCAGCACGTCCTCTCCGCCGTCGCGGGCGACCTCGTACTCGCGGTAGCCGAGGAAGGTGAAGTGGTCGTCGGCGATCCAGCGCAGGAACTCCTGCGCTTCGGCACGCCCGGCGGCATCGAGCGGCAGCTGCCGCGTGGCGAGGTCGTCCGCGATCGCCTGCGCCTGGTCGCGCATCGGCGCCCAGTCGCGCACGCAGGCGCGCACGTCGGCGAGCGCGGCCTCGATCGCCTGCTTGAGCCGCAGCAGTTCGCCGGGCTCGGCTTGGCGCTCGACCTCGAAATGCATCACCGACTCGGCGCGCCCGCGCGCACCATCGTCCGCGAGCTGCAGCAGGTGTCCACCGGCGTCGCGCTCGGCCTGGACCACCGGATGCACCACCGATTGCACCAGCGTGCCGCATTGCGCGATCGCGATGCCGACCGAATCGACCAGGAAAGGGCTGTCGTCGGTCACGATCTGGATCACCGTCGCGGCCGAATCCCAGCCATGCTCTTCCTGGGTCGGGTTGTAGACCTGCACGTTGGCGGCGTCGCGCAGCCGCACCTGGATCAGGCCGTGGACGCCGGCCAGCAGCCCTGCCCAGGCACCCGAGCCGCGCGCCGCGAGGTCCTCGGCGGGGACGCGGCGGAAGAACGCGCGCGCCAGGCGCTGCGCGTCGCGCAACCGGGTGCCCGTGAACCGGGATTCCAGTTCGGCGAGGACGCCCTCGAGCGTGGTCGTCGGGGCGGCGGCCGCGGCCTTGGCGGTCATGGGACGGCTCCGGGGATTCGTGAGGGCGCGAAGGATACTCCCAGGCCCTGGGCGCCGCCAGACGAGTAGCGCCCAAGTGTCCGTCTCCAAAGGGAAAAGCGCTGTGCGATGCGAGGCACGCCCGGCCCCGGCCGGGGGCCCTGCACGAGCAAACTGTGACCGCGGTCACACGGGCAGTGCCGCGCAGGGTCTACCCTTCCAACCGCAGGATTCCGTCCCCGCAACGGAAGGCAAGGCGTCGGCGCAACCATGAGTGCCAGCAGTCCCCCAGGCCGGGTCGTAGAACTCAGCCATGCCCACCGCCTCGCGGCCGGCAAGCTGCTGGCGATCGTGCGCGGCGCCCTGTCCAAGCGGCTGGGCGTGCTGGTCAACGCGCTCTATGAGGGCGTCGACGACGCCTTGTTCGACCTCGCCGAACGCGCATCGAACAACGCCAACCAGGCGCGCTACTTCGACGGCATGCGCGAGGTGCGCAAGAAGCGCGAGCTCGCCGAGACGCGTTTCATGGAACTCGCCGGCCGCAACTGCACCGACTTCGAGGCCGGCAAGCTCGCGCCCACCAAGGCCGAATCCGCTTCCGGCGGCAGCGTGCCCACCAATGCGCTGGCGCTGGTCGACGAGGCCGAACTCGAGGAGACGCTGGCGATCGGCGCGATGGTCGACAAGGCCGAATTGCGCCTGCAGCGGATCCTGTATCCGCTCGATCAGCGGTTCTCGGTCCTGGCCGGCAATCGCGTGGTCGACGGCGGCAACAACCCGATCGGCCCGAAGCTGCTGTGCCTGGCCTTCGCCGAAAGCATCCGCGAGTTCGACGTCGAGGTCGAAGTCCGCCTGATCGTGCTCAAGCTGTTCGAGCGCTACGTGCTCGCCGGCATCGACCCGCTGTACGAGGAGGTCAATGCGCTGCTGGTGCAGGCCGGCGTGCTGGCCAACCTGCGCTACCAGGCGCCATCCCGCGACCGCCGCGAGGCGCCGGCACCGCGCCCGCGCGCGAGCGACGAGATCGTGCCCGAGCGCCTCGCCGCCGCGCTCGACGCGAGCGCCGCGGACGTCGATCCCGATGGCGGGCGCAGCGAAGCCGAGATCACCAGCCTAGTCACCGAGTTGCGCGGGCTGCTCGCGCAGCGTCGCAGCCACCACGCGAGCCCGGCGCCGAACTGGATCGCCCCCGCCGGCGGCCCCGGCACGGCCACGCCATCGCGCCTGCTCGGGCCGCAGGAGTTGCTCAACGCCCTGACCCTGATGCAGTCGGAACTGGAATCGCAGGTGCCCGCGGCGCCGGTGCCCCATGCGCTGCCGACCACCGCGGCGCGCCAGGTCAAGCAGCACCTGATGGACCAGGTGCGCCGCCTGGGCATGACCGGCAGCCAGGCGCCGCAGCTGGGGGCGGACGAGGACACCATCGACCTGGTCGGCATGCTGTTCGAGTACGCGCTGCAGGACCGCAACCTGCCGGCGCCGATCCAGGCCATGCTGGGCCGCCTGCAGATCCCGTACCTCAAGGTCGCGCTGCTCGACAAGGACTTCGTCGCGCACAAGT
>JAGOEZ010000227.1 GCA_017997455.1 Lysobacterales bacterium | reverse complement strand
TGGTCGCCGATCACGCCCTTGACCGGGCAAACCGCGAACACCGGGCACTTGCGGCAGCCGACGGCGAGGGCAACAGGGCAGAGGGTCATGGCGCTACTCCGTGGCGAGTGGCTGGGGAGGTCGCGGGATACGCGAACGCCCATCGTACTCCTCCGGATTCCAGCGCGGGGCACGGCCGCCCGACCTGTGGGAGCGGCTTCCGCCGCGACAGGGGCCTATCGCGCGCAGAGCGCGCTCCTACGAAGCACGCGTTGTAGGAGCGCGCTCTGCGCGCGATAGGCCCCTGTCGCAGCGGAAGCCGCAACAAAGGATCCATGCGTCATTCCCCCACCGGGCGCGGCTTCCCGCGCCGCGGCGGATTGGAACGATTACCCGCTGGCGCTGGCTATTCCAGGGTGAACCACTGCACCTCGACCCGCCGGTTGAGGTTGCTGTCCGGACTGGCGGGCTCCTCCCAGCCGCGTCCGACCAGTTCGATGCGGTCGGGGGCGATGTTGGGATAGCGCAGCAGCAAGGCATCGCGTACCGCCTCGGCGCGCTGGCGCGAGAGCGCCATCGCCTTGAGTGCCATGTTGCGCACCAGCGCCTGGCCGCCGTCGCGCTCGAACTCGGCAACGCGCGCATTGTCCACGTGGCCGCGCAGCAGCACGATCGAACCCGGGCTGACCTGGAGGAAATTCTTGATGGTGTCGAGGTAGCCGGCGTTCTCCGTCGCCTCCTTGTCCAGGACCGAGGAATTGGGCTCGAAGAAGAAGCGGATGTCCTTCGACAGCAACGCATCGCCCTCGAGCGCCACGCCCGTCGAGGTGCGGATCGGCGCGATCGCGATGGTCTGGTTGGCGAACTCCGGCAACTTGGCCAATGCACGCAGGTGGGTGAGGTCGACGAAGCGCGCCGGATCGGCCGGATTCCTGATCATCGCGCCGTACGCGAGGACCGAGGACTGGAAGATGCCCTGGAAGGAGCCAGCAGCGTCGATCGTGCCCTCGAAGAACGCGAGGTTCTCCGGCAGGTTCGACAGGTGCACCTTGCCGAGCTCGTCGCGGGCTTCTTCCTCGGTCCATTGGAAGGCCTGCGCCACCACGGCGATATTGGCGGCCTGGTCGTCGCGCAGGCGGCGGTTGCCGTCGAGCAGCCCGTGCACCAGGCCCTTGACCCAATCCGGGTGCTTCGCGGCGAAGCCCTTGTTGACCAGCAGCAGGTCCGCGACGATCAGGAGGTTGCGGTTCGACACCAGCGCCTTGGCGCGGCCATTCGACGCCTCCACCACTTCCTCGGTGCGCGGCGACCAGCCCACGCAGCCGTTGAGGCGTCCGTCGCCACTGGCCAGTTCGTGCTGGTACGCATCGCAGGCGACGAAGGCGTCCTCGTAGAACACCAGGCCGAGTTCGCCCGGCGCCGGCCGCGCATCGAGGTCGCGCAGCACGCGCACCGGTACGCCGGCCTCGGAGGCGAGATAGCGGATGAAGAACTCGCTCTCGTTGAACTGCGAGGCCGCCAGCACCTTGCCCTTGAGCTGGTTGATGCTGGTGATGCCGGTGTCGACCACCACCATGTCGGCGCCGCGCGAGAAGGCGATCTGCGCCGGCACCACGACCTCGAACTGCCGGCCCAGCACCGCCAGCACGTCGGCCGTGGTGACGGAAGCCGCCATGCGGCCGTTGTTGAGCTTTGACCAGGTCTCCTCCTCGCTCAGCGAGAGCCGGACCTGGAAGCCGTACTGCTTGGCGAACAGCGATTCCGGATTGGGCGCGAGGCCGCCGTTGGCGACGATCAGGCCGGCGTAGCCGGCGTACTCGCTGATGTCGACATCGATCACGTTGCCCTGCGGCAGGTAAGCGGCCGGCTGGTCGAGCGTGGGCGTGCCGGTGACCGGCTCGATCGGCTCGGGCGCCTCGCCTTCGGCCACGACCGGCGCGACCGCCTCCTGCGCCGTGGGCGCCGGCGTCGTGGCCGGTGCGTCGGCGGGCTGCGGGGCCTTGAGGTCGCGCATGACCAGCCACGCGCCCAGCGCGAGCAGGCCGACGATCAGCAACACCGTGATGAAGGTGCCGGCGGCACCCCCACGCTGGCGCCTGGCGCTGGAATTCGGCTTCATGCGGATTCTCCTTCGGTGGTGGAACGCGCACTGTCGGTGCCGTAAAGAACGCGGCGCGGCAGGCGCTGGTTGTCGTTGAGGTCGAGCGCGCCGAGCAGGTCGCGCTGGCTGCTGAGCCACTTGCTGGCCTCGTTGAACGAGGCCGCGAGCGCATCGAGCGAGGCGCCGATGCGCTCCTCGTCGGTGGCGAGCAGGGCCTGCTCGCGGATCAGCGCGATCTGCTGGTCGATGCGGTTGAGCTCGGCGTCGACGTGCTCGGCGCGGCGCTGCGCCTCGGCGTGCCCGGCCTGGCGCGCGTCGATCACGCCTTGCTGCTGCTCGAGGCTGCGGCGCAGCTCGGCGCTGAGCTCCGCGCTCTCCATCCGGCGCTGGATCGAGCGCTCCTGGTCGGTCAGTCCCACCGCCTCGCGCCGCGCGGTCTCGACCACGCGGCCGATGGCCTGGCGCGCGGCCAGCAGGCGCAGGTGCAGCCACACCAGCTGCTCGAGGCTGTCGACGTGGGTCGCCATCAGCGGCGACTGGCCCAGGGTGTCCATGATCTCGCGCGCGCGACCCTCGATCTGCTCCTGGCGCTTGCGATCGAGCGGCGCGAGCTGTTGCTGCAGCGCGCGATAGCGCTGGTCCGCCGGATCGTCCCGGTGCGCGCCGGCATCGACCGCGTTGCGGAAGCGCTGGTTGCGGCTCAGGCCGAGCAGGTACGCCACTTCCGCGCCCGCACCCAGCACCCAGAATCCGGGACTGAGGAACGCGCCCATGAGGCCGAAGGCGGCCAGCATGAACCAGTTGGCCGGGATCGGCATGCCGAAGGGCCGCGCCATGAAGGCGGCCCACAGGTACGAGCGCTGCTTCACGGCGCCACGGCCTCGTCGGCGTAGTGGCGCAGGCTTTCGGGCACGAACTTGAGGTCGGTGGCCTCGCGGATCGCGATCCGCATCTGGAACTCGAGCACGTCGCGCGGCACCGGTGGCTGGTAGCCATCAAGGCATTGCGCGAGTGCATCGACCGGCGCCATCGGGCCGGTGCGCGAGAGCCGGTACACCTTGACTGCCAGCGCCTCGGCCGCGCCCGGGGTCAACAGCAGCGGCAGTGGCATGCCGGACATCGCGGCAGCGTCGAGCACGATGTCGAAGCGCTTGAGCAGCGCGCGCAGCAATGCGCCGCTCTCCTCCACCGTGGCGGTCGGCAGCAGCGGAATCTTGACGTCCACGCGGCCGGGACGCTTGAGATCGACCTCGATCAGGTCCGGTCGCGACGAGGCCAGGATCCACATCAGGCGCCCGCGGTTGTCCGAATCGCTCATCTCCTGCGCGATCATCGAGTACAGGCGCCCCGACAGCCCGCTGTCGCCGCTGCCGGAATCACGCTTGCCGAGCGTCTGGTCGGCCTCGTCGATGAAGACGATGCAGCGCCCCAGCGCACGGATCAGGCGGAAGATCTTCTCCAGGTTCCCTTCGCTGGAGCCGACCCAGCGGTCGCGGAAGTTCTTGAGCTTGACCACCGGCACCTGCGCCTCGCCGGCCAGGCATTCGACCAGGTAGGTCTTGCCGGTGCCGACCGGGCCGCAAAAAATGTAGCCCATCGGCAGCGCACGCAGGTCCGAGGCCTGCCATAGCGCGATGTCCTGCCGCAGCCAGGCCTTGAGTGCGGCCTGCGCGTGGTACTGCTCGAGGGTCTTCTTCGACTCGATGAACTCGATGAGGTCGCCGGCGTCGCTCTCGACCAGCGCCTTCTTGGTCCGCACCCAGTCCGCCGCGCCCAGCACCTTGCGCTCGTGCGCGCGGGTGCGCACCAGGCTCTGCAGCGCGGCAA
>JAGOEZ010000226.1 GCA_017997455.1 Lysobacterales bacterium | reverse complement strand
CACGGCGGTTTGCGCCAGGACCCCCATGATTTCGGCCGCGGACGGAGCGCTGTAGATCAGCCAGCCCGTCTGGGTCATGCGGTCCAGGCCGGGCAGCAGGAAGGCGATCGCATCGACGACGAAATTGGCAGGGTTTCGACCACACGCACCGCGCCTGGGATGCGCTGCTCAGGAAGCACGTGCTGGTGCTGCAGGAGGGGCGCGCCTCGCAGGTGCGCTATGCCGGCTTCGTCCAGGACCGCGCAGCGCTCAGGGCCTATCTCGATGCGCTGTCCGCGGTCGGCGAGCCGGAGTTCGCCGCCTGGAACAAGGCACAGCGCATGGCCTTCCTGATCAACGCATACAACGCCTGGACGGTGGAGAAGATCCTCACACGCTACCCGGACCTGAAATCGATCCGTGATTTCGGCACCGTGTTCGGCAATCCGTGGAAGGACCGTTTCTTCAGGCTGTTCGGTCGCGATACGCACCTGGACCAGATCGAGCACGAGATGCTGAGAAAGCCCGGCGCCTACGACGACCTGCGCGTGCACTACGCAGTCAACTGCGCTTCGATCGGCTGCCCGATGCTGCGCGAGGAAGCCTACGTCGCGGTCCGCCTCGAGGCGCAACTCGAGGAGCAGGCGCGGCGCTTCCTGTCGGACCGCAGCCGCAACCGTTACAGCGCCGAGCGCGGCCGCCTGGAAGTCTCGAAGATCTACGACTGGTTCAAGGAAGATTTCGGCGTTCGCGAGAAGTACTTTGCGCGTTACGCCAACCTGCTCGCCGACGGCGCGGAAGCGCAGAAGGCGGTGGCCGGGGGCGCCGCGCCGCTGCACTTCCTCGACTACGACTGGTCGCTGAACGACGCGGCGCGCGACGCGGCGCGCGCCACGGGCCGCTAGACGACCCGCATGGCCGCGCGCCTGTCCGTCGTCGTGCCGGTGCTGGACGAGGCCGCCGGCATCACCAGCGCGCTCCGCGCGCTGGTGCCGTTGCGCGCGCGCGGGCACGAGGTGATCGTGGTCGACGGCGGCAGCGCCGACGCCAGCGTCGAACTGGCGCGTCCGCTGGCCGATCGCGTGCTCGCCGCGCCGCGCGGGCGCGCCGCGCAGATGAACGCCGGTGCCGCCGCCGCCACGGGCGAGGCACTGCTGTTCCTGCACGCCGACACCGTCCTGCCCGAGGCGGCCGACGCGCTGGTGCTGGCCGCGCTGCAGCGCCGCCCCTGGGGCCGCTTCGACGTGCACATCGCCTCGCGGAGAAGGATGCTCGGCGTGGTCGGCGCGCTGATGAACCTGCGCTCGCGCCTGAGCGGCATCGCCACCGGGGACCAGGCCATGTTCGTGCGTCGCGCCGACTTCGAGGCCGTCGGCGGCTTCCCGGCCATCGCCCTGATGGAGGACGTGGCCCTGAGCGCCGCGCTGCGCCGCGCCTGCGGCTGGCCGGCCTGCCTGCCGGCGCGCGTTTCCACTTCGGCGCGTCGCTGGGAGCAGCGCGGCGTGTGGTCGACCATCCTGCTGATGTGGCGGTTGCGCATGCTGTACTTCCTCGGCGCCGAACCGGCGAGCCTCGCGCGCCGGTACGGGCGCTAGCACCGCCACGCATGCGCCGCGCGCAGACGCTGATCGTGGTGTTCGCCAAGGCGCCGCAGGCGGGCCGCGTAAAGACGCGTCTCGCGCCGCGGCTCGGCGCCGCGGGCGCCGCGCGCCTGCACATGCGCCTGCTGCGTCGTGCGCTCGCCACGGCACAGGCCGCGCGCTGCGGTCCGGTCGAGCTGCATCTGGCCGCGGGCTCCCCCGGCTCTGCACATGGGCCGGCAACGCATGCCTGGCTGCGTTCGCTGGGGCGCCGCGCGGGTGTGGTGCTGCGCGCGCAGCATGGCGCCGACCTGGGCATGCGCATGCAGTCTGCCTTCACGCGTGGCCTGCGCGTGCACCGCGGCGTGATCCTGATCGGCAGCGACTGCCCCGCGCTGCAGCCCGCCGATCTGCGCCGCGCCGCGCGCCTGCTGGCGGCTTGCGACGCGGTGGTGGCGCCGGCCGAGGACGGCGGTTACCCGCTTCTGGCCTTGCGCCGCTGTTCGCCGCGCCTGTTCGAGGGCATGCCGTGGGGCGGCGCGACGGTCATGCAGCAGACGCGCGAGCGGCTTGCCGCACTGGGCTGGCGCTGGCGCGAACTGCGCATGCTCTGGGACGTGGATCGCCCGGAAGACCTGGTGCGGCTGGAAGCCGCGCGTCCGCTCGCGGGGCGCGCCTGAATCCGCATCGGCGCGGCCTGCTGCTGGCCGGTGCCGCGCTGCTGGCAGGCGCGCGTCGCGTCGGCGCGCAGCCGACGGTGCAGGACATCCAGGGCATGCCTTTTTCGACGTTGAAGGCCGGGCAGGCCCTGCCGGAGTGGCTCAGGCCGCACAGTTTTGCGGATCGCCCGCGTCACACACGCTACACGCTGGTGCACGACGCGGACGAAGGACGCACGGTCCTGCACGCGCGGGCCGAGGCCTCGACGGCAGGCCTGACACGCGAGCTGCGCGTGGACACGCGCAGCCATCCGCTGCTTGCCTGGCGCTGGAAGGTGTCGCGCGTGCTCGACAAGGGCGACCCGAGGACGCGCGAGGGCGACGACTTCGCCGCACGCGTCTATGTGAGCTTCGACCTGGACCTCGATTCACTGCCGGCCGGCGAGCGCATGCAACTCGGGCTCGCGCGCCTGATCTACGGCGCGCGCACGCCGTTGGCGGTGCTGTGCTACGTCTGGGATGCGCGCACGCCGCGCGAAACGCTCATGCCGAACGCCTATACCGATCGCGTGCGCATGCTGGTGGCAGAGAGCGGCCCGGAGCGGGTCGGCCGCTGGGTGGGGATGCAGCGCAACCTGCGCGAAGACTATCGGCGCGCCTTCGGCACGGATCCTGCATCGGTCAACGGTGTGATCGTCTCGACCGACACCGACAATACGGGCGAAACCGCCGAAGCCTGGTACGGCGACATCACGTTTCGCGCCGGCTGAACCGGGTCCGCGCGAGACGCGATGCCGCCGTGCTGCGGACGCGATACGCCAGATTGGAGAACGCCTCGTGCCTTGCCCGTTTCATCGACACGCCCTATGCAAAAATTGCATATGAACCGATCCGCAGCGTCGCCGCGGCAGCGTGCATCGGCGCGGCACGACAATCTATCGAGGGCCAACGTCGAAGTGCAGACCAGGTCCGCGGCGGAGTTCGTCAGCTTCGCGAAAGCTTGTTCCGGAAAGTGCAGGCATGCGACGGCCGGCAATGGCGGCGTCGTGCGCGGCTTTCGGCCTGCCGTGCCGGACTCGCGGATCCGCATGGTACGCACCTGCCCATTGGCGACCGGCGCGGCGGAGAATGCGGTGCCGGCCAAGCCCTCCTGCACGCTCTTCGCCGCAGAATTGAGACGCAAGCCCCGTCCGACGGACATCGTGAGAGACTCTTGCGCGGCGACGAGACGCGGTTGGCGCGCGTGGCCGGTACCATCCGCGCCAGCGTTGATTGAAGCGTCGCGTGTCGGGCTCTGGCGCAGCGCAATGCACAATGCGCGTACATGCACCGCACCATGTATGTGCGGCCCTTGCACGACCCGACCCAAGCGGCAGTATTCGCATGCGGCGGGTTTCGATGCATAAGCGTAATGCCATGTTACACTCGCCCGCGTTTCGCCTAGGCGGGTGCATTTTTCCCTCTAGTAAATTCGAAATCGGAGGAGATCCATGAAGATAAAAAGTCCCCAGGACTTCTGGGCGGGATTGATGTTCATCGTGTTCGGTCTGTTCTTTCTGATCGTCGCGCGCGACTACCAGATGGGCACGGCCGTGCGCATGGGACCGGGATACTTTCCGACCGTTCTCGGCGGCATACTCGCCGTGCTCGGCGCGGTCGTGTTGCTGACGTCGTTCACGATGTCGGGACCGAAGGTGCCGAAG
>JAGOEZ010000055.1:11693-14777 GCA_017997455.1 Lysobacterales bacterium | reverse complement strand
CAGGCGCGTGGTGGCGATCAGGGGCAGGCCGATCAGCGCGGTCGGATCGTCGCCGTCGATGCGCTCGATCAGCGCGATGCCCAGGCCTTCGGCCTTGAAGCTGCCGGCGCAGTCCAGGGCTTGCTCGCGGGCCAGGTACTGGCGAATCCGGGCGGTCGAAAGCACCTGGAAGCGGACCACGCTCTCGACCGGCTCGGCGCTGATCCGGCCATCGGGCGTCACCACGGCCACGGCGGTGTGGAATCGCGCGCTGGCGCCGCTCAGCGACGCCAGCTGCGCGCAGGCGGCCTCGAGCGTCCCGGGCTTGGTGAGCGGGCTTCCGTCGGGCCCGACGCCGACCTGGTCGGAGCCGATGATCGTGGCGCCCGGATGCCGCCGCGCGACGGCCCGCGCCTTCTCCTGCGCGAGGCGCACGGCCTGGTCGCGCGCCGCTTCGCCGTGCCGCGGCACTTCGTCGACGCCTGGCGCCTCGCAGCTGAACGGCAATCCCAGCCGCGACAGAAGTTCACGCCGGTAGACCGACGTCGAGGCCAGGATCAGGACGGGTTTCAGCGGACCCCCTGGCGCCCGTGCCGGCCGGCGGCGACGCGACCTGCCCGCGACCCACCCCACCGCACGCCCGGGCTCGCGCCTCGCACCGCGCTCAATGCCGGGTCGGCGTCGGCGGTTCGGGCAGGGGCGGCTCCGGTTTGGCCTTGCCTGCACCAGACGGACCCAGCGCCGCCGAAGCGCCCTGGTACGCCGAACGCAGTCCCTGGCCGGCCACCTGCAGCTGGTCAGCCACCTCGTCGAGCAGGCCGAGCTGGCTGGCAAGCTGGGTGCGCGAGCGGTTGAGGGCCGCCACCGCCTCGTCCAGGGCCTGCTGGGTGGCGCTGCCGCTCTGCTGCTTGATCCACAGCCGATGCGCCAGCACCTCCCGCAGTGCGGTCTTGACCTGGCGGTCGGGATCGATGCTGGCCATGGCCGGCGCGGTCATGTCGGAAGGCAGCTGGGTCAGGGTCTGGCGCAGCGACAACATGCGCCGGCGATAGTCCTGCAACTGGCTCTCGAGCGCGTCGGCACCGTCGAGCAGGTCGCGCAGCGCGCGGCCGCGGCGGTTGATCATGCGCTCGCGCAGCCACAGCGCGAGCCCGACCAGCGCCACCAGCGCGACCGCCAGGTTGAGCAGGGACATGACGCCAGCCTCCGGATTCGCCCGCGCCCAGTCTGGACCAAGGGCCGGTGGCGGGGCAAATCGGTTGACACCCGGGGGCCCCGCACCTACCATCGCGCGCCCATGTCCGCCGCCCTGCCGGATGTCGTCGATGCATGGCGGATGGTGTCGAGCCAGCGCCATTTTCGCGGCTCGCTGCCACTGCGCGACATGCTCCGCCTGCGCGACAGCCTGGCCTCGGATGCGGGCGAGGCCCACTACGACATCGAGTTCGGGCGCGATGAACTGGGCGTGGCCCGCGTGGCCGTGCGGGTCGAGGCGCGGCTGCCGCTGACCTGCCAGCGGACGCTGGAGGAATTCGCGCTGCCGGTCTCGGTGAGCACGCAGCTGGGCCTGATCGCGCATGAGCGCGAGGAGGCCGCGCTGCCGCCGGGGTTCGAGGCGCTGCTGGTGAAGGACAACGAATTGCACCTGCGCGAGGTGATCGAGGACGAGTTGATCCTCGCGCTGCCGGTGGTGCCGGTGAAGCCGGGCGTCGACCCGGACGCCGAATTTGAATACCAGACCGGGCCCGAGGGCGCGGACGAGGAACCCGCCGCGCCAAATCCCTTCGAGGCGCTGGTGAAGTTCCGCAAGCATTGACCGATTTCGCTGGAGAGATCCCATGGCAGTCCAGAAGTCCCGCAAGACCCCTTCGACGCGCGGCATGCGCCGTTCGCACGATGCCCTGAGCGCCCCGGCGCTGGGCACCGACAAGACCTCCGGCGAGACCCATCGCCGCCACCACGTGACCAAGGACGGTTTCTACCGCGGTCGCCAGGTGATCGCGCCCAAGACCAAGGTCAAGGACGTCGAGTGAGCCGGCGCGGCGCGGCCTGCGGGCGGCGCCAGGCGCACACCGTCGCGCCACCGGCCCGAGCCGGCGGCCGGCGTCGATCTTCATGACGTGAGCGGGCCCCGGGAGGGCGCGTGACCTACGCACGCATCGCCGGCACCGGCAGCTACCTGCCCGACAACGTGCTCAGCAACGACGAGCTCGCCAGGCGCGTCGACACCAGCGACGAGTGGATCCGCACGCGCACCGGCATCCGCCAGCGCCATATCGCGCTGCCGGGCCAGACCACCGGCGACCTCGCCTTCGAGGCGTCGTTGCGCGCGATGCAGGCCGCCGGCGTCGTCGCCGCCGACATCGACCTGATCGTGCTCGGCACGACCACGCCCGACATCATCTTCCCCAGCACCGCGTGCCTGCTGCAGCACCGCCTGGGCGCCAACGGCTGCGCCGCCTTCGACGTCAACGCGGCCTGCTCGGGTTTCCTCTACGCGCTGGGGATCGCCAACCAGTTCGTGCGCAGCGGGACCTCGAAGTGCGCGCTGGTGGTGGGTGCCGAAACCCTGTCGCGCATGATCGACTGGAGCGACCGCGGCACCTGCGTGCTGTTCGGCGACGGCGCCGGCGCGGTGGTGCTCAAGGCCGACGACGAGACCGGCATCCTGTCCACGCACCTGCACGCGGACGGCGCGCACAAGGAGCTGCTGTACAACCCGGTCGGGGTCTCGGTGGGCTTCAAGGACGAGCCCAACCACGGCGTGAAGGTGATGATGAGCGGCAACGACGTGTTCAAGGTCGCGGTCAAGACCCTGGACGCCGTGGTCGAGGAGACCCTCGCGCACCATGGCCTCGACCGCCATGCGATCGACTGGCTGATCCCGCACCAGGCCAACCTGCGCATCATCACCGCGACGGCGCGGCGCCTGGACATGCCGATGGAGCGCGTGATCGTGACCGTCGACCGCCACGGCAACACCTCGGCGGCCTCGGTGCCGCTGGCGCTGGACGAGGCGGTGCGTTCGGGCAAGGTCAAGCGCGGCGAGTTGCTGCTGCTCGAGGCCTTCGGCGGCGGTTTCACCTGGGGCTCGGCGCTGCTGCG
>JAGOEZ010000055.1:0-11593 GCA_017997455.1 Lysobacterales bacterium | reverse complement strand
TTGTGGGCGATCAGCCAACAGGGCCCGGAAGCCGAACTCAATCGCACCGAATTCACCCAGCCCGCCCTGCTGGCCGCCGGCGTCGCCGTGTGGCGCGCGTGGCACGAGGCCGGCGGCGCTGCGCCCACGCACTTGGCTGGTCACAGCCTGGGCGAATACACCGCGCTGGTCTGCGCCGGCGCGATCGAACTCGCCGCGGGCGCTGCGCTGGTGCGCGAGCGGGGACGCCTGATGCAGGCCGCGGTGCCTGCCGGCGTGGGCGCAATGGCCGCCGTGCTGGGCGCCGATGATGCGGTGATCGGGCAGGCCTGCGCCGACGCGGCGCAAGGCGAGGTCGTGTCGCCGGCCAATTTCAACAGCCCCGGACAGACCGTGATCGCCGGCCATGCGGCTGCGGTCGACCGCGCGCTGGCGCTGCTGGCCGAGCGTGGCGTGCGCAAGGCGCTCAAGCTGCCGGTGTCGGTGCCCTCGCATTGCGCGCTGATGCGCGATGCCGCCGACGCGCTGCGCGCGCGAATCGCCGCGCTCGCCTGGCGGCTGCCGGCGCTGCCGGTGGTCCAGAACGCCGACGCCGTCGCCCATGGCTCGCTGGCGGCGATCCAGGACGCGCTGGTGCGGCAACTGTACCTGCCCGTTCGCTGGACCGGCTGCGTCGAGTCGTTGGCGCGCGCGGGCGTCACGCGGGTCGCCGAATGCGGTCCCGGCAAGGTGTTGTCGGGCCTGGTCAAGCGCATCGACAAGTCGCTCGATGGCCGCGCGCTGGGCGCGCCGGCCGATTTCGATGCGGCCCTGGAATCGTGGAGAACGGCATGACGAATCCCCTTGCCGGCGAAATCGCGCTGGTCACCGGAGCCAGCCGCGGAATCGGCGCCGCCATCGCCGATGAGCTGGCGCGCCAGGGCGCGACGGTGTTCGGCACCGCGACCAGCGAAGCGGGCGCCGCCGCGATCGGCGCGCGGCTCGCGCCGCAGGGCGGTGCCGGCCGCGTGCTGGACGTGTCGCAGGCCGGCGCAGGCGACGCGCTGGTCGAGGCCATCGCGGCCGGATCCGGCCCGGTCTCGATCCTGGTCAACAATGCCGGCATCACCCGCGACCAGCTCCTGCTGCGGATGAAGGACGAGGACTGGCAGGCGATCCTCGACACCAACCTGTCCTCGGTGTTCCGGCTTTCGCGCGCGGTCCTGCGCGGCATGCTCAAGGCGCGCAGGGGGCGCATCATCAGCATCGCCTCGGTGATCGGGCTGACCGGCAACGCGGGCCAGTCCAACTACGCCGCGGCCAAGGCCGGCATCATCGGCTTCACCAAGTCGCTGGCGCGCGAGGTCGGCAGCCGCGGGATCACCGCCAACGTGGTGGCGCCGGGCTTCATCGAGACCGACATGACGCGGGCGCTGCCCGAGGCCACGCGCAGCGCCATGCTCGGCGACATCGCCCTGGGCCGGCTCGGCAGCCCGGCGGACATCGCCCACGCGGTCGCCTTCCTGGCCGGACCGGGCGCCGCCTACGTCACCGGCGAAACCCTGCACGTCAACGGCGGCATGTACATGCCGTAGGCCCCCTTGGCGCAGGGCCCCGGCGCCTTCGTTTTGCCCTGACGCCCCCTTCACGTACAATGCGCGCCGCTACTAGCCCCGGGAGGCTTTGTCACCAATGAGCAGTATCGAAGAACGCGTCAAGAAGATCGTCGTCGAGCAGTTGGGCGTGAAGGACGATCAGGTCACGCCGAGTGCTTCCTTCGTGGACGATCTGGGCGCGGACTCGCTCGACACCGTCGAGCTGGTGATGGCGCTCGAGGAGGAGTTCGAGTGCGAGATCCCGGACGAGGAAGCCGAGAAGATCACCACCGTGCAGGGCGCGGTCGATTACATCAAGGCGCACGTCAGCGCCTGAGCGCTGCCGCGGGACCGCTGGTCGAACTGCGCCTGATGGCGCAGTTCGCGTTTCTGCGCTCGTCAAACGTGCGTTGGTTCGGGGCGCCATGGCGCCGCCGGGGTTGTAGTCGACACGCGGCCCCGTCCCCGGGGCGTCATTCCCGCGCAGGCGGGATCGCAGGGGGACGGCACAACATGGATTCCCGCGTTCGCGGGAACGACGGCGGGGGGCGGCGCGCGCCGTCGCCGGCCTGGAGGGTTGCATGAGCAAGCGACGCGTGGTGGTCACGGGGCTGGGCATCATCTCGCCGGTCGGCAACGACATCGCGACCGCGTGGAAGAACGTGGTCGAGGGCCGCAGCGGCATCGGCCCGATCACCCACTTCGACGTTTCGGCCTTCGCCACCCGCATCGCGGGCGAGGTGCGCGACTTCGATCCGACGCGCTGGATCGCGCCCAAGGACGTCAAGAAGATGGACCCCTTCATCCAGTACGGCCTCGCGGCCGCGCTGGATGCGGTGAAGGATTCGGGCCTCGGGATCACCGAGGCCAATGCCGACCGTTGCGGGGCCGCGCTGGGCGCCGGCATCGGCGGCCTGGGCGGGATCGAGAAGACCACCGAGGCCTACCTCAACGGCGGTCCGCGCAAGATCTCGCCCTTCTTCGTGCCCAGCACCATCATCAACATGCTGCCCGGCCACCTGGCGATCATGCTCGGGATGAAGGGGCCGAACCTCTCGGCGGTGTCGGCCTGCACCACCGCGACCCACAACATCGGCCTGGCCATGCGCCTGATCCAGTACGGCGACGCCGACGTGATGGTCGCCGGCGGCGCCGAATGCTCGACCACGCCGACCGCGATCGGCGGTTTCATCGCCGCGCGCGCGCTGTCGTCCAGCAACGACGACCCGACCCGCACCAGCCGTCCCTGGGACAAGGATCGCGATGGCTTCGTGCTGTCCGACGGCGCCGGCGTGCTGGTGCTGGAGGAGTACGAACACGCGAAGGCGCGCGGCGCGCGCATCTACGCCGAGCTGGCGGGCTTCGGCATGTCCGACGACGCCTTCCACATGACCGCGCCGCCCGAGGATGGGTCGGGCGCGGCGGCCAGCATGCGCAACGCGGTGCGCGATGCCGGCGTCGGCGTCGACACGGTCGAATACGTCAACGCGCACGCGACCTCGACCCCGCTGGGCGACGTGGCCGAGACCCGCGCGATCCGCACCTGCTTCGGCGCGCATGCGGACCGCCTCATGGTGAGCTCGACCAAGTCGGTCACCGGGCACCTGCTCGGCGCCGCGGGCGGGGTCGAGGCGATCTTCAGCGTGCTGGCCCTGCACGATGGCGTGATTCCGCCGACCATCAACCTCGACGCGCCCGGCGAGGGCTGCGACCTCGACTACGTGCCGAACACCGCGCGGCGCCAGCCGGTCTCCACCGTGGTCTCGAATTCGTTCGGCTTCGGCGGCACCAACGGCACGCTGCTGTTCCGCCGCATCTGAGCGACAACGCACGCGTGCACCAGGTCACGCGCGAGTTGCCCGGCCGCCCCGACCTGCTGGCGGCTGCCGCGGCATGGCCCGGGCGCTATCCCGGCTTGCTGGAGAGCGTCGCCGGCGGCGCCGCGAGCGCGCGCTGGGACATCCTTTTCGCCAGCGACGGCGAGGCCATCGTGCAGGCGCGTCCGGATCCGCAGCAGCGCTTCCTCGACCGGCTCGATGCCGCGTGGCGGGCGGCGCAAGCCGCGCGCGGCGATGCGGGGCTGCCGTTCCGCGGCGGCTGGCTGCTGCTGCTGGGCTACGAACTGGCCGCCGAGTGCGAGCCGCGACTGCGCCTGCCGCTGGAACCGGCACTGGGGCCGACCGCGATCGCGCTGCGGTCGCCGGCCGCCGCGCTCTACGACCATGCGCGAGACCGCACGATCCTGGTCGCCGAACCCGGGGCGACGCACTGGCTGGACCGGCTGCAGCACGATCTGGCCGCTGCGCCGCCTCTCGCGCCCGGGAATTGGCCCGGTGTCGCGGTGGCCGAGGAGTTGCCGGGACGCTTCCTCGACGGCGTGCGCCGCGTGCACGAGTACCTCGCCGCCGGCGACGTGTTCCAGGTCAACCTGTCGCGCGCCTGGCGCGCGGACCTGCCCTCCGCGATCGATCCGGTGGCGCTGTACCAGCGCCTGCGCGCGACCAACCCGGCGCCATTCGCGGGCCTGTTCCGCCACGACGGACTGGCCGTGCTCAGCTCCTCGCCCGAGCGCCTGGTCCAGGTCGCGGGCCGGCGGGTGCAGACCCGGCCGATCGCCGGCACCCGGCCGCGCCTGGCGGGCGACGACGAGGGCGCGCGCGTGCGCGAACTGGTCGACCACCCCAAGGAGCGCGCCGAGCACGTGATGCTGATCGACCTCGAGCGCAACGACCTCGGCCGCGTCTGCGTGCCCGGCAGCGTGGTGGTGGACGAGATGATGACGGTGGAGAGCTACACCCACGTGCACCACCTGGTCTCCAACGTGCGCGGCACGCTGCGGGCGGGCGTGACGCCGGGCCAGGTCATCCGCGCGGTCTTCCCGGGCGGCACCATCACCGGTTGTCCCAAGGTGCGCTGCATGGAGATCATCGCCGAGCTCGAGGGCGAGCCGCGCGGGCCGTACACCGGCTCGCTCGGCTACCTCAACCGCGACGGCGACCTCGACCTCAACATCCTGATCCGCACGATCGCGATCGCCGGCCAGCGCGTGGTCGTGCGGGCGGGCAGCGGACTGGTGGCCGACTCCGTCGCCGAGCGCGAGCTGGACGAAACGCGGGCCAAGGCACGCGGCGTGCTGGCGGCGCTGCAGCGATCCGCGCAATGAACGCGCCGGGCCGCTGCCTGGTCGACGGGATCGCGACCGACCGCGTCGGCGCCGACGACCGCGGCCTGGCCTATGGCGACGGCGTGTTCGAGACCATGCGCTGGCGCGCCGGCGCATTGCCGTTGTGGCCGCGCCATCGCGAGCGCCTCGCGTTGGGCTGCGAGCGCCTGCGCATCGCCATGCCCGACCTCGCGCTGTGCGAGCGCGAGGTCGCGCTCGCCGCCGCCGGCATGGACGAGGCGGTGGTGAAGCTCATCGTCACCCGCGGCGGCGGCGCGCGCGGCTACGTGGCGGCGCGCGGCGCCGCGGTCACGCGCGTCGTGCGCGCGCTGCCATCGCCTGCGGTTGAGGAGTCGGACTATCGTGACGGCGTCGCCCTGCGCTGGTGCGCGACGCCCTTGGGCATCAATCCCGCGCTGGCTGGCGTGAAGCACCTCAACCGGCTGGAGCAGGTCATGGCGCGGGCCGAGTGGGACGACCCCGCGATCGCCGAAGGGCTGTGCCGCGACGTCGAGGGGCGCGTGGTCTGCGCGACCGCGGCCAACCTGTTCGCCTGCATCGATGGGCGCTGGGTCACGCCGGCCGTGACCCGCTGCGGCGTCGCCGGTGTCATGCGCGGCCTGATCCTCGACCGGGCCGCGGCCGCTGCGATCGAGGTCCGGGATATGCTTCCTGCCGAGATCGAACGCGCGACGGAGGTGTTCCTGTGCAACAGCGTGCGCGGCGTGCTGCCGGTCCGCCGCATCGCGGGATGCGAGTACGCGATCGGAGCCGCGACCCGCGGCTGGATCGCCGTGGCGGCCGCGCTCGGCCTGCCGCCGGCGGCGACGGCTTGACCCCGTGCGGCTGATCCGTGCACTCGTCCTGCTGGCCATGGTCGCGGCTGTCGCCGCGGGCGCGTGGCTGTGGCGCGACTACCAGCGCTTCGCCGCGGCGCCGCTCGTGATCGAGGCCAGCGAGGAACTGCTCGACGTGCCGCTGGGGACGCCGTTCCTGCGCATCGTGTCCGAACTGCGCAAGCGCGGCTACAGCGACGCGCATCCGCTCTATTGGCGCGTCCTGGCCTGGGAAATGGGGGTTGCCGACGGGCTCCATGCCGGCGAGTACGCCCTGGCCTTTGGCCTCACGCCGCGCTCGCTGCTGCAGCGCATGGCGCGCGGCGAGGTGGTCCAGCACCGCTTCACCATCGTCGAGGGCTGGAGCGTGCGCGAGCTGCGCGCCGCGATCGCGAAGCAGGAGGCGCTGGCGCACGAGACCGTCGCGCTGTCCGATGAAGCCCTGATGGAGCGCCTGGGCGCGCCCGGCGTCGCGGCCGAAGGCCGCTTCCTGCCCGAGACCTATGCCTACACGCGCGGCCGTTCCGACCTGGAGCTGCTCAAGCGCGCGCAGGTCGGGTTGCAGGAGACCCTGGCCCGTGCGTGGGCGGAACGCGACCCCGGCCTGCCGCTGGCCTCGGCCGACGAGGCGCTGGTGCTGGCCTCGATCGTCGAGAAGGAGACCGGCAAGGCAGCCGAGCGCGCGCGCATCGCCGGCGTGTTCGTGCGCCGGCTCAAGCTCGGGATGCGCCTGCAGACCGATCCGACCGTGATCTACGGCATCGGCGCGTCCTTCGACGGCAACCTCACCCGGCGCCACCTCGAGACCGACACGCCGTACAACACCTACACGCGCTTCGGCCTGCCGCCGACGCCGATCGCGTTGCCCGGCGCCGACGCCATCGCCGCGGTCATGCACCCTGCGCCGGGCGATGACTTGTACTTCGTCGCCCGCGGCGATGGCAGCCACGCATTCAGCCCCAGCCTGCGCGAGCACAATGCGGCAGTGGCCCGCTACCAGCTGCGGCGGAGGAACCCATGAGTCGGCGTGGCCTGTTCATCAGCTTCGAGGGCGGCGAGGGCGCGGGCAAGAGCACGGTCATGACGGCAGCCGGGTCGCTGCTGGCACAGGCCGGGCTGTCGCACCACGTCACCCGCGAGCCCGGCGGTTGCCCGCTGGCCGAAGCCCTGCGCGCGCTGGTGCTCGATCCGCGCCACGCCGGCACCTGCCGCGAGGCCGAGGTGCTGATGATGTTCGCCGCCCGCGCCCAGCACGTGGTCGAGACCATCGAGCCGGCGCTGGCAGCCGGGCATTGGGTGGTCTCCGACCGCTTCACCGACGCCAGCTTCGCCTACCAGGGCGGCGGGCGCGGGATTCCCGCCGCGATCCTCGAGCAACTCGAAGGCTGGGCCGCCTTCGGCCTGCGCCCCGACCGCACCTTCCTGCTCGACGTGCCGGTGGCGGAAGGCCTGCGCCGCATCGCCGGGCGCGGTGAGGCCGATCGCATGGAGCGCGAGAGCGCGGCGTTTTTCGAGCGGGTGCGCGCGGCCTACCTCGCGCGCGCGCAGGCCGAGCCGCACCGCTTCCGCGTGATCGACGCCACCCGGCCACTCGAGGCCGTGGTCGCCGCGGTCAAGTCGGAGCTGCAGGCGCTGGTACGCGATTGGCGCGCGGGGGCCGGTTCGTGAGCGTCACGCCCTGGCTGGCGGACGCCTGGACCCAACTGGCCGCGCGCCGCGCGGCGGCCCGCTTCCCGCACGCCGTGCTGGTGGCGGGTCCCGCGGGCCTCGGCAAGCGCGAGTTCGTCGCGACCCTGGTGGCCTCGCTGCTGTGCACGAAGCCGGGCGCGGACGGTCGTCCCTGCGGTGGCTGCCGTGGCTGCGCCTGGGTCGCGGCGGGCTCGCACCCTGACCGGGTCGCGATCAGCTACGGGCTGCGCGACGACGGCCAGCCGCGCACCGAGATCGTGGTCGACCAGGTCCGCGAGCTATCGGCCCGCCTGGCCATGCGGCCGCATGCTGGCGGTTGGCAGGTGGCGACGATCGATCCCGCCGACCGGCTCAACCCGAATGCCGCCAATGCGCTGCTCAAGACCCTCGAGGAGCCGGCCGCCGACACCGTCATCGTGCTGGTCGCGGATGAACCGACGCGCCTGCCGGCGACCATCCGCAGCCGCTGCCAGCTGGTCGAGGCCCGCTTCCCGGACCGGACCCTGGCCCTGGCCTGGCTGGCAGGGCAGGGGATCGATGCGGCCGAGGCCGGCGATGCACTGGCGCTGGCCGCCGGCAATCCCGGTGCCGCGCTGGCGTCGTGTAGAGGCGATTCGCGCGAGCTGGCGCGCGCGGTCGCGACCGATCTCGCCGAACTGCTGCGCGGGCGCGTGCAGCCCGCGGAACTGGCGCCGCGCTGGGCCAAGGATCGCGCGGGCGAAAGGGTCGCGATCGCGGCCCAGCTCGCCCGCAGCGTGGCATGGCCGCCGGGCGCCACCGCGCTGCCGGCCGCGGCGACGGAGCTCGCGCGCTTGACCGCCGGCAGCGACTTCCCCAAGCTCTCCGCGTGGTGGGACCGGGCCAACCGGGTGCGGGCGCAGTTGCGCACGCCGCTGCGGGCCGACCTGATCCTGCTCGAATTGCTGCGCGACTGGCGCGCGCTCGCCCCCGTGGCGAAGCGCGCATGAGGTGACTGGATGGCGATCGGACTCGGTGCATCGGGCGGCCAGCCCAAGGCGGGCATCCTCTCGCTCACGATCAAGGACAAGGGCGCGTTGTACAACGCCTACATGCCCTTCGTGCGTGGCGGCGGCCTGTTCGTGCCCACGCCCAAGCGCTACGACCTCGGCGACGAGGTCTTCATCCTCCTGACCCTGATGGAGGAGAAGGACAAGTTGCCGGTCGCGGCCAAGGTCGTGTGGATCACGCCGGGCGGCGCCCAGGGCAACCGTATCGCCGGCATCGGCGTGCAGTTCAACGAGACCGCCGACGGCGAGGCCGCCAAGACCCGGATCGAGGCCCTGCTGGCCGGCACGCTGGGCGCCGAGCGCCTGACGCACACGATGTAGGCATCGCGCCCAGGCTGCTTGCCGACCGACGCCGGCCTGCGCGTCGCCATGGGGCCCCCGCATGCCAAGCGACCCGAGACATCGTCCCGATCGGCGCCGCTTCCTCGCCGGCGTTGGCGCATCGGCGATCACCGCGCTCGCGGCAGCGCAGGCGGCCCCCGCGGCCAGGAGTGAAGCGGCGATGAAACCCGGGAGCAAGCGCTACGACGTGGCCGTGGTCGGTGCCGGCGTGTTCGGCGCCTGGACTGCCTGGCACCTGCAGCAGGCCGGCCAGCGCGTGGTCCTGCTCGACCAGTACGGGCCGGCCAGTTCGCGCGCCAGCTCCGGCGGCGATACCCGGGTGATCCGCATGTCCTACGGCCCGGACGGAATCTATACCCGGATGTCGCAGCAATCGCTGCAGGCGTGGCGGCGCTTCTTCGCCCGCATCGAACGTCCGGAACTGTTCCGCCAGACCGGCGTGCTGTGGATGGCGAGCGAGGGCGCGACTGCCGCGCGCCAGTCGATCGGCCAGCTCGAGGCCGCGGGCGTGCGCCACGAGGTGCTGGCCACCGACGAACTGGCACGGCGCTACCCGCAGATCGTGGTCCCCGCGGGGGGCTGGGCCATTTACGAGCCGGAGAGCGGCGGACTGATGGCGCGGCGCGCGGTCCAGGCCGTGGTCGCGGACGCGACGCGATCCGGCGTGCGCCTGCAACTCGACCGGGTCATGCCGCCGCGCGGCGAGGGCCGCCTGGACGCGATCACGACCGCCGCCGGCGAGTCGATCAGCGCGGGCAGCTATGTGTTCGCCTGCGGCCCTTGGCTGGGCGGCGTGCTGCCCGAGGTGCTGGCCGGACGCATCTTCCCGACCCGGCAGGAGGTGTATTACTTCGGCGTGCCGGCCGGGGAAGCCCGCTTCGCCGAAGGCACGATGCCGATCTGGATGGATTTCGCCGACCAGTACTACGGCTTTGGCGACCTTGATGCGCGCGGATTCAAGGTCGCGCACGACGCCCACGGCCCGGCCATCGATCCCGACACCGCCGACCGCGCGCCGACCCGCGCCGGCGTCGAGCAGGCGCAGAAGTTCCTCGCCCTGCGCTTTCCCGCGCTGGCCGGCGCGCCGCTGGTCGCGGCCGAGGTCTGCCAGTACGAGAACAGCTCGAACGGCGACTTCATCATCGACCGCCATCCCGGCTTTGACAACGTGTGGATCGCCGGCGGCGGATCCGGCCACGGCTTCAAGCACGGTCCGGCGGTCGGCGAGCGGGTCGCCGGGCACGTGCTCGAGGGCGGGACGGTGGAACCGCGCTTCTCGCTCGCGTCCAAGCAGGCGGTGCAGAAGCGCGAAGTCCACTAGGCGCGGGCACGCGGCCCGCGTCGCAGGCCCGAAAACGCGCGCGGCGGCCGGGCACGCTGCCGCGGCCGGTTATATCGCCATGACCGCATATCCTTTCCGCACGGTTGCGGCCTGCGGCTACGGTCGTCGCCACTGTCCCGGCGTGCGACCCGATGAGCGCTGTCGTTTCCTTCCCGGCCCTGCCGGTCAACCTCGATCCCGAACGACGCGAGGCCTTCGAGCGCCTGGTCGACGGACTGGATGCGGCGCAGCTGCAGTGGCTTTCGGGCTACCTCGCGGGCCGCGCCGTGTCGCGCATCGCGCCGCCGAACGCGGCCAATGGCGAGGCCGGCATGGCCGCGGCTGCGCCGGCCGCCGGCACCCGCGCCACGGTGCTTCATGGCAGCCAAACCGGCAACAGCCGCCGCGTCGCCGAGGCCCTGGCGCGGTCCGCCGAATCCGAGGGCCTTGCGGTGCGGTTGGTCGCGGCCGAGCACTACGATCCGCGCGAGCTGGCCCGGGAGCGCCTGCTGCTGGTCGCGATCAGCACCCAGGGCGACGGCGATCCCCCCGATGCCGCCCGCGCCTTCGTGGATTTCCTCGCCTCGCGGCGCGCGCCGGCCCTGAAGGAATTGAGCTACGGCGTCTTCGCGCTGGGGGATTCGAGCTACCCGAAATTCTGCGAGACCGGGCGCATCGTCGACGAGCGCCTGGCCGCGCTCGGCGCCACCCGCTTGCACCCGCGCGTCGATGCCGACCTCGACTACGAGCCTGCCGCCCAAGGCTGGCGTGAACGTAGCCTGGTCGCGTTGCGCGAGCGAGCCTCCAGCGCCAGCGTGACCGCGTTGCGGCCTGTGGCCGCGGCGCCGCCGGCAGCGCCGGCACGCCATGACCGCAGCCGGCCCTACGCGGCCGAGATCCTCGCCAACCAGCGCATCACGTCGCGCGAGGGTTGGCGCGACGTGCGTCACTTCGAACTTTCCCTTGCCGGCTCCGGCATCGACTACCAGCCCGGCGACGCGCTCGCCGTGCAGCCACGGAACCCGCCGGCCCTGGTGGCCGAGTGGTTGCAGGTGCTGGGATTCGATGGCGAAGCCCCGCTCACGCACGATGGGCGCAGCCTGCCGCTCGCGCGCTGGTTGGGCGAGGCGCGCGAATTGACCCGACTGGCGCGGCCCTTCCTCGCGCGCCACGCCGCATTGGGCCGCCACGCCGAGCTCAACCGCCTGTTGTCGCCCGAGCATGGCGCCACGCTCGGCACCTTGCTGCGCGAACGCCAACCGATCGACCTGCTGCGCGCACACCCGGCACCGTGGTCGCCCGATGAGCTGGTTGCGAGCCTGCGCCCGCTGGCGCCGCGGCTTTACTCGATCGCCTCCAGCCAGCGCGCGGTGGGCGAGGAGGCGCACCTCACGGTGGCGCGCCTTGAATCGGAGTACCTGGGCCAGCGCCGCACCGGCGCGGCATCGGAGTACCTCGCCACGCGCTCGAGCGACGCCGATGCCGTCCCGGTCTACCTCGAGTCGAACGAACGCTTCCACCTGCCGGCCGACGGCAGCCGCGACCTCATCATGGTCGGCGCCGGCACCGGGGTCGCGCCGTATCGCGCCTTCGTGCAGGACCGCGTCGCCACCGGCGCCACCGGTCGCCACTGGCTGTTCTTCGGCGCGCCGCGCCTGCGC
>JAGOEZ010000054.1 GCA_017997455.1 Lysobacterales bacterium | reverse complement strand
TGTCGTCGATATGGGTGTCCCACCAGCGCGCCTCCGCGGCCCAGGGGAAGGCGGGCGGGAAGGCCGGGTCCTGCCAGCGGCTCGAGAGCCAGCCGGCGTAGTGGATCTGGCGCATCAGGCGCAGCGGTTCGACCAGCGAAAGTTCAACGTAGTCGAGCGCGCGGAACTGCGAATAGCCCTCCAGCAGGGCCTCGCGTTGCGCCTCGGCGCCGGTCATCAGCATCCACAGGTCCTGGATCGCGGGGCCGCTGCGCGCGTCGTCGAGGTCCACCAGCAGCGGGCCGGTCTCGGTCCAGAGCACGTTGCCGGGGTGGCAGTCGCCGTGCAGGCGCAGGCGCTCGACCGGCTGCGCCCGCGACCATGCGTCCGCGAGCGGCGGCAACGCGGCCTCGATCGCGGCGCGGTAGCGCGCGACGCACGCGTCGGGCAGCAGCGGGCCCTCGAGCACCTGGCGCATCGGCGCGCGCACGTGCGACTCGAGGTCGATCCCGCCGCGATGGACAAACGGCGCGCGCGCGCCCACCGCGTGCACGCGGCCCAGGGTGCGCCCCATCCACGCCGCCGCCTCGGCCCCGTCGAGCTCCGGCGCGCGCCCGCCGCGGCGCGGGAACACCGCGTAGCGGAAGCCCGCATGCTCGAGCAGGGTCTCGCCCGCGTGCGACAGCGGCGCGACCACCGGCAGTTCGGCCGCCGCCAGTTCGGCGGTGAAGGCGTGCTCCTCGGCGATCGCGGCGTCGGTCCAGCGGCCGGGCCGGTAGAACTTGACCACCACGAAGCGCCCGCCCTCGAGCCCGACCTGGTAGACCCGGTTCTCGTAGCTGTTGAGCGCCAGCAGGCGCCCGTCGCTGGCGTGGCCGGCGGCATCCACCGCGGCCAGCACCAGGTCGGGCGTCAGCGCGTCGTAGGGGTGCGGATCGTTCACCGGGCGATCCGGGCGCGCAGCGGCTCAGCCCGCGACCACGGCCAGGGTCAGGCGCGAGATGCAGGTCAGCCGCCCCTGTGCATCCTCGATGCGGATCTCCCACACCTGGGTGCTGCGCCCCAGGTGCAGCGGACGTGCGGTGCCGGTGACCTCGCCGGCGCTTGCCGCGCGGATGTGGTTGGCGTTGATCTCGATGCCCACCGTGCGGCCGCCACCCGCCGGAAGCGTGAGCCAGCCGCCGAGGCTGCCCAGGGTCTCGGCCAGCGCCACCGAGGCGCCGCCATGCAGGAGTCCGAATGGCTGGATCGTGCGCTGGTCCACCGGCAGGGTGCCGCGCAGGAAGTCGTCGCCGACCTCGGTGAGGCGGATGCCCAGGGCCTCGTTGAGCGTGCCGGGGTTGGTCGCGTTCAGGGCTTCGACGGTAGCGGGCCTCTTCCAGATCGACATGCGGATTCCCCCGGGCGAGGTGTGCATTGTAGGCGCGCGCTGCCGCGACCGGCGCCAGCCGCGCCTGTCCACCAGTCGCCGCGTCGTGGACAATCGCCGCATGGGCCATCGCGTCACCCTCGAAGGCAGCGGCAAGCGCTTCACGGTCGAGTCCGGCGAGACCGTGCTCGAGGCTGCGCGCCGCGCCGGCCTGGCCCTGCCGTACAGCTGCCGGTCCGGCCGCTGCGGCAGCTGCAAGGCCACGCTGGTGGCCGGCGAATGCGACTACCCGGACCAGCCGCCCACGGCGCTCAGCCGCGAGGAACGCGCGCAGCACCAGGTGCTGCTGTGCCAGGCCGTGCCGCGCAGCGACCTGGTCCTGGTCGCGCGCGAGGTGCCCTCGGTGGCGGAACTGCCGCCGCGCGTGCTGCCGCTCAAGCTGGTCGAGCGCACGCTGCTGGCGCCCGACGTGATGCGCCTGGTCCTGCGGCCGCCGCGGGACGCGCGCCTGCGCTGGCTGGCGGGCCAGTACCTCGACGTGCTGCTCGAGGGCGGTCGCCGCCGCGCATTCTCGATCGCCAATGCGCCGGAGGCGGCCGAGCACGTGGAACTGCACATCCGCCACGTCAGCGGCGGCGGCTTCACCCATCGCGTCTTCCACGAGCTGGCGGTGGGCGCGGTGCTGCGGGTCGAAGGTCCGCTCGGGACCTTCGTGCCGCGCGAGGATTCCGAGCGCGCGCTGCTGCTGGTCGCCGGCGGCACCGGCTTTGCGCCGCTCAAGGCCATCGTCGAGCACTTCCTCCACCTCGGCTCGACCCGGCCGATCCACTTCTACTGGGGCGTGCGCAGCGAGCGCGACCTCTACCTGCCGGCGCTGCCGGCCGAATGGACCGCACGCCACCCGGCGCTCTATTTCACCTCGGTGCTGAGCGAGCCCGAAGGCCCGGAATCGGGCCGCCACCGCACCGGCTTCGTGCACGAGGTCGTGACCGCCGATTTCCCCGACCTGTCGGAGTTCGACACCTACATGAGCGGGCCGCCGGCCATGATCGAGGCCGCGCGCCGCGCCTTCGTCGCCGCGGCCCTGCCCGAGCAGCGCCTGTACTACGACTCCTTCGACTACGCGCCCGAAGTGCTCGCCGCGATCCTCGGCGCGCGCGCCGGCCTGCGCAGCGGCTGAGGCGGAACCTTCGCGCCATGGCCGCAGTCACAGCCCCGCTCCCCGTTCCTCGAGGTCGCGCGTCCATGCCCGCAAGCCGTCGTTGCGTCCCCGTGCTGCTGCGTCTCGCGCTGCTGGCCGCGCTGCTCGCGGCCGCGCCGGCGCAGGCCTTGCGCTGCGACGGGCGCCTGGTCGGCACCGGCGACCACGCGGTGCAGGTCGAGCGGCGCTGCGGCGAGCCGTACTGGATCGAGAGCTACAGCGAATGGCTGGTGGTGGGCGAGAACCAGGCGCTCGAGCGGCGGATCGAGCGCCAGCTCGAAGCCTGGTACTACAACTTCGGGCCCGACCGCCTGCTGCACCGCCTGCTCTTCATCGACGGCCGCCTGGTGCGCGACGACACCCTGGGCTACGGTGTGTCGAAGATCGGCGGGCGCTGCAACTACGACACCCTCGACCGCGGGCTGTCGATCGGCGAGGTCGTGGCGCGCTGCGGCCTGCCGGCGAGCCAGAGCCGGCGCTACGGCCTCGTGACCCTGCGCGACGACAGCGGGCTCGCACGCGAGCGCGAGGCGCGCCGCGACGAATGGATCTACGACCCGGGCAGCGGTCGTCGCCTGCAACTGATCGTGTTCGTCGACGGCCGCGTGGCGGAGCGCGAGCTGCTCGATCGCTGAACCCGATGCGCTTCAGGAGCGGCTTGGGCTTCGGCTGCGGCCAGGCCCATCGCGCGCAGAGCGCGCTCCTACAGAGCCACGTTCGTAGGAGCGCGCTCTGCGCGCGATAGGCCTGGCCGCAGCCGCAACCGCCCCCGTAGCGGCGGCTTCGTAGGAGCGCGCTCTGCGCGCGATAGG
The DNA here is from genome assembly GCA_017997455.1 of Lysobacterales bacterium. GTDB lineage: Bacteria > Pseudomonadota > Gammaproteobacteria > Xanthomonadales > Ahniellaceae > JAGOEZ01. The sequence continues at coordinate 11,492 of JAGOEZ010000054.1, read as the reverse complement.
CCTGGTCGCGGCTGCCTGGTTCGCGCAGGAAGCGCGAACCAACCGCGCAGCGGGCCCGAAGGGTGAGCGCCAGGACGGCGCGAATCAGCCGCGCCTACAGCGTTCCCGGGGCTCAGCGCGGCGCGGGTTCGGGCAGGCGCGGGACGCCATGCTCGTTGCGTTCCTCGGCCACGGCCGGCGGCGCGGCGACGTCGCCGCGCACGGCGATGCCGGTGAGCGAAGCCGTGGGCTCGCCGCGGGCCGCGAGCAAGGCGTTGGCGAAGGCGCGGCTGGCGCGTTCGTGGTCGCCGCGGCCGTGGTAGGTGCGGCCCAGTTCCTCCCAGGCCAGCGCGGCGTGCGGGGTCTGCAGCGCGCGCTGCAGGTATTCCTCGGACTTCGCCCACAGCTGGTCCTCGCGGCACAGGCGGCCCAGCGCCACCAGCAGGCCGCCGCTCTCGGGATGCTCGCGCAGCCAGCCTTCGGCGCTGCGCAGGCGCGCCCCGCGGTCGGTGGCCGGCAGCGCCGCCCAGGCCAGCGCCAGGTCTTCGTCCCAGGCTTTCTGCAGCACCGACTCGACCTCGTCGCCGAGGTCGGAAAGGCCCAGCGCCGCGGCACGCCGCGCGAAGGCCGTGCCGACGCCCGGCAGGCGCCGCTGCGCGCGCGAGAGTTCCTGCCACAGCGAGCGCAGGTTGATCGCGTCGGTGGCGGCGGCCAGCGCCCGCGCCAGCACCTCGGATTCGAACGCGTCGAGTTCCTCGCGCGGCGCGGCGAGGCCGGTGCGCACCTTCTGCAGCAGGGGCAGCGCCTCGCGGCCGCGGCCGCGCAGGGCCAGCGCGCGTGCCAGCGCGCGCGCCGCGGCCGGTGGCAGGCGCTGCGCGTGGTCGAGCGGGGTGAGCAATTCGATCGCGGTGCCGGCGCGGCCGTCCTCGAGTTCGGCTTCGGCGCGCAGGGTCGCGGCCGCCAGCGTGCCTTCCGGCTCGGCGCCGAGGCGCTCCAGCACCTCGCCCTGGCGGCGCGCGTCGCCGCGCAGCCGCGCCGCGTGGTAGGCGCCGATCAGCGCCGGCAACTTCACCGAGCGCATGCGGCTCGACCCCAGCAGGAGCTTTTCCGCCCGCACCCAGCGGCCCTCGGTCAGTGCCAGCGCGCCGCGCGCGAAGCGGATGCGTCCGCGCCGGCGCGCGCGCACCAGCATGGCGCGCAGCGGCCAGCGCACCAGCCACCACAGCAGCGCCAGGACCAGCCAGGCCGCCAGCACCGCGCCCAGCGCGAACACCAGCGTGGTCTCGACCGTATACGGCGCGCGCTGGATCAGCACATAGCCCGGATCGGCCCCGACCAGCCAGGCGACCACCGCTGCCAGCAACGCGAGCCCGAAGAAGCCGAGCAGCAGCCGGTAGGCCTTCACGGGGTGTCCTTCTCCACCGGCTCGTCCACGGTCGTCGCGGGCGCGACGATCTCGGCCAGGGCGCGGGTGGCGCGCAGGTTGCGCAGTTCCTGGATCGCCTTGCCGACCGCGGGCACGGCCTGGGCGTCGGCCGCGCTGCGCGCCTCATCGATCGCGGCGAGGCCCTCGCGCACGGCCGGGGCCTGCGGGTCGAAGCTCGCGATCAGGCGCGCCCGCACGGATTCGAGCGCGGCGCGGTAGCGGGGCGCGTCGCCGGCGGCGAGCGCAGCCTTGGCCAGCAGCAGTTCGAGGCCCAGCGCTTCGCGCGCCGCGACCACGTTGAGCGGATTGGCCAGCGCCGCGTCCCCGGGGTCGAGTCGGCGCACGCGCACGAACTGGCCGAGCACGGACAGCGCGCGATCCCACCAACCGCTCATGCCGTCGTCGACCGCGACGCTGGCCTGCGGGGTCGTGCGCGCCGGCAGGGTCGGTGCCGCGATGGCGAGGCGGTCGAGCGCGGCGAGGTGCACGGCGGGCTGCGAGGCTGCGCTGGCGGCCAGCTCGGCCAGCTCGGCGGCGATGGTCTGGCGCACGCCGGCGAGGGCCGGGTCGTCGATCGCGGCGAGTTCGGCGTCGGCGAGCTGGAATGCCGCCACCGTGGCCGCCGGATCGCCGAACAGGCTCAGGCGCTCCTGGCCCAGCCGCAGCAGGAACTCGGCTTCGTTCAGGCGCAGCGCCACCGCGCCGGCCATGCGCCGCTCGGCCAGGCTCGCCACCGCATCCTCGATCAGGTTCGCGCGCTGGCCCAGGCCCAGGGTCTCCTCGCGCAGCGACTTGTTCACCGCCTCGGCGTCGGCCAGGCGGCGGTTGAGCGCGTCGACCTCGCGGCGCATCGCCGCCACCTCGGTGGTCGCCGCCTGCAGGCGCTGCTCGGCGTTGGCGCGGGCGGCGTCGAGGCCGGCCAGCGCATCGCCGCGCTCGCGCACCAGCGCATAGCCGCGCCAGCCACCCCAGGCCAGGGCCGCCAGCAGGGCGAGCACCAGCAACGGCAGCCCGAGCGCGGGCACGGCCCGCCGCCTGGTGGGCACGGCAGGGTCGGTCATCGGGGTTGCGGACATGGGCGCGGACGCGGGCGCGAAGACATGTGAATGCTAACGGAAAGCACGCGGCGCAGGCGTCAACCCGATGTAGAGAGCGCCGCCGCCAGCAGGTCCGCCGCCAGTGCCGAGGCCGCGCAGCGCACGTGCCGGAATCCGGCGGACCGCAGCGCCGCGGCGACCCGCGCGCTGCTCGCGATCGCCCTTGCGCCGCGCAGGCGCTCGCATTCGCGCGGCGTGGCGAGCCGCAGCAGCGCGTCGACCGCGTCGGCGCTGGAAACCACGAGCACCGGCCTGCCGGGCGCGGCCAGCGCCGCGCGATGGCGCCGGTCCCAGCGTGGCAGCGCGCGCGCATAGACCTCGGCCGCCACCACGCGCGCGCCGCGACGCGCCAGGGTCGCGGCGATCAGGCCCCGGCCGCCGGGCGCACCCACCAGCAGCACGTCGCGCCCGCGCACCGCGCGCGCGGCCAGGGCCGGGTGGGCGAGCAGGCCTTCGCTGTCGTAGCGCCCTGCCGGCGCCAGCGCCACCTGGCCATGACGCGCCAGGGCGCGGACCGTGGCCGGGCCGATGCCCAGGACCGCGGTCGCGGGTCCGGGGCGCAGGCGCGGCGCCAGCGTCTGCGCGCCACGCACCGCATTGGGACTGGTGTAGACGATCGCCGCGGCGCCGCGCGCCAGCGCCAGCGCGCGCCGCGCCGCGCGCGGGTCCGGTGCCGGCACGATGCGCGCCGTCGGCAGGCCCGCGGCGGCGACGCCGGCCGCGCGCAGCCGGCGCAGCATCGCGCCGGCGCGACCGACCGGGCGCGCCACGAGGACGCGGGTTGCGCGACCACCGCGGGGGGGATTGGCGACCATGCACGCGATGCTACGCAGCGCGGGCGCCGCCGTCAGCCCCATCACTTGCGGCCGCGCCGGCCGCGCCGGCACACTGCGGCCCATCCGATGATCGTCGTCCTCGACAAGGCCCTGCTCGAACGCCACCTGCGCGACACCATCCCGCTGGCGCGCGCGATGGACCTGCACGTCGGCGACTACGACGGCTACCGCCTGGCGCTGTACGCGCCGCTCGCGCCCAACGTCAACGACAAGGGCTGCGCCTTCGGCGGCAGCATGTCGAGCATGCTGACCCTGGCCGGCTGGGGCCTGATCAACCTCAAGCTGGCCGAGGCCGGCCTCGACGCCGATGTCTACGTGCAGGATGCCTCGACCATGTACCTGGCCCCGCTGTGGGACCAGCTCATCGCCGAGGCCTATGCGCCCGACAATTCGTGGCCGACCTTCATCGAGACCCTGCGCGCCAAGGGCAAGGCGCGGCTGTCGATAGAATCCGAGATCTCGGGCGCCGAAGGCGGCGGCGTCGCCGCGCGCCAGAGCGCCCGCTACGTCGCCATGACGTCCCCCTGAACCCGCCGGAGCCGCCACCATGATCCGAATCCTGCTGCTCCTGGCCGCCGCGCTGGCGCTGGCCGCCTGCGCCACCTCGGAGGACGGCGATGCCCGCGCCTTCGAGCAGACCCAGATCGACTTCTCATCCGGCATGCGCTGGAACGGACTCGCCACCCAGACCCAGTTCATGGACCCCGAGGTGCTCAAGGCCAACCCGCCCAGCGCCGAGACCCTGGCCCGCATGCGCGAGCTGCGCGTGGCGCGCTATTTCCCGCAGCCACCCTCGGTCAGCGCGGGCGGCAACGCGACCCAGCTGGTCGAGATCGAGGTCATCGACCAGTCCACCCAGACCGTGAGCACGCTCAACATGGTGCTGGTGTGGCGCTGGGACATGGAGGACAAGCGCTGGTGGCTGATGACGCCGCCGCCCGACCTCGGCGCAAGGGATTGAACCGCCCAGCGCCGGGCGCCGTGCGCCTCAACCGGCAGCCGCCGCGGTCACCGCGGTGAGGATGCCCTGCAGGATGCGCGTCGGGCTCGGCGGGCAGCCCGGGACCGCGACGTCCACCGGCAGCACCGCGGAGACCGGGCCGAGGCTGGCGTAGCCGCAGCCGAACACGCCGCCGTCGCAGCCGCAGTCACCGATCGCGACCACCAGCTTGGGCGCCGGCATGGCGTCGTAGGTGCGGCGCAGGGCCACCGCCATGTGGCGCGACACCGGTCCGGTCGCCAGCAGCAGGTCGGCATGGCGCGGACTGGCGACGAACTTCACCCCCAGTCCCTCGATGTTGTAGTAGCCGTTGTTGAGCGCGTGGATCTCCAACTCGCAGCCGTTGCACGAGCCGGCGTCGACCTGGCGGATGCACAGGGCGCGGCCCAGCACCCGCAGGATGTCCGCCTGCAGCGCCTGGGCGACGCGCAACTGCGGGTCCGCGGCGGGTGCAGCCTCGGTCAGGCGGCCGAGACGCTGGATCTGGCGCAGGGTCTTGAGCATCGTCAGAGATCGTGGCCGCTGTAGGAGAGGTTGAACGACTTGTTGATCAGCGGGAAGTCGGGAACGATGTTGCCGATCACCGCGTGCTCCAGCGCCGGCCAGTTCTGCCACGAGGGGTCGTGGGGATGGCAGCGCCGGATGCGGTCGCCGGCCGCGGTTTCGAGCGCGACGAACACCGGCCCGCGCCAGCCTTCGACCAGGCCGTAGCCGCAGCGCTCGCCCGGCACCGGTGGCAGCTCGACCCGGGCCGCGCCGCCCGGCAGGGTCTCGACCAGCACCCGGCACAGGCGCAACGACTCCAGCACTTCGTCGAAGCGCACCGCCACCCGCGCCGCGACGTCGCCTTCGGTGCGCTGCGCACATCGCACCGCGAGCTGGTCGTAGGGCGCGTGCGCGCGGTCGCAACGCAGGTCGCCGGGCAGGCCGCTGGCGCGCGCGGCGAAGCCGAGCACGCCGAGCCGGGCGGCGAGCGCGGTGTCGAGCACGCCGCAGGCCGCGAAGCGGTCCTGCACCCCGGCGTGGTCGGCGTAGATCTCGCGCAGCAAGCTGACCTCCGCCGCCAGCGCCGCGCACTGCGCCACTAATGCGTCGGCATGCGCCGCGCCGAGCTCGTAGGCGACGCCGCCGGGCTCGATCGCATCGAGCCAGTAGCGCTGGCCGTTGATCGCGGCGTTGAGTCGCAGCAGGTCCTCCTTGAGGCGCATGAACTGGCTGAGGCCGAAGGCGAAGCCGGCGTCGTTGCCCAGCGCGCCGAGGTCGCCGAGGTGGTTGGCGATGCGCTCGCGTTCCAGCGCCAGCGCGCGCAGCGCCAGCGCGCGCGGCGGCGGCGCCAGCGCGCAGGCCTGCTCCAGCGCCATGCAGTAGGCCCACGAGTACGCCACGCCCGAATCGCCGCTGACCCGGGCCGCGAGCCGCCGGCCCGCGGCCGGCGCCAGTTCCTCGAAGCGCTTCTCGATGCCCTTGTGCACGTAGCCCAGGCGCTGTTCCAGGCGCAGCACCTTCTCGCCCACCACCGAGAAACGGAAGTGGCCGGGCTCGATGATGCCGGCATGCACCGGCCCGACCGCGATCTCGTGCACGCCCTCGCCCTCGACCCGGACGAAGGCGTAGTCGTCACCAGTGTCGGTCGGCGCGGCCGCAAAGTCGCGCTGCAGCGGGTGCGCGTCGGCGGGCCACGCCGCGTGCCGCAGCCACGGCCGCGTGCCGCCACCGAGGGTGCGCGTGCCGACCAGGTCGAAGGCGGCGCGTTCCATGCGTTCGGCGCCGGGGAACCAGGTCGAGATCGTGGGCGCGCGCGGCGCCGCGCCATGCAGCGCCAGCCGCAACACCGCCAGCGCCCCGCGGTCCAGGTACGCCGCGTGCAGGGCATGGCCGCCGGCGCGATCGCGCTCGTCGCTGGCCCACAGCGCCAACAGGGACTCGCCGGCCTCGCGACGTCGTTGCGCCTCGGCGACCCACTGCGCGGCATCGACCGCGGCTGGCAGCACGTCCGGGCTGGCTGGGGCGGATGGCGTCGACATGCTCAATCCAGCAAGGCCGCGGCGAGCCGATACCAGTCGGCGAGGAAGGGCGGGATGTACAGGCCCAGCATCAGCACCAGCGCCAGGTGCGCGAACACCGGCAGCAGCGCCGGGGCATGCGGCAGGCGCCGCACCGTGGCCTCGCCGAACACCATCGGCTGCACGCGGCGGAACACCGCGGCGAAGGCCACGCCCAGCGCCAGCAGCAGGATCGGCGTCGCCCACGGCTGCTGCTGCATCGCGGTGGTCAGGATCAGGAATTCGCTGGCGAACACGCCGAAGGGCGGCATGCCCAGGATCGCGAGCGAACCCAGCATCAGGCCCCAGCCGATGGCGGGGCTCAGCGCCAGCAGCCCGCGGATGTCGTCCATCACCTGGGTGCCGGCCTTCTGGGTGGCGTGGCCGACGGCGTAGAAGATCGCGCTCTTGGTAAGGGAGTGCACCGTCATGTGCAGCAACGCGGCGAAGTTCGCCACCGCGCCACCCATGCCGAAGGCGAAGGTGATGATGCCCATGTGCTCGATCGAGGAGTAGGCGAAGAGGCGCTTGATGTCCTTCTGGCGCCACAGGAAGAACGCCGCCAGCACCACCGACAGCAGGCCGAAGAACATCAGCATCTGGCCCGGCAGCGCCGAGCGCACGCTGCCCTCGACCAGGACCTTGCAGCGGATCACCGCGTACAGCGCGACGTTGAGCAGCAGCCCCGACAGCACCGCCGAGACCGGGGTCGGGCCCTCGGCATGCGCGTCCGGCAGCCAGTTGTGCAGCGGCGCGAGGCCGACCTTGGTGCCGTAGCCCACGAACAGGAACACGAAGGCGATCGCGAGCACGTTGGGCTCGAGTTCGCCCTTGACCGCGTCCAGGTGGGTCCACAGCAGCGCGGTCATGCCGGCCGAGCCCAGGACCTTCTCCGCGGCGAGGTACAGCAGCACGGTGCCGAACAGCGCCAGCGCGACGCCGACCCCGCACAGGATGAAGTACTTCCACGCCGCCTCGAGGCTGGCCGCGGTGCGGTACAGCGAGACCAGCAGCACGGTCGACAGCGTCGCCGCCTCGAGCGCGACCCACAGGATCCCCATGTTGTTGGTCAGCAGCGCCAGCAGCATGGTGAACATGAAGAGCTGGAACATGCTGTGGTACAGCCGTAGGCGCCGCGGCGTGAGCCGGCCGTGGTGCGCCTCGATGCGCATGTACGGGCGCGAGAACAGCGCGGTGGTGAAGCTGATGAACGCGGTCAGCGCGACCAGGAACACGTTGAAGGGGTCGACGAAGAACTGCTCGTTCCAGAACAGCTGCGGGCCCTGCGCGATCACGCGCACGGTCAGCGCGCAGCCGGCGCCGAAGGTCGCCAGGCTCACCAGCACGTTGAGCTCGGCGGCCCATGCGCGCGCGCCGTACAGCGCCAGCAGCGCGGCCCCGGCCAGCGGCAGTCCCAGCAGGAAGAGGATCTCCATCGTCCTCAGTCCTCCTTGAGCCGCTCGAGGTGGTACAGGTCGAGGCTGTCGAACTGCTCGCGGATCTGGAAGAAGAAGATGCCCAGGATCACCACGCCGACCAGCACGTCGAGCGCGACCCCGAGCTCGACCACCATCGGCATGCCGTAGGTCGCGCTGGTGGCGGCGAAGAACAGGCCGTTCTCCATCGCCAGGAAGCCGATCACCTGCGAGATCGCCTTGCGCCGCGTGATCATCATCAGGAACGAGAGCATCACCACCGCGATCGCGATGCCCAGCGTGCTGCGCGTGACCGTGCTGGCCAGGGCCGAGATCGGCTGCGCCAGCCCGAACGAGAACACCACCAGCGCGAGGCCGACGATCATGGTCGCTGGGATGTTGAGCAGCGGCTCGGTGTCCCAGCGCACCGCGAGGCGGCGGATCAGGCGGTGCAGCACCAGCGGCACCAGGATCACCTTGAGCGCGAGGGTCAGGGCCGCGGAGTAGTAGAGGTGCTGCTGTCCGGTGCTGTAGGCCACCGCCAGGGTCGAGCCGACCAGCGCCGCGCCCTGCCACGCGAGCAGGTCGACCAGCGACAGGATCCGGCGCTGGGCCAGCATCGCGAACGAGAGCAGCAACAGCACCGCCGCGAAGACGTTGATCAGCTGGGCCGTGAAGGGCAGGGCGTCCATCGGTTCAGGATCCCAGCAGCAGGTGCACCAGCAGGCCCAGCACCGCGAGCATGAAGGCCATGGCGAGGAACTCCGGCGCGCGGAAGATCCGCAGCTTGGCGCTGACGGTCTCGATCAGCGCCAGCACCATGCCGGCGCCGGCGAGCTTGAGCGCCAGCCAGCCCAGTGCCGGCAACAACGCCAGCGGCGAGGCGCCGGCCGGCGCCAGCCCCCAGGGCACGAACAGCGCGAAGCCGATGCAGGCGTAGTTGAACAGCTTGAGCGCCGCCGCCCATTCGATCAGCGCGAGGTGGCGGCCCGAGTACTCGAGCACCATGGCCTCGTGGATCATGGTCAGCTCGAGGTGGGTGGATGGGTTGTCGATCGGGATGCGCGCGTTCTCGGCCAGCAGCACCATCAGGAAGGCGACGCCGGCGAAGGCGAGGCTGGGATAGAGCGCGAGCTCGCGCGCCGACAGCGTCGCCGCGATGGTCGGCAGCGCGGTGCTGCCGACGATCAGCGAGGCGGTGAAGATCACCATCAGCAGCGCGGGTTCGGCCAGGAACCCGACCATCATCTCGCGCCGCGCGCCGAGCGAACCGAAGGCGGTGCCGATGTCCATGGCGCCGAGCGCGATGAACACCCGCGCGGTCGCGAACAGGCCGACCAGCGCGATCGCGTCGGCTGCGCTCGCGAACGGCATGTCGGTGCCCAGCGAGGGCACGATCGCGGCCGCGGTGGCCATGGCGCCGAACAGCACGTAGGGCGTGCGCCGGTACAGCGGCGAGGCGTGTTCGGCCATCACCAGTTCCTTGCGCATCAGCTTGTGCAGGGTCCGGTACGGCTGCAACAGCGGCGGCGCCGAACGGTTCTGCAGCCACGCCCGACACTGGTTGACCCAACCCATGAACAGCGGCGCCAGCGCGATCGCCGCCAGCACCTCGAACAACTGCGCGAGCAGGCCGCCGGTGCTCACAACACGATCAGCAGCAGGGCGGCGAGGGTGACGAAGCTGTACAGCAGGTAGGTCGAGATCCGGCCCTGTTGCAGGCGGCCGATCTGCTCGGCCAGCCATTGCACCGCGCGCGCCAGCGGCTCGTACAAGCCGAACCAGAAGCGGTCCTCCACCGTCACCGCGTAGCGCGGCTCGGTGTCCTCCGGCGCCGGCAGCTGGCGGCGCATGCGGAACACCGGACCGAACATGTGCCGGATCGGCTGGCCGAAGCCCTCGGCCGAGTCCTGCATGCGCGGGGTCTGCGCCGGATAGCCGCAGTCCCACGGCGGCGCGCGCCGGATCGGGACCCGGAACAGCGCGCGCACCACCAGGAAGCTGGCCGCGATCACGCCGAAGGTGCCGGCCAGGAACAACAACGGCGCATAGGAGGCGCGCTCCGGCGCCGTCGGCGCCAGCCACAGCACGCTGGCTCCATGTTGCTCGACCGTGGCGCCGGCGAGCATCGCGGTCACCGGCGCCAGCAGTTCCAGAACCCACACCGGCATCAGCCCGAGCGCGATGCACAGCGCGGCCAGCCAGGCCAGGCCGATGCGCTCGAAGCGCCCGCAGTCGTGCGCTTGCGCGAGCTGCGGCTCGCGCGGCTGGCCGAGGAAGATCACGCCGTAGAACTTGACCATCACGTAGGCCGACAGCGCCGCGACCAGCGCCAGCACCGCCGCGCCGACCGGGATCAGCATGTTGGCGAAGGTCTGCGGGATCGTGGGCGTGAACAGGAAGGACTGCAGCAGCAGCCACTCCGACACGAAGCCGTTGAGCGGCGGCAGGCCGGCGATCGCGAGCGTGCCGACCAGACCCAGCCATGCGACCCAGGGCATGCTGCGCATCAGTCCGCCGAGCCGGCCGAGGCTGCGTTCGCGGGTCGCGTGCAGCACCGAGCCGGTGACCAGGAACAGCAGGCTCTTGAAGCAGGCGTGGTTGAGCGCGTGGTACAGGGTCGCCGCCAGCGCCAGCGCGGCCAGCGCGCCGAGTTCGAAGGCGCTGAACACGATCGTGAGGCCGATGCCGGCGTAGAGGATGCCGATGTTCTCGATCGAGGAGTAGGCCAGCAGGCGCTTCATGTCGCTCTGCACGGCCGCGTAGACCACGCCGAAGGCCGCGGTCGCCAGTCCCAGCGCCAGCAGCACGCCACCCCACCACCACTGCACCGCCGGCAGCAGGTCGAAGCTCACGCGCAGCACGCCGTAGATCGCGGTCTTGAGCATCACCCCGCTCATCAGCGCCGAGACCGGCGAGGGCGCGGCGGGATGCGCCTCGGGCAGCCACACATGCACCGGCAGCAGGCCGGCCTTGGCGCCGAAGCCGAACACCATCAGGCCGAAGGCCACCGAGGCCCAGGCCGGCGACAGCTCCGCGCCGCGCATGGCCTCGAAGGTGAACTGCCAGCTGCCGCCCTGCATGACGCCGAAGCCGAGCAGGATCCCGATCGCGCCGACGTGCGCGATCAGGAGATACAGGAACCCGGCGCTGCGGATCTCCGGCAGCCGGTGCTGGGTGGTGACGAGGAAGTACGAGGACAGCGCCATGGTCTCCCACGCGACCATGAAGGCGTAGGCATCGTCGGCCAGCAGCACCAGCACCATGCTGGCGAGGAACACGTGGTACTGCAGGCACAGCAGGCCCGGCGCGGTGCCCTGGCCTTCGCGGAAGTAGCCGGCGGCGAAGATCGAGATGCCGGCCGTCGCCACGCCCAGCAGGAGCAGGAACAGCGCCGAAAGCGCGTCGAGCCGCAGGTGCACCGGCAGGTCGGGCAGGCCGACCGGCAGGGTCATGGTGGCCGCTGGCTGCGCGATCGCCGCCAACGCGAGTCCGGCCAGCACCAGCGCGGCCAGCGCGCCCAGCGGAAACAGCACGCGGGCGACGTAGCGGGTTCCCTGCGGATAGGCGAGTCCGAGCAGGCCGAGCGCGAACCAGGCGCCGGCAACGCCGAGGATGGCCTTGAGCAGCTGGCCGGGTTCCAGCATGGCGCGAACGAACCTTCCTTGCGACGCGCCGCAGGCGCGCGCCTTCGATC
>JAGOEZ010000225.1 GCA_017997455.1 Lysobacterales bacterium | reverse complement strand
GCCGAGGCCGACGTGCTGCTCGACACCGTGGCCTGGTCGGGCGGCAACACCACGCTGGAGGCGCTGGCCATGGACCTGCCGGTCGTGACCTGCCCCGGCGCGAGCATGCGTTCGCGACATACCCACGGCATGCTGGCGCTGATGGGCCTGGACGCGATCCTGTCGGCGCGCGACGAGGACGCCTACGTCGAGGCCGTGGTGCGCCTGGCGACCGATCCGGCGCACCATCGAGAGGTGGTCGCGGCGATCGCGCGGCGCAAGCACGTGCTCTACGACGCGGCGGACGCGGTGCCGGCGCTGGAGGCCGTGCTGCTCGCGGGGACCGGCCGGACCTGACGCCGGCCGCGGCCGCGACCCCGTTCAGTGGGTCGCGATCGTGTGCCGCGACCAGGCTTGCTCGAGGAAGCGCGCGAAGGCGGCCACCGTGGCGTCGCCCTCGTGCAGGCGCGCGCGGTTGGCGTGGATGCGCTGGCGCAGTTCCAGGCGTCGTTGCGGCGATCGCGCGAGCTCGATCGCGAGCGCGCAGTAGCCGTCCTCGTCCTCGGCGACGAGCTCGCCGGCGTCGACCAGGCGCAGCATCGCGGCGGTCTGGCGGCTGCGCATGCGCAGGCCGGGCAGGGTGACGGTCGGCAGTCCCAGGCTCAGCAGTTCCATCGAGGTGATCCCGCCCGAAAAGCCGATGCTGTCCAGGTGCAGGTCGCAGGATTGCGCCAGCGCGATGAAATCGGCGTGCGGCAGTTCGGGCATGACATGCAGCCGGCCGGCCGGATCGACGCCGGCGGCGGCGAATGCGCCGCGAAGGCGCGCTGCCAGCTCCTCGCACACCGCCGCGTCGGGATCCGGGGCGAAGCAGAACTCGGCCTCGGGCACCGCGGCGGCGATGCGGGCGTAGAGCCGGTCGTGGCGCGGCGTGAGCTTCTGCGCGCGCTGCGCGACCAGCATGCGCACCGGCGTCGCATGGGCGCCGCGCGGCGGTGCATGGGCCGGATTGCCGCGCGGGTCCGGGGGCAGGTAGCAGGCGCCCAGTCCCGGCAGGCGCACCAGCTGTTCGCTGTAGTCGGACGCGGCGTCGGCGCGTTCGACCGCATCGGCGCTCAGGTAATAGTCGATGCTGGAGAATCCGGTCGCGATCGGGTGGCCCCAGAGCACGCACTGCATCGGCGCCAGGCGCTGCGCGGCGAGCCACTGCGCTGTGCCTTCGAGGCCGATGTCCGGATACACCAGCACGTCCGGCTGCGCGGCGATGATGCGCTCGCGCCACCACGCCGCGGGCGCTTCGGCCGGCAGGTGCGCGAAGGCATAGGTCGCCATGCGCCGGGTCACCTCGTCGCGCGCCTCGCCCAGCTGCAGCAGCACGATCTCGAAGCGCGCGCGGTCGAGCCCGCAGATCAGGCCCTCGAAGGCCTTCATCACGCTGTGGTGGTGGAAGAAGCGCGACACGAACACCACCCGGATGCGGGCGCGCTCGGCGCGCGGCGCGAAGGCCAGGTCCGGATGCCGCGCCTGCGCGAAGCGCCGCACCAGGGCCGCGTAGCGCCGGTGCTCGGCATCGAAGTCGTCGCCGAAGGCGTGCAGGGCGGCATCGGTGCAGGTGACCAGCGCCGATTCGACCTCGGCCTGCACCTGCGGGTCGCCGGCGTCCAGCGCCTCGAACCAGCCCAGCGTGGCACGCCAGCGCGCGCGGAAGGCCTCGAGTTCGTCCTGGTCGGCGAAGACGGGGGACGCGGGCTGCTGGCCGAGGATCCAGCGCGAGACCAGGTCGCCCGGATCGCGGGCCAGGGCCTGCTCGAAGGCCGCATGCGCGGCGCGCCCCTTGCCCGCGCGCCACAGGACCAGGGCCAGTCCCTGGTGTGCGCCGGCGGCATCCGGCGCGACCTCGATCAGGCGCCGCAGTGCGCGCTCGGCCATCGCCAGGTGATGCGTCGCCAGGCACAGGCGCGCGTAGCCGCGCAGCACCTCCGGGTGGCGGTCGTCGAGCTGGATCGCGTCGCTCCAGGCGGCGGCGTAGAGATCGCGTTCGCCGAGCTGCTCGGCGACGAGCGCGAGGCGCAGCAGGACCCCGACCTCGCGCGGCGCCAGGCGCGAGGCGGCCTGGTATCGCGCCAGCGCGCCGCGCAGGTCGCCAGCGAGTTCGAGGTCGCGACCCTCCCGCAGGAGGGATTCGGCGTCGGCGGCAGGCGTTGTGGACATGCCGGGATTCTAGCCGCTGGCCGCAACCAGGGCTGCGGCGGGCAGCGCCGGGTGGCGGTTCGGGGACGCGCGCCTCAGCGCAGCGGCTTGTACTTGATCCGGTGCGGCTTGGCCGCCTCGTCGCCGAGCCGCCGCTTCTTGTCTTCCTCGTACTCGTGGTAGTTGCCGGGGAAGAACTCGACGTGCGAGTCGCCTTCGAACGCGAGGATATGGGTCGCGATGCGGTCGAGGAACCAGCGGTCGTGCGAGATCACGAAGACGCAGCCGGGGAACTCCAGCAGCGCGTCTTCCAGTGCGCGCAGGGTTTCCACGTCGAGGTCGTTGGAGGGTTCGTCGAGCAGCAGCACGTTGCCGCCGGCCAGCAGGGTCTTGGCCAGGTGCAGGCGTCCGCGCTCGCCGCCGGAGAGCTGGCCCACCAGCTTCTGCTGGTCGGCGCCCTTGAAGTTGAAGCGGCCGATGTAGGCGCGCGACTGGAACTCGAACTTGCCGATGGCGATGATGTCCGAGCCGCCCGAGACCTCCTGCCACACGGTCTTCGTGCCATCGAGCGCGTCGCGCGACTGGTCGACGAAAGCGAGCTGCACGGTCTGGCCGAGCACGATCTCGCCCGAGTCGGGCTTCTCGACGCCGCGGATCAGCTTGAAGAAGGTCGACTTGCCGGCGCCATTGGGGCCGATGATGCCCACGATCGCGCCCGGCGGGACCTGGAACGAGAGGTCGTCGATCAGGAGGCGGTCGCCGAAGCCCTTGGAGACGTGCTTGAACTCCAGCACCTGGTTGCCGAGGCGCTCGCCCGGCGGGATGAAGATCTCGTTGGTCTCGTTGCGGGCCTGGTATTCCTGCGAGTTCAGCTCCTCGAAGCGGGCCAGGCGCGCCTTGCTCTTGACCGTGCGGCCCTTGGCGTTCTTGCGCACCCACTCGAGCTCGGACTGCAGCGCCTTCTGGCGCGCCTTCTCGCCCGAGGCTTCCTGCTTGAGGCGCTGGTCCTTCTGCTCCAGCCAGGACGAATAGTTGCCCTTCCACGGGATGCCGCGGCCGCGGTCGAGCTCGAGGATCCACTCGGCCGCGTTGTCGAGGAAGTAGCGGTCGTGGGTCACCGCGACCACGGTGCCGGGATAGCGCTGCAGGAACTGCTCGAGCCATTCCACGCTCTCGGCGTCGAGATGGTTGGTCGGCTCGTCGAGCAGGAGCATGTCGGGCTGCGAGAGCAGCAGGCGGCACAACGCGACGCGGCGACGCTCGCCACCGGAGAGCTGCTTGATCGGCGTGTCCCAGGCCGGCAGGCGCAGCGCGTCGCCGGCGACCTCGAGCTGCTGGTCGATGTTGTGGCCGTCGCCGGCGTGGATGATGGCCTCGAGGCGCGCCTGTTCGGCGGCGAGCTTGTCGAAGTCGGCGTCGGGTTCGGCATAGGCGGCGTAGACCTTGTCGAGCGCGGCCTGGGCGTCCTTGAGGTTGCCAAGACCTTCCTCGACCACCTCGCGCACGGTCTTGGTCTCGTCCAGTTGCGGCTCCTGCTGCAGGAAACCGACCTTGATCCCCGGCTGCGGGCGCGCTTCGCCGTTGAACTCGGTATCGACCCCGGCCATGATCCGCAGGACCGTGGACTTGCCCGCGCCGTTGACGCCCAGCAGGCCGATCTTGGCGCCGGGGAAGAACGACAACGAGATGTCCTTGATGATCTCGCGCTTCGGGGGAACGACCTTGCTCACCCCGTTCATGGTGTAGATGTACTGCATGGGTATTCCTGCCTGGAATTTGTCGTGCGGCGACGGAACCGTCGCGGCGGCCCGGATGAACGGGCGCGGGAAGGGCGCGCGATTGTCCAAGACGCGCGCG
>JAGOEZ010000224.1 GCA_017997455.1 Lysobacterales bacterium | reverse complement strand
ACGCGCGTCGCCTACGTCGCGGCCGCGGCCGGCGGGCGCACGGACATCGTGGTCCGCGAGCTGGCCACGGGCGTGGACACCAGTCTCGCCGGCTTCATCGGTGGCGCTGCCGCCAACGCGACGCTTGGCGATCCCAGCCTCTCCGGCGACGGCCAGCGCCTGGCCTTCGTCGCCAGTGCGCCGCTGCTGGCCGCCGACACCGACGCCCTCGCCGATGTCTACCGCATCGACTTGCGCACGCGCGAGATCGGCCTCGCCAGCGGCGCCGCCACGGGGACCTGCCGCGGTGCGCGCATGGCCCGCGGCACCGACGTGGTCGCCTTCGAGTGCGGCGGCAGCGCGCCGACTGCACAGGCGCAGGCCAAGACCGCGCCACTGCCCGGCGCCGTGGTCAACCTCTACGATTTCATCCAGCGCAAGTTCGAGGTGCCCTCGCGGCCGCCCAGCGGCGGCAACGCCAACGGCGGCAGCAACATCCAGGGCATCTCCAGCGACGGCAACCGGGTCCTGTTCGGATCCGATGCCAGCAACCTGGTGGGCAGCGACAGCAACGGCACCACGGACCTGTTCCTGGTCGATCGCGCGGCCGCGCCGGCGCCGCGCCGCGTCGCCCTGCAGCGCTCCGGCGCGCAGCTGACGCTGCCCGTGGAGTCGGCGGCGCTGTCGCCCAACGGCAATGCGATCGCCTACACCACGCGCTCCGGCGGCATCGATCCGCTGGGCCGCGCGGGCGCCACGACCGCGCTCTATCTCGCCTCCAGCGCCGGTGGCGAGGCGCGCCAGGTGCGCCGTGGCAACCAGTCCGGCTTCTCGGCCAACACGGCCGCGCCGGCGCTGAATTTCGACGGCGCCGAAGTGGTGTTCGGCGCCGACGCCGGCGGCAGCGGCGGCGGCACGCCCTCGAAGGCCGGCACCGGCTCGCTCAACGTCGCCAACAATCCCACGGTCGGCACCGACGGCCGTACCCTGAGTTCGGCCAGCACCGGGCTCTGGTACAACCCGGCGCAGAACCTGCAGGGGTTCCTGGTCGAGTCTGCGGTGGTCAACGGCGTTCCGACCGCGCTGGTGAGCTGGTACGTGTACCAGGGCGGCCAGGCGGCGTGGCTGTTCGGTTCCGCACCGCTGGCGCCGGGCTCGACCAACGTGCCGCTGGTGATCACCCGCGGCGCCAGTTTCTCGCCCAATTTCAATCCGGCCAGCGTAGTCACCGAGAACTGGGGCACGGTGACGCTCAAGTTCGTCGGACCCAACCGCGCGATCTTCGCCTGGAGTTCGAGCTACCCGGGCTACTCGACCGGCATCGCCACCCTGCAGAAGCTCGCCAACGCCGCCGACCCGGCCAGCGATCGCGCCGGCGAGATGCCGGCCTGCGTGAGCGGGACCTGGTACGACCCGGGGCAGGATCGCCAGGGCCTGCAGGTGCAGAAGATCGCGGGCAATCCCGCGCAGATGGTCGCGCTCTGGTACAGCTATGACCAGGGCCGCCAGTTCTGGTTGTCGGGGCAGGGCCCGATCAACGGCGATCGCGCGGTGCTCACCATGCGCAGCTACCGTGGGGCGCAGTTCCCGCCGGACTTCCGCACCACCGACGTGGTCGAGCGGGTCTGGGGCACGGTGCAATTCGACCGCACCGGCAACGACAGCGCGCGCATCCAGTGGACCCCGTCGGTCGCGGGCTTCAGTGCCGGGTCGATGAACCTCACGCGCCTGTCGGCGCTGACCGGCCGACCCTGCCGCTGACGCCGCGCCTCAGGCCGGGTTGCCGCCCGGCCCCAGGCTGGCCAGCCATTCGTCGTCGCTGCCCTCGTTGATGCCTTCGAACAGGAAGGTCGACAGGTAGCGTTCGCCGGTGTCGGGCAGCATGGCGAGGATCACGTCGCCGGGCTTCGCCTTCTTCGCCACTTCGAGCGCCGCAGCGAAGGTGCCGCCGGCCGAGATGCCGACGAAGATGCCTTCCTGCTGCGCCAGCGCGCGCGCGGTATCGCGCGACTGGAGCTCCGACACCGGGATGATCTCGTGCGCGACTTTCGGGTTGAGGACCGCCGGGACGAAATCCGGGGTCCAGCCCTGGATCTTGTGCGGCTTCCACTCCGCGCCGGCGACGAGCGAGGCAGTGTCGGGTTCAGTCAGCACGATCCGGACCTCGGGACGCGCCAGGCGGATCATTTCACCGGCACCGGTGAGCGTGCCGCCCGTGCCCCAGCCGGTGACGAACCAGTCGAAGCGCCGGCCGGCGAAGTCCTGCAGGATCTCGGGCCCGGTGGTGTTGCGATGGAAGGCGGGATTGGCCTCGTTGTCGAACTGGCGCGCGAGGAAGGCGCCGTGCTGCCGTGCGAAGGTCTCGGCGCGCTTGACCATGCCGCTGCCGCGCTCGGCCGCCGGCGTGAGGATCACCTTGGCCCCCAGCGCGCGCATCAGCTTGCGCCGTTCGATCGAGAAGGTCTCGACCATGAAGGCCACGAAGGGATAGCCCTTGGCCGCGCACACCATCGCCAGCGCGATGCCGGTGTTGCCCGACGTCGCCTCGACCACCATCTGGCCGGGCTTGAGCGTGCCGCGCGCCTCGGCGTCGAGGATGATCGCCAGCGCGAGCCGGTCCTTGACCGAGGACATCGGGTTGAAGGCCTCGATCTTGACGTACATGTGCACGCCGGCAGGCGCCAGCCGGTTGATGCGCACGATCGGCGTGCGCCCGATGGTGTCGAGGATGCTGTCGTGGATCATGTCCGTGCTCCTGCGGAGGCCGGGCGGCAGGGCGTGCTGCGCCCGCGGGCCGGCCGGGATGCGGAGTCTAGCGCCGGGCGGCCACCGCGCGCGGGCGCGGCCATAGCGCGCGTGCGCATATGGAAATAACCGGCCGGTTCAGGGCAACGCGATCTCGAGTTCCCGGACCAGGAAGGCGTAGATGTCGGCGGTTTCCTCGATCACCTTCGTGGTCGGCTTGCCGGCGCCATGGCCGGCGCGGGTCTCGACCCGGATCAGGACCGGGTTGGGACCCGGGTAGGCCGCCTGCAGGGCCGCGGCGAACTTGAAGCTGTGGGCCGGGTAGACGCGGTCGTCGCGATCGGCGGTGGTGATCAGCGTGGGCGGGTACGCCACGCCCTCGCGGATGTTGTGCAATGGCGAGTAGGCGAGCAGGGCGCGGAATTCGTCCGGATCCTTGACCGTGCCGTAGTCCGACTCCCAGGCCCAGCCGATGGTGAACTCGCGGAAGCGCAGCATGTCGAGCACGCCCACGCCCGGCAACGCAGCGCCGAACAGCTCGGGCCGTTGCAGCAGCACCGCGGCGACCAGCAGGCCGCCGTTGGAGCGGCCGCTGATCGCGAGCCGGGCCGGCGAGGTCCATTGTTGCGCGACCAGGTATTCGGCGGCGGCGATGAAATCGTCGAACACGTTCTGCTTGCGGGTCTTCATCCCGGCTTCGTGCCACGCGCGCCCGTACTCGCCGCCGCCGCGCAGGTTGGCGACGGCGTAGACGCCGCCCAGTTCCAGCCACGCGATGGTCGCGGGGCTGAACTCGGGCGTCCGGGAGATGTTGAAGCCGCCGTACCCGGACAGGATCACGGGATTGCGGCCGTCGCGCGGCGTGCCCTTGCGCGCGGTGATGAACATCGGCACGCGGGTGCCATCCTTGCTCGCATAGAAGGTCTGGATCGTCTCGTAGAGCGCGGGATCGAATGCGGTGGCGGGGGCCTTGAAGACGCCGGTCGCGCCGCTGACGGCGTCGTAGCGATAGATCGTGGCCGGGGTGGTGAAGTCGCGGTACGAGTAGAAGGTCTCGACATCGTCGATGCCGCCGGCGAAGCCGCTCGCGGTACCCAGCCCCGGAAGCGACACCGCGCGCAAGCGCTTGCCGCCGAGGTCGTAGGCCACCACCTCGGTGTGCGCATCGCGCAGGCTGCTGGCGATCAGTTGCCGGTTCACCAGGCTGACAGCCTGCAGCGTCGCCTCGCCCTCGGGTATCACTTCGCGCCAGTTGGCCGGATCGGGCCGGGCCAGGTCGACCGCGACCACCCGGTAGCGCTCGGCGCCGCGGTCGGTGCGCAGGTAGAA
>JAGOEZ010000223.1 GCA_017997455.1 Lysobacterales bacterium | reverse complement strand
CGCCGCCGACGCCGGCGCCGTGCTGCGGGCCGACTACCAGTTCCAGGGCAACCTCAACAGCAGCGTGGCGGGTGCCCCGGCGCTGGCCAACTTCGGCGCCGGCAACGCCTACGCCAGCGAATCGATCAACGCCGGCGCCGCGACCGTGCTGACGTTTCCCGCAGGTGGCGGCGTGTCCCTGCCGACCGCGACCACGATCATTCCCGCGGGCGTCTACTCGATCGCCGCGCTGGTGCGGCTGAGCGACGTCTCCGGCTACCGCAAGTACGTCGACTTCAAGAACCGCACCAGCGACAACGGCGTGTACGTGCTCGACGGCAACCTCAACTTCTACAACTTCGCCACCGGCGCCGGCGCGCCGATCGCGAACAATGCCTGGCGCACCATCGTGATCACCCGCGATGCCGCCGGACAGGTCGCCGGATACGTCAACGGCGCGCCTGCGCTGGGCTTCGCCGACGGCAGCGGCGCTGGCGTGGTCGATGCCGCGAACGTCCTCAACTTCTTCTTCGACGATGCGGTCACCGGCACCGAGCAGTCCGCAGGCGCGGTCGCGCGGATCCAGGTCTACGACAACGCGCTCAGCGCGACCGAGGTTGCCGGGCTCGGGCTGGGCCCGGCGCCCGCGCTCGTTCCGGCGCTGGACCTGCGGCACCTGGTCGCACTGGCCGGCCTGCTGGCGGTGCTTGGCGCATTGAGCCTGCAGCTCGGATGGGTCCGCCCGAAGTGAGCTTGCACCGGGCCCGGCCGCAAGCCGGGTTTGCGCAAACCGATGCCTTCCGGGACCCTGCCGGAAGCCACGCTGCCTCGAGGATTCCCGCATGACCACGCGCCGCGAATGGCTGCAGAGCCTCGTCATCCTCGCCACCCTTCCCGTCCTCGGCAGGGCAGCGGCGACCGCAAAGGCGGCCAAGCCGCTGCGGATCCTGTTCCTCGGCGGCACCGGCTTCCTCGGACCCCAGCAGGTGGAATACGCGCTGGCGCGCGGCCACGAAGTCACCCTGTTCAATCGCGGCAAGAGCGCGCCGGGGCTGTACGGCGACCGTGTCGAGGTCCTGCTGGGCGATCGCGATACGAAGGTCGGCGCGGGCCTGTCCGCACTCGAGGGCACGCGCCGCTGGGACGCGGTCGTCGACAACTCCGGCTACGTCCCGCGACACGTGCGCGACTCGATCGAGCTGTTGAAGGATCGCGTCGGCCGCTATGTCTACGTGTCCACCGTCGCCGTCTATGATCCCGCCGGCGGTCCGGTGTTCGATGAACGCTCGAAGCTGCGCCCGGCGCCGGTGCCCGATACCGAAGTCGTCAGCGGCGAGACCTACGGGGCATTGAAGGCCGAATGCGACCGCATCGTGCAGGCGGCGCTCGGCGCGCGGGCCACCATCGTGCGTCCGACCTATGTCTTCGGGCCCGGCGACGATACCGACCGCTTCACCTATTGGGTGGATCGCGTGGCGCGGGGCGGCACGGTGCTGGCGCCACCGGGCCTCGGCATTGAACTGCAATGGGTGGATGTGCGCGACCTGTGTCCGTGGATCGTCGACCTCGCCGAGCGCGACCTGCCCGGCATCTACAACGCCGCCGGCCCGTCCAAGCCGGTGACGTGGGGCACGGTCCTGCAGTCGCTCACTGCGCTGTCGTCGCAACCGGTCGTATTCAAGCCGGCGACGGCGGACGCGCTGGCAAAGGCCGGCATCGCCCTGCCGCTGGTCAGGACGGCAAACCTCAAGGGCGGCGGTTCGGTGCGTTTCGACGGCAGCGCCGCCCAGTCGGCGGGCCTCGCCTATCGCCCGCTGGCCGATACCGCGGCGGCGACCCTGGCCTGGTGGCGCGCGCAACCCGAGGAGCGGCGTGCAAGGGCCGAGGGGTGGCCGACGCCGGCGCAGGAAGCGCAAGCGCTCGGCCTGCTGCAGGAGCCGTTGACCTGAAGGACCTGCGCGCCGGATCGACCGGCGCCGGACCGGAACCGCGGGTCATGCACGATGCGCTGCTCGACAACCCGATCTGGTCCGCGCTGACCACGACACACGCGCGGTTTGCGCCGGGCGACGACGCAGTCAAGCGCTATCCGCGCGACATCGGACCCTTCATCGCGGTCGCGCGCGACACCGCGATCCTGCCGCCGCAGGCGTTGGCACTGGCCCAGCCTGGCGAGGAGCTCAACCTGGTCGGCCATGTGCCGCGGCTCGATGCGGCCTGGCGGACCCTGCATGACGAGTCGCTGCTGCAGATGGTGCACACCGGCCCGGTTGCCGATGCGCGCGACGCCGCCGGCATCGTCGAGCTGGGCGACGCCCACGCCGAGGCCATGCTGGCGCTGACCGCGCTGGTCTATCCCGGCTACTTCCGCCCGCGCACGCGCATTCTCGGCCGCTACTACGGCGTGCTCGACCGCGGCCAGCTCGCCGCGATGGCCGGCGAGCGCATGGCCGTGACCGGCTGCACCGAGCTCAGCGCGGTCTGCACGCACCCGGACTACCTCGGCCGCGGCCTGGCGCATCGCCTAGTCGGGCATGTGGTGCATGCGATCCGCCAGCGCGGCCTGCAGCCGTACCTGCATGTCTCGAGTCGCAACGCGCGCGCGATCCGGGTCTACGAAGCGAGTGGATTCGTGGTGCGACGCGAGTTGCCGCTGCGATGCGTCCAGCGCAACGGCTGAGACGTTTGCGGGCGGCCTAAACCTTTTCGTTGCCTCCCGCATCCCGTACGGACTGGCCCATCCGTCAGCGCGCGAATTCGCCACGCGCGGACCATAGGCAAGTCGCCAAGGAACCCTGACCCATGCGCCTCACCCTGCTTGCCGCGCTCCTGTGCGTCGTCGCATTCCCGCTCGCGGCCCAGGACCCGGTCGATACCGCAAGCCTGGTCACTCGCCACAGCCATCCCTTCACGCTGGACGAGGACGAGCGGCTCGCCGGGCCTGGCGCGGCACACCTGCGCCGCGAGACCCGCGCGGCCCAATACCTGCTGTTCGGCGAGGACCACCACGACCACGACACCCCGCGCCTGGCAACCGCCGTCTATCGCATGCTGCGCGAGGCGCATGGTTTCGACGTGCTGGTGGTGGAGCAGGATCCGCTCGCGATCGAGGCCATCAACCAGCCGCCGCTGCGCGGCGACCTCAAGCAGATCGCCGCGCTCGCGCGGCGCTACCCGGCCCACATCGGCTTCGCCTCCGACCAGGACCTCGCCTTCCTCGCCGATGCCTCGCGCCAGGGTCCGGTCTGGGGCGTGGAGCAGGCGCAGGGCGCGACGCGCTATCTCGAAGAGCTGGAGGCGCTGGCCGACAGCGAGCCGCTCAAGGCGCGCGTCACGGCCCTGCTCCAGGAGGCACGGTCGAAGGAGCGGCGCGAAACGCAGGGTGTATTCATCCACGACGACCCGACCACCCTCCCGCGCCTCGAGAAGTTGCAGGCGGCCTACGGCGCCGCGCCGGGATCGCGTGCCGCGGAGCTCCTGGCCGCGCTGGTCGAGACGGCCCGGATCTATTCCTACAACCGCCGCGGCATGGCCGGCGAGTACGTCGGGCTCTACAACAACACCGAGCGCGAGGCCTTGTTCAAGCGCCACTTCATCCGTCGCTACAAGGCCACTGCGCAGGGCGCCGAGCCACTCAAGGCGATGTTCAAGTTCGGCAGCTGGCACATGTACCGCGGCAAATCGCCGGGCCAGGCCTACACCATCGGCAACTTCGCCCACGAGCACGCGATCTGGAACGGGCTCGAGGCCTACGGCATCTACGTCATCGCGCTCGGCGGGCATTCGACTTGGGCCGACGTCCCGGCGTGGCTGCGCCCCCTGCTTCCCGCCGAACCGCCGAAGGGTCCGCTGCTGATCGACCTGCGCCCGCTCAAGCCCTACGGCCGACCGCTGCGCGATTCGGTCGCGGAGGCAGACCAGTGGCAGCTGCGCGACCTGCTGCAGGGTTTCGATGCCATCGTGATCCTGCCCGGCAGCCGCAAGGCGACCTGGGCGCTCACCGGCTTTCCCGCGCCCTGACCCGGCGGGAGCTGGCGCGCGGTTGCAAGCCCCGGCCCGCTGGCGCCACCATGGC
>JAGOEZ010000222.1 GCA_017997455.1 Lysobacterales bacterium | reverse complement strand
GCGCTGGCGCAGTTGCGGCCGCAGGGTTGGCGCGGCGTGATCGTGTCGGCCGACAAGGACCTGACCCAGCTGGTCGGCGAGCACGACCGGGTGTGGGACTTCGCGCGCAACCAGCGCTATGGCGTGGAGGGCGTCGTGGAGCGGATGGGGGTGCGGCCGGACCAGGTCGCGGATTTCCTCGCGCTGACCGGCGATGCGGTCGACAACATCCCGGGCGTGCCAGGCGTCGGGCCGAAGACTGCGGCGGCGCTGCTAGCGCATTTCGGGACGCTGGATGCACTGCTGGCGCGGGTGGATGAGGTGCCGTACCTGCGCCTGCGCGGGGCGGCGGCGACGGCGGCGAAGATCCGCGCGCATCGGGAGCAGGCGCTGTTGTCGCGGCAGTTGACGGTGATTGCGCTGGATGCGCCGGTCATCACCGAGCCCGAGCACTACGGCGTGCGGGTGCCGGACGAGGCGATCGTGGAGAACCTGATGGAACGGCTGCGCTTCGGGCCGATGACGCGGCGGCGGGTGCGGGATCACATGGTGAGGATGCAGGGCGGCTGAGATGTGGCGGTGGGGTTTGCCGGGAGGTCGCCGTCGCGCATGAGATGCGCTCCTACAACAGCCTCCGTAACACCACGCCCGCCACGCACCCTGACACCCCTGTAGGAGCGCATCTCATGCGCGACTGCGGCCTCCGTTACTCCGCGGATTTTTTCGCGCCCGCCAGCGCGTCGTCATCGACCTGGACGTTCCACGCCAGGCGCGCGTCGCTCGACCACAACTCCACCGGCGCGAGCTGGTCCGGATCGCGCACGTTGCCGTAGGCATCGAGCAGGCCGCGCTGCGAATCGGCGATGAAGACGAAGCGGTCGCCCGCCACCGTGCCGCCCGTCGGCGCGATCCAGGCCGGTTGCGAGGCATCCAGGGCCTGGTTGGCGATGACCTTGCGGCCATCGGGCGACACCGCGAAGCGCATCGCGCGGTTGGGCTTGAAGCCGTTCTGCAGCACCAGCAGGTGGCCCTGGTACCAGGCCAGGCGGTCGATCCCCTCGAGGCTGACGCGCTCGTTGGTGGCGACGTCGAAGCCCTTCCCGCTAGCCAGGTCAATGCCGAACAAGCCGAGCTCGTAGTCGCTGAAATACAGGGTCTTGCCATCGTCGGTGGCCGCGAGCGCGCGCAGCCTGCCGAGCTGCGGGTTCTGCACCACCACCCGGAAGCCCTCGCCCTCGACCTTCAGCAGGCGATTGCTCACGCTGTCGATCGCGAAGACCAGGCCTTGCGGCGTCACTGCCAGCGCCGTGAGCAGGTGGTTCTGGCCGTCGGCGGGGAGCAGCGTCTTCGAGACGAAGCCGCCGTCGGAGAGGCGGAAGCGGAACACGCCCGAGCGGCCGTAGTCTTCCGGCTTCGCGTGCGGCGTGAGCACGCTGGCGCCGCTGGCGACCCATAGCGCGTCGCGCGCCGGATCGGCCACGAGGTCGAACACGCCCCAGAGGCCGTTCGCGGCATCGGGCGCGATGAAGTCCTGCGGCTCGCCGCCGGCGGCGATGCGCACGATCGTGCCCTTGCGCGCAGACCCGACCAGGAAACTGCCGGACTTCGGATCCCAGGCCACGCTCTCGTGAAGATTGTCGCCCTTGGGCAGCGTCGCCACCACCTTGCCGGACCCGAACTGGCGGCCGTTGTTGCTGAAGTTCTCGAGCAGGAAGGTCCACAGCTCGGTGCCGTGCACGTTCTTGAAGCGCTGGTCGGCCGCGATGTCGTAGGCATAGCCGCTGCCCTGCAGGCGCACCAGCGAGTCGTAGCTCTCGGGCTTCATGTCCTGCATTGCGTAGGCGGCCGCAAGCTCGTAACGCAGCACGCCGAGGAACGGGCGCAGCTTGATCAGGCGCTGGAGCACCAGCGCGTAGGACGCCCAGTCCCCGGCCTGCTGGTACTGCTGGCCCTGCGCCATCAGCGCCGGGATCGAGTTCATGCGCCCGATCGCTTCGGCTTGCGCACTCGGTGCCGGCGGCGCCGGCGGTGGCGGCTCCAGCAGGGCCTGGGCATGGGCGCTCGCGCTGGCCAGCAGCACAAGGAAGGAAACGGCGAAGACGATGCGGCGGATCATGCGCGGAAGTTCCATCAGGGACGGGCTCAGACCGCGCGGCGCGGCCGGGGTTCCCGGGCCGAGGCCGGCGTGACGGCTATGCTACGGGGCGACCGGACCCGCTCGGGCCGGCGCGAAGGGCGCGAACGATGACGGAAACCGAGACCCTTTTCAACGGCCGCTGGCTGCGCATCAGGAAGCGCGGCACGTGGGAGTTCGCCGAGCGCACCAATCCCGGCGGGGCCGTGATCGTGGTTGCGACCACCGATGCGGACGAGGTCCTGTTCGTGGAGCAGTACCGCGTCCCGATCGAGTGCCTGACGATCGAGATGCCGGCCGGGCTGGTCGGCGACCTCGAGGGGCAGGCGCACGAGGGCGTGGTCGAGACCGCGCAGCGCGAGCTGGAGGAGGAGACCGGCTATCGCGCGGGGCGCATCGACTTCGTCATGGCCGGGCCGTCTTCGGCCGGGATGAGCAACGAGCAGGTCGCCTTCGTGCGCGCGCGCGGGCTGCAACGCGTGGGGCCTGGCGGTGGCGACGAGACCGAGGAGATCGTGGTGCACCATGTGCCGCGCGAGGGTGTCGCGGCGTGGCTGGCGGGGCGCGCGGCGGCTGGGTATTCGATCGACCCGAAGTTGTATGCCGGCCTGTACTTCCTCGAGCGCGATGCGCGCGGGGTGCCGTGGCCCTGAGGTCGCCGTCGAGCAGGAGTCGGCTCGCGCTTGGTCGCCGGCGCCCTCCACGGACAGGCATCGCAGGGCGCGCGCCAGCTTCCCCGTGACGTCATTCCCGCGAAAGCGGGAATCCAAATCAAATGGATGCCTGCTCTCGCAGGCATGACGCCCTTGGGAGGGGTGCGGCAAAACCGCCCGCCATCGCGCCCTGCCGGGATCAGTCGCCCGTGGGGACGTGCTCGCCACTGGATCCCGACGTACGCCGGGATGACGTCTTGAAGCGCCTGCCCCTCCCTGCGGCGTCATCCTGCCGCACGCCGCGACCCGGCAGCGAGGGGCTACCAGCGCACGCCGTAGAACGCGCCGACCAGGACGCCGGCCATCAGCACCATCGCGGACCACGACAGCGCCATGCCGGCGACGCGGCCGATCGAAGCACCGGCGGTGCGCGACAGCCCCACGGCGTGGGCGAGGCGGCCCAGGACCAGCAGGATCCCGCACAGGTGCAGCACGTTCGGCGTGGTGCCCACCAGTTCGCATAGCAACAACAGCAGCAGCCCGAGGGGCGCGTTCTCGATCGCGTTGCCGTGCACGCGGATCATGCGCGCCAGCGTGCGGTTGTCGCCTTCGCCGATGCCGATCTTGTTGGCGTGGCGGAACTTCGCCACCCGCGCGGCCAGCAGCACGATGAAGACGGCCAGCAGTCCGGCATACAAAGCGGTGATGGTCGGGGGCATCAGGCGGTTCCTCGGGCGATGGGTGGCTGCCGTGGCGTGGCGCGTTTCCCCGCGCGAAGGGTACTGGCCGCAGCTGGAGGCTTCAGACCAGCCCGGTCTTCCACGGTCCGGTGATGGCCACCGTGAAGCCAGGCTTGTAAACGTTGGCGAACAGCCATTTGCCGTCGGGCGAGAAGCAGCAGCCGGCCCACTCGGCGCGGCGGAAATCGCCGCTGAAGCCTTGCGGGCCGTCGTTGAGCACGACGCTGTTCTGCGCCAGCGGGAAACGCCCGCCGTCGGGCGCCATGCCCCAGATCATCTGCGCGTCGCGGCCGCCGTCCTCGCAAATCACCATGCCGCCGCGCGGGCTCAGGCAGATGTTGTCGGGATAGTCGATCGCTTCCGGGCCACTGGATTCGTAGACCAGCTCGAGGCGCTGCTCGGCGACGTGGTAGGCGAAGATCTGGCCATGGCCGGCGTCGCCGCCGTTGGTCGAGGTGAACCACACGGTGTCGGCGCCGGCGATGCAGCCCTCGAGCCGGGTGAAGACGCTGCCGCCACCTGCGCGGCCCTGGCTGAGCACGCCCAGCCCATCGCGGGTGCCCGGCGT
>JAGOEZ010000053.1 GCA_017997455.1 Lysobacterales bacterium | reverse complement strand
CCGCACCGGGCCGACTGGCAATTGGGCTTCGAGCGCGCGCCACGGCGCGAACACCTCTCGCGGGGCCAGGAAAAGCTCGCCGCGCTGGCCTGCGTGCTGGCGCAGGCCGAGCTGCACCAGGACACGCTGGGGGAGTGGCCCATCGTGGCGCTCGACGACCTGCCCTCGGAACTGGACCATGCGCACCAGGCCCGGGTCCTGGATCGCCTGGCCCGCAGTGGTGCCCAGGTGCTCATCACCGGCACCGAGGCTTCGCCGCCGCTGCGCGACCGCATTCCGGCCGCAGCCTGGTTCCACGTGGAACCAGACGGCGTACGGCACCGTCCCGGCGAAGACCCCGCAGGCACGGGCTAAGCCCCCGTCACTGCTATACTTTTATCTTTGCGCCGTCGCCCCCGCGGGGCGCGCGCCCAGACCGGACGTATGCATGAGCGAAACCTACGATTCCAGTAAAATCAAGGTCTTGAAGGGCCTCGAGGCGGTACGCAAGCGCCCGGGCATGTACATCGGCGACACCGACGACGGCACCGGCCTGCACCACATGGTGACCGAGGTCGTCGACAACGCCATCGACGAGGCCCTGGCCGGCTGGTGCGACCACGTCATCGTCACCATCCACCCCGATGGCTCGGTCTCGGTCCAGGACAACGGCCGCGGCATCCCGGTCGACATCCATCCCGAGGAGCAGCGTTCGGCGGCCGAGGTCATCATGACCGTGCTGCACGCCGGCGGTAAGTTCGACGACAACTCCTACAAGGTCTCCGGCGGCCTCCACGGGGTCGGCGTTTCAGTGGTCAACGCGCTCAGCGCCAGCCTGTGGCTCGACATCTGGCGCGATGGCGCGCACTACCAGCAGGAATACGGGCTCGGCGAGCCGCTCTATCCGCTGCGCAAGCTCGAGGACTCGAGCCGCCGCGGCACCCAGGTGCGCTTCCTGCCCAGCCGCGAGATCTTCACCGACGTCGAATTCCACTACGACATCCTGGCCAAGCGCCTGCGCGAGCTCGCCTTCCTCAACTCCGGCGTCAAGGTCGAGCTGGTCGACGAGCGGGTCGAGGGCAAGCACGACCTCTTCCAGTACGAGGGCGGCATCCGCTCCTTCGTCGAGCACCTGGCGCAGCTGCGCACGCCGCTGCATCCCACGGTCATCAACTTCACCGGCGTCGCCGACAACGTGACCGTCGAGGTCGCGATGCAGTGGACCGACGCCTACGAAGAACGCATGTACTGCTTCACCAACAACATCCCGCAGAAGGACGGCGGCACCCACGTCACCGGCTTCCGCGGCGCGCTCACGCGCGTGCTCGGCGACTACATCGAGCGCGCCGGCCTGCAGCGCACGGCCAAGGTCCAGCTCGCCGGCGACGACATGCGCGAGGGCCTGATCACCGTGCTCTCGGTCAAGGTGCCCGATCCCAAGTTCTCCTCGCAGACCAAGGACAAGCTGGTCTCTTCCGAAGTCAGCGGCGCGGTCGCCGGCGTGATCGGCGACAAGCTCGCGAGTTTCCTCCAGGAGCACCCGAGCGAAGCGCGCGCGATCTGCGAGAAGGTGGTGGAGGCCGCGCGCGCGCGCGAAGCCGCACGCAAGGCGCGCGAGCTGACCCGGCGCAAGGGCGCGCTCGACATCGCCGGCCTGCCGGGCAAGTTGGCCGACTGCCAGGAGAAGGACCCGGCGCTGTCGGAACTGTTCCTGGTCGAGGGCGATTCCGCCGGCGGCTCGGCCAAGCAGGGCCGCAACCGCAAGACCCAGGCGATCCTGCCGCTCAAGGGCAAGATCCTCAATGTCGAGAAGGCGCGCTTCGACAAGATGCTGTCGTCGGCCGAGGTCGGCACGCTCATCACCGCGCTGGGTTGCGGCATCGGCAAGGACGAGTTCGACATCACCAAGCTGCGCTACCACCGCATCATCATCATGACCGACGCCGACGTCGACGGCTCGCACATCCGCACGCTGCTGCTGACCTTCTTCTACCGCCAGATGCCGGAGCTGATCGAGCGCGGCTACGTCTACATCGGCCTGCCGCCGCTGTACAAGGTCAAGCAGGGCAAGTCCGAGCTGTACATGAAGGATGACGCGGCGCTCAACGCCTACCTGGTGAGCAACGCGGTCGAGGATGCGGCACTGGTGCCGGGCAGCGGGCTGCCGCCGATCAGCGGCACCGGCCTCGAGAAACTGCTGCGCGAATACACCGCGGCGCGCGAGCAGGCGCAGCGCCTCACCGGCCGCTACGACAACGCGGTGCTCAACGCCCTGATCCACCTGCCACCGCTCAAGCCCGCCGACTTCGCCGACGGCGCGCGCCTGGGCGCGTGGGCTTCCCGGCTCGAAACGGCATTGGCCAGCATCGGGCTGGGCCGCGCGCGCTATCGCATCGAGGCCGTGCCGGCCACGGAGGGGCAGGGCGGCGCGCTGCGCATCGTCAAGGCCAACCACGGCCTCGAAAGCACGCAGCTCATGCCGGTGTCCTTCTTCGCCTCGGCCGATTACGCGCCGCTCGCGCTCGCCGCCGCGGCGCTCGACGGCCTGGTCCAGCCGGGCGCGCGCGTCGCGCGCGGCGCCAAGGCGCAGCCGGTGCGCGACTTCGCCGAGGCGCAGGCCTGGCTGCTCGAGGAGGCCAAGCGCGGCCGCACCATCCAGCGCTTCAAGGGCCTGGGCGAGATGAATCCCGACCAGCTGTGGGAGACCACGGTCAACCCCGAGACCCGGCGCCTGCTGCAGGTGCGGGTCGAGGACGCGGTCGCGGCCGACCAGATCTTCTCCACGCTGATGGGCGACGTGGTCGAGCCGCGGCGGGAGTTCATCGAGCAGAACGCGCTGCGCGTGTCCAATCTCGATGTGTAGCTGGCTCGACGTGTAGCCGGCTCGACATGTGATCGCGACGGCGGGCCTGCGGGCGCGCCGCGTTTCCGGATACGCTATCGCTCCGCCGACGCGCGCGGGGGGCGCGCAGGGACTCGTCCATGAAGAAGTCCAGGCTGTACCTGCTGGCCCTGCTCATCGCCGCGGTGGGCCTGGGCGGCTTTTTCTACAAGTGGAAGGTCCTGCGCTTCCCGGTCCAGCCGGTGGCCGAGACCGAGGTCTACGAGCTGCAGGCGCGGGTCGAGTTCCAGCCGCGGCGCGGGCCGAACAAGGTCACGCTGCAGTTGCCGTTCGAACCGCCGGGCTTCGCGATCCTCGGCGAGCGCTTCGTCGCGCGCAACTACGGCATGACCATCGAACGCGCCAAGGGCGCGCGCGAGGTGCAGTGGGCGATCCGCCGCGCCAGCGGCACCCAGGCGCTCTACTACCGCGCCACCGTCTATCGCGACGAGCATCGCGAGGCCGCCGCGCCCAAGGCGCCGCCGGCGCCCAAGCCCGGCACCTGGGAGGAGCCCTTCGCGACCGCGCGCAGCGCGCTGCTCGAACAGGTCCACGGCGAGTCGGTCGACAGCGCGACCTTCGCCGGGGCGCTGGTGCGGCGTCTCGCCGCCACGCCGCCCTCGCAGGAAGCGCAGTTGCTGCTCGAGGGCCGCGACACCATCGAGCAGCGCGCCGAACTCGCGCTCTCGCTGCTGGCCGACCGGCTCATCGCCGCGCGCCTGGCCTGGGGCCTGCCGCTGGCCGAATCGAGCTCCAGCGTGGCCCTGCGCCCGCTGCTGCAGGTCTTCGACCGCGACACCGGGCAGTGGATCACGATCGCCGACCGCACCGGCAGCATCGGCTGGCCCGACGACACCATGCTGTGGAGCATCGGGCCCAAGCCGGTGCTCGAGGTCGACAACAACCCGCGCGCGCTGGTCGAGTTCAGCGTGCAGAAGAGCCTCGCCGACGCGCTCGAGACCGCCAAGCAGCGGCTCGAGGCCCAGGACCGCAACTTCATCGCCTACTCGCTGCTCGACCTGCCGCTGCAGGCGCAGGAGGTCTACCGCATCCTGCTGCTGGTGCCGATCGGCGCCTTCATCATGCTGATCCTGCGCAACCTGGTCGGGATCCGGACCTTCGGCACCTTCATGCCGGTGCTGATCGCGCTGGCCTTCAACTGGACCGGCATCGTCGCCGGCTTCGTGCTCTTCGCCACCGTGATCAGCCTCGGCCTGCTGGTGCGCTTCTACATGGAGCGGCTGAAACTGCTGCTGGTGCCGCGCCTGACCGCGGTGCTGATCGTGGTGGTGCTGCTGATGGCGCTGGTGAGCGTGGTCTCGAACAAGCTCGGCTTCGAGGTCGGGCTCAACGTGGCGCTGTTCCCGATGATCATCATGACCATGACCATCGAGCGCGTGAGCGTGTCGTGGGAGGAGCGCGGGCCCGGCTACGCGATCCGCATGGCGCTGGGCTCGCTGGTGATCGCGAGCCTCGCCTACCTGGTGATGAAGGAAGCGCACCTGCAACACCTGATCTTCGTCTTCCCGGAACTGCTGCTGGTGCTGTTCGCGCTGACCCTGGTGCTGGGTCGCTACTCCGGCTATCGCCTGACCGAGCTGTTCCGCTTCCGCGCCCTGGCGCGCGAGGGCGAGGGCCCGGCCGCGCCGCCGCCAGCGGCCGCGGCGACGGCGGCCGATGCGCGGCCGGCCGAGCCGAAGCCGGCGGAGTAGGCGCGCCATGCTCGGCCTGATCGGCGTCGCCCGGCGCCTGCGCGAGAAGGGGCTGATGGGAATCGGCCGGCGCAACGCCGACTACGTGCTGATGTACAACCCGCGCAAGTTCTACCCGCGCGTGGACGACAAGCTCATCACCAAGAACCTTGCGCTGGCCGCCGGCCTGCCGGTGCCCGAGCTCTACGCGGTGGTGCGCGAGGAGCACGAGATCGCCGAGCTGCACCAGAAGATCGCCCACCGCGAGCAGTTCGTGGTCAAGCCCGCGCACGGCTCGGGTGGCGACGGCATCCTGGTCATCACCGGGCGCCGCGGCGGCAAGTACCGCCGCTCCAACGGCAGCTTCCTCGACCGCGACGAGTTCGACCACCACCTGTCGAACATGCTCTCGGGCCTGTTCAGCCTCGGCGGCCAGCCCGACCACGTGCTGGTCGAGTACTGCGTGCAGTTCGACCCGATCTTCGACAACGTCAGCTACAAGGGCGTGCCGGACATCCGCATCATCGTGTTCCTGGGTTATCCGGTGATGGGCATGATCCGGCTGCCCACGCGCCTGTCCGACGGCAAGGCCAACCTGCACCAGGGCGCGATCGGGGTCGGCATCGACATTCCCACCGGCACCACCCGGCGCGGCGTGTTCGGCAACGAGCCGGTCAAGGAACACCCCGACACCGAGCACTCGATCGTGGGGCTGAAGATCCCGCGCTGGGACGAGCTGTTGCTGATCGCGGCGCGGGCCTACGAGTTGTCGGGCCTGGGCTACGTCGGCGTCGACATCGTGCTCGACAAGGACAAGGGCCCGCTGATCCTGGAGCTCAACGCGCGCCCCGGGCTCGCGATCCAGATCGCCAACGGCAATGGCCTGCTGAACCGGCTGCAGCGGATCCAGGCGCTCGAGGCCGCCGGCACCCTGGCCAGCGATCCGGAGGCGCGCGTCGCGTACGCCAAGGCCCATTTCGCCACCACCTGAGGCGGTCCGGGCGCGGCACCATTCGTTGCAGCCGCGCCCGCGCGATTCAGGATCGATTGACGCAGCGCAGCGCAGGATCGCGTCGTGCCAGGCCGGGCCGCGCTGCGCTACGCTTGTCGCCCCCCCGCGCCGCCGGCCTCCCCGCGGCAGACGATCTACACGAGGAATCCCATGGCTACCGCACGTGCCCTGCTGTCGAAGTTCGTCCTGGTGCTGGTGACGGGCGTGTTCGCGCTCGGCGCCGGCGTGGCGGTGGCGCAGAAGAAGGACAACCCGTACCCGAACGCGAAGCGCGAGGATCCGCGCACGGCGATGTCGGAGGCCTCGGCCAAGAAATTCAACGCCTCGCAGGAGGCCATGGACGAGGCCGACTACGCCAAGGCCAAGGAAAACCTGCAGTCGATCCTCGACAACAAGCGCGCGAGCCCCTACGAGCGCGCGATGGCCATGACCTACCTCGCCAACGTGGCGTGGGAGGAGGACGACATGGCCAAGGCGCTGGACTACAACCAGCAGGCGATCGCGCTCGACGCGATGCCCAACGAGGCCCAGTTCAACGCGCTCTACCAGGTCGCGCAGATGTACCTCATGGACGAGAAGTACGCCGAGTCGCTGGCGACCCTCGAGCAGTGGTTCTCCCAGACCGGCAGCGAGACCGCCGACGCCTGGGCCCTCAAGGGCAATGCCCTGTACCGGCTCGACAAGTTCGCCGAGGCCGCGCAGGCGATCGAGCGCGCGAACCAGCTCTCGGCCAAGCCCAACGACGCCTGGAACCAGATGCTGCTGGCCAGCTACATGGAAGGCGAGAACTACGCCGCGGCCGCCACCGCCGCCGAGGGCATCCTGGCCAAGAATCCGCAGGACAAGGACGTGACCCTGACGCTGGCCTCGATCTACAACGAGATGGAACAGAACGACAAGGCGCTGGCGGTGCTCGAGGGCGCGTACCAGAAGGGCCTGCTCAGCGAAGGCAAGGACCTCAAGCAGCTCTACCAGATGTACAACTACCTCGAGCAGCCGGCCAAGGCCGCCGAGGTCATCACCGCCGGGCTCGCCTCCGGCGCGCTCAAGCCCGACCTCGATACCTACCGCGGCCTCGGCGATGCCTACTCCCTGTCCGAGGACTGGCCCAAGGCCGTCGACGCCTACACCAAGGCCGTGCCCTTCGCCCAGGACGGGGAGATGGAGTTCCAGCGCGGGCATATCCTGATCCAGGAGCAGGACCAGTACGCCGAGGGCAAGACCGCGATCCGGGCCGCGCTCGCCAAGGGCGGCCTCAAGCGCGAAGGCGAGGCCTGGATCCTGCTCGGCAACGCCGAGTACGAGACCGGCAACGAGGCCGCGGCGATCGCCGCGTACCAGAAGGCGGCGGCCTTCCCCAAGACCAAGGCCATGGCCGAGTCCTGGCTCAAGAACGTCAAGCGCTGAGCCAGTCCAATGGGACAAGGCGCGTTGCCGGGATTGCGGATCCGGTCGGCCGGCCCGACCGGGCGGCAGCGCGGGCGCAACGTGCTTGTCACGGCGTCAAGGGGTGATGTACCGTCGCGGCCCCGCCGCTATACTGATTTCCTGCGCGAGGGAGCTTTGCCGCGCTGGTGCCGCGCTTCTGCGCGCCGGCCGTCCGGCAGGGATGCTGCCACGTTGGATCCGACATGACGAACGACCCCTATCTAGTCGAAGACGGCCTCAGCTGGCGCAAGATCACGGCGTTGTCGACCGCGATGGTGGTCCACGTCGGCGTGTTCATGTTCATGCTCGCGCCGGTGATGGCGCCGGAAGCGCAGGACAAGGAAGAAGAGACCGTCATCGACGTGGTCTTCCTCGAGCCGCCGCCGCCGCCGCCGCCGCCGCCGCCGCCGCCGCCCGAGCCGCCGAAAATCATCAAGAAGGTCGAGAAGCGCCCGGATCCGGCCCCGCCGCCGCCCGAGCCCGAGCCGCCGGTGGTGTTCGACGAGCCGCTGGCGATGTCCGAGCCGGCGCCGCCGCCCGCGCCGCCCGCGCCGCCTTCGCCGCCGGTGTCCGACACCGGTGCCACGGAAGACCCGAGTTACCGCAAGCTTTACCAGCCCAAGTACCCGCCCGCCGCGGTGCGGCGCCGGCTCGAGGGCGAAGTGATGTTGCGCGTGCTGGTGGGCGTCGACGGTTCGCCGCTCAAGATTTCGATCGACCGGTCCAGCCGCCACCGCGAACTGGACCAGGCCGCGATGCAGGCGGTGAAGCGTTGGAAGTTCAACCCCGAGGTCAAGAACGGTCGCCCCGTCGAGGGCTGGGTCTTGGTCCCGATTTCATTCAAGCTCACTGAAGGGTAATGCCATGCAGCAAGACGCGACTTCCCAGCCCGTGGATCCGGCCAGCACTGCTGCACCGGCGAGCGATCCGGCTGCCACGGCAGCTCCCGCACCCGATACCTTCGCCGCCACCCCCGCCCCGATGGCGACCCCGGCCGATCCGGCGGCCGACGCCGGCATGGCGCCGGGCGCGGTCGACTCCGATGCCGCGGCGCTGCAGCAGATGGGCTTCGACCACCTGCTGGGCAACCTCGACTTCGTCGGCTGGACCGTGCTGATCACCCTGGTGGTGATGTCGCTCGGCAGCTGGTTCTACATCGTGGTCAACGCGATCCGGAACCTGTCGATCACCGGCAAGATGGAGCGCGTGATCCGCACCTTCTGGGATACCCCGTCGGCCGCCGACGCGGTGCGCTTCATGGAAGACCAGACCAAGAGCGAGCCGTTCTCCAAGATCGCGCTCGACTGCGCCTCGGCTGCCGCGCACCACCAGCGCAACGAGGGTTCGCGCCTGGTCGAGGCGCTCAACCGCTCGGAGTTCATCGATCGCGCGCTGCGCCAGGCCGTGACCCGCGAGAGCTCGCGCCTGGAGACCGGCCTGACGCTGCTGGCCACGGTCGGTTCCTCGGCGCCCTTCGTCGGCCTGCTCGGCACGGTGTGGGGCATCTACCACGCCCTGATCCGCATCGGCGCGTCCGGCCAGGCCTCGATCGACGTGGTCGCCGGCCCGGTCGGCGAGGCGCTGATCATGACCGCGCTGGGCCTGTTCGTCGCCATCCCGGCGGTGCTCGCGTACAACTTCTTCGTGCGCAGCAACCGCAAGATCAACGCCCGCTTCGACGAGTTCGCGCACGACCTGCACGACTTCTTCGCCACCGGCGCGCGGGTCGAGGGCGCCGCGCCCAAGGCGCGCAAGTAAGCACCGGCCGACGGAGTCGCAGCCATGTCCATGTCGGGTCCCAGCGGCGAACAGGGCGGCGTGATGGCCGAAATCAACGTCACGCCGCTGGTCGACGTGATGCTGGTGCTGCTCATCATCTTCATGATCACGGCGCCCCTGATGGCCCACAAGATCCAGGTCGACCTGCCGATCGCGGTGGCCAAGCCGAACGAGGAGCCGCCGGGCACGATCACGCTGGCGCTCAAGTCGACCGGCGAGACCTACTGGAACGACGAGCCGATCGTGCGCTCGGCCATCGACACCCAGCTGCGCATCCAGGCCCGGCGCACGCCGCAGCCGACGCTGCAGATCCGGGCGGACCTCGATACCGAGTACAAGGAAGTGGCCACGCTGATGGCCTCGGCCAAGAACGCCGGCATGAAGAAGGTCGGCCTGATCACCACGCCGCAAGGCAGCTGAGGGCGGCGGAGCAAGCGCATGGCATTCACCCAGAAACAGGCCGGCCCGATGGCCGACATCAACGTCACGCCGCTGGTCGACGTGATGCTGGTGCTGCTCATCATCTTCATGATCACCGCGCCGATCCTCGCCCACCAGGTCCAGATCGACCTGCCGCAGAAGACCACCGCGCCGCCGACCCAGATCGACCCGCCGCCGCCGATCGCCCTGCGCATCCGCGCCACCGGCGAGCTGTACTGGAACGACCAGCCGATGATCCGCGCCGCGCTCGGCCCGCAGCTGCGCCTGGAGGCCGGCAAGGATCCGCAGCCGGAACTGCAGATCGACGCCGAGATGACCACCCGCTACGAAGTGGTGGCCGAGATCCTGGCCACGGCCAAGAACGTCGGCATGACCAAGATCGGCTTCAAGAACATGCCGGGCAGCTGAGCCGCCAGTCGCCATTGCTTTCCACGAACGCCGCCGCGGGCAACCCCGGCGGCGTTTTTCTTGGTTGTTGCCATCCTGGGTGCCTGCGCCTGTCGCCATCCGCGTGCCGGTTCCGGCGCGCGGCACGAAGTGCAGCGTATGCGACGTGGCTTATCGTGCGTAGAGCGCGCTCCTACAGAGCCGGCCTTGCAGGAGCGCGCTCTGCGCGCGATAAGCCAGGTCGCGATTGAAGCCCGTCCTCCTCCATGGCGAGGTATCGGGCGCGCAACTCAGCGCGCCGCGGCGATCGCGGCGAGATAGCGCTGCACGGTCGGTGCGAGGCCGTCGTATAGCGCTTCGCTGATCAGCGCGTGGCCGATCGAGACCTCCAGCACCCCGGGGACTGCGCGCAGGAACGGGCCCAGGTTCCGCTGGTCGAGGTCGTGCCCGGCGTTGACGCCCAGGCCCGCGCGCTGCGCGCGCTCAACGGTGCGCACGCAGGCCGCGAGCGCGGCGCCGCCGTCGCCCGCGGCCTGCGCGTGCGCGTAGGGGCCGGTGTAGATCTCGATGCGGTCGGCGCCGAGCTCGGCCGCGCGCTCGAGCTGCGGCGCGTCGGGATCGCAGAACAGGCTCACCCGGCAGCCCCAGGACTTGAGTTGCGCCACCAGCGGACGCAGCCGCGCGGCGTCGCGCGTGAAATCGAAGCCATGGTCGCTGGTGAGCTGGCCGTCGGCGTCGGGCACCAGCGTGCATTGCGCGGGCCGCGCGGCGTCGACCAGGGCGAGGAACCCGGGATAGCCGGCCGCCGTGGGACCCGCCCAGGGATTGCCCTCGACGTTGAGCTCGACCGGCAGCCAGGCCTTGAGGCCGAGGATGTCCTGCGGCCGCGCGTGGCGCTGGTCCGGCCGCGGGTGCAGCGTGATGCCGCCGGCGCCGGCCGCCAGCACCACCCGCGCTGCTTCGTCCACGCTCGGCAGCGCACCGCCGCGCGAGTTGCGCAGCAGCGCGACCTTGTTGAGGTTGACGCTCAGGACGGTCATGCGCGCGCGCCGTCCACGGCCGCGGCAGGCTGCGGGCACGAGGTCGTCATCGCGCGCCCAGTTCCAGCGGCACGTTGACGCCATCCTTGTCGGTGGTTTCCGAGCTCAGCTCGCTGCGGCTGAGGAACACCTGCTCGGGCGGAACCTTGCCGCTGCCCAGCAGGCCCTCGCGCACCGCCTCGCCGCGCGCCTCGGCGAGTGCCTTGAGCTGCGCCTCGTCGACCTCGTAACTGTCGCGCAGCGCCTCGCGCACGCCCGAGAGCCAGTCGGCCCGCGCTGCTTCGAGTTCCGCCGTCGCCGCCGTCGCCGTCGCATCTTCCGCGCCCCCAGCCGGCTCCGCGGCGACAGGCTCCGGCGCCGGTGCGCCGATGCGCTCGGTGTGCAGCGCGACCAGGATCGCGCGCTCGGCCTCGGGCGGCGGGATCTCGCCCTCATCGGGCTTGCGCTGCGCCGCCCAGCGGCTGGCGATCTCGGCCCGCAGCGCGGCCTCGGCCAGCGCGCGCCCGTCGCTGACCGGGTCGGCGACGCCGCGGATCGAGAGCGTGAGCTGCGGGCGCGCGAGCAGCGCGTCGATGAGCTTTTCGAACTTCGCGGCCTCGCCCTCGCGCAACGTCACGAGCCCGAACTCGAAGGCGATGCGCGAGAGCGAATCGTCGTCGGGACCGCCGCCGAACATCGCGCCGATCAGCGCGAAGGGCGCGGTCACGATCTTCGTCAGCAGGCCCAGCACCGCCTTCCAGATCACGCCGCCGAGGCGGAACTGCGGATCGTTGAGGTCGCCGTACACCGGGATGTCGAGGTCGATCACGCCGCGGCTGTCCTTGAGCAGCGCGATCGCGAGCTTGAGCGGCAGGCTCACCTTGTCGGGGCTGTCGACCGCGCGACCGAGGGTCAGCTGGTCGAGCACGACCTTGTTCTGGCCATCGAGCTTGCCGTCCTTGACCACGTAGCGCAGGTCGAGGTCGAGCTTGCCGCGATCGATCGCGTAGCCGGCGAACTTGCCCGAGTAGGGCGTGAGCGAACTGAGCTCGACGTTGCGGAAGGTGAGGGTGAGATCGGTGTCCTCGGCGCCGCGGAAGGGATTGAGCGCGCCGGACACGGTCGCCGGCGCGTAGGCATCGACCTGGCCCTTGAGGTCGACCTTGGCGCGCGCGCCGGGTTTCGAGCCCAGGCCGGTGATGGTGCCCGCGAGCGCCTCGATCGTGGTGATGAAGCGCGGCGTCAGCGAGAAGTCGGCGAAGCGCAGTCGCGAGCGCTTGAGGATCACGCGCTCCACCGCGACGTCGGGTGGCGCGCGCTCGCCGCCGGCACCGGCGGCGCTTGTACCACCGTCGACCAGGATGTCGCCGAGGTTGGTGCTGCGGTCGGCGGCCACGATCACGCGCGCGTAGAGGCCATCGGCACGGATCGTCGCGGCGCGCACCCGCACGGGTTGCAGGCTGGCATCGAGGCCCTCCACCGCGAGCGACTTCCAGTTGAGGAAGTCGCGCTTGCGGCGCGCATCGACGGTGCCGAACTGGTTCAGCGCCAGCGTGCCGGTGTAGCGCAGCGCCGGCGTGGCGGCCGGGTCGAGCCGCAGGTCGCCGGCCAGGTCGAGCAACCCGCCGCGCAACTCCAGCTTGGCGACCTGCGCCAGGTAAGGCTGCGCGGGCAGCAAGGGCAGGCCCTTGCCTTCGAGCTTGAGCGTGGCCG
This sequence comes from Lysobacterales bacterium, assembly GCA_017997455.1. Taxonomy (GTDB): domain Bacteria; phylum Pseudomonadota; class Gammaproteobacteria; order Xanthomonadales; family Ahniellaceae; genus JAGOEZ01. Next base: position 2,961 of record JAGOEZ010000053.1, on the reverse strand, counting down.
CGCCCTCGGCGAGAGCCACGTCTCCTTGCGCGGTGATCGAGCCGCCCTCGCCGATCGCGAGCGCGAGTTCGACCGCGCTGCGGCTTGCGGCCGTGCCATCGACCGGCGCCAGCGCGAGCCGGGTCAGGACCGCATCCCACGCCGCCGCCGGTTGCACCGACTCATCGCGCAAGGGCAGCGCGATGTCCTTGACCTCGACCTGGGCAATGCGCCATTGCCACGGCGCCGCTTCGGCGACCGCAGCGGGATCGGCGGCCTCGGTGGGGGCTATTGCCGCGCCGGGTTCCATGGCCGCAGCGGGCGGTGCGGCGGCTGCGTCGGGTTGCTTGGCCTCGGCGGACAGCGCGGCTGCTGCGTCCGTGGGCGGCGCGGGTGCGTCGGCGCTGGCGGGCGCTACGGCCGCTGGCGCAGGCCCGGGCACCGCGTCGCGGGCGAAGAGCGCCGCGATCGCGAGGGTGCCGTCGGTGCCGCGCGTGCCGGACGCCTGGCCGCCGGCCAGCGCGAGCGTTTCGGCCTCGAAGCGCCGCGCCGCCAGATCGATGCGGCCGCCGCCCAGCGCGATCCGCTCCAGCCGCAGCAACGGTCCAGCCTCGGGCGCCGTGGCCAGCGCCAGCGGCGCGACTTCGACCGCAATGCCGCTGAGCACGGCGCCGGGCACGCGCTTGTCGTAGGCGAGGTGCGCGCGCAGGCTGGCGCCGACCTCGGCCACGTGCGCCGCCGGCAGCGCGGCCTTGAGGAAGGGCCGCAGCAGCTCCGTGCCCAGGCCCTCGAGCGTGAGCTCGGCCTCGACCTTCTCGCGCCCCGGATGGACCCGCCCGCGCACACCGAACACGCCGCCGCCGGACTCGCGCACGCGCAGCTCGAAACTGCCGTCGGCGGCTTCGACCACGGTGCTCAGTTCCTTGACCTCGATGTCGAGGTCCTCGAGGCGCACGCGCGCCGCGCCGAAGGCTTCGTCGGTGTAGTCGATCGCGCCATCCGCGATCGCGATGCGCTCGACCCGCAGGAGCAAGGGCGGCTGCGGGCCCAGCGGCCGCGGCGCATGCGAGCGCGGCAGGTCGAAGGCGCCGGCGGCGCTGCGGACCAGGGTCAGGCGCGGGCGCTCGAGGATCAACTCCGACAACTGGCGCGAATCCGACAGGAAGGAGCGCAGCTCGTAGTCGGCCTCGATCCGGGTGACCTCGAACTGGCGCCCGCCGCGGCCATCGCCCAGCACGACATTTTCGGCCCGCGCGCGCAAGCTGAAGGGATTGAAGGCCAGGCGCTCGATCGCGACCGGCCGCGCGTACTGTTCGCCCAGCGTGCGCTCGAGCCAGCCGCGCGCCCACCACGGCAGCACCAGGAAGCCGATCAGCGCATAGAGGCCGAGCAGCCCGGCCAGCACGCCGATGCGTCGCAACCACCGTCGCCGCACCGCGGAGTCCATGGACGCCTCGCCCGGGGCGCAGGCCCCGTCACATCGAAGCCCGATGGTGCCAGAAGTGCGCGACGCGGAGTGTGGACGCGGGCCGCGTCCCGGGCAGGGCGTGCGGGTGCCGCGCCGGTTCCGGCGCGGCGCCCGCGGGGCTCAGCGGCAGGGCTCGGCGATCGACTTCCAGACCGTCGGCTCCCAGTAGGGGCGCCCCTTGGCCGGGACGTCATCGAGCAGTCGCGCCGCGACCAGCGCGGTCATGCCGGCCTCGACCTCGACTTCCAGCACCTGGCGGCCGAAGCGCGGGCGCAGGCGCGAGAAGTAATCCGGCAGGTCCTGGGTATCGATGTCCTCGGAGATTTCCAGCACGTGCCGACCCGGCTCGACCCGGTAGGTCTCCTGCCGCGCCGTGCCCGGCAGCTTGCCGTCGATCGACAGCACCCGCGCGCGGTAGAGGCGTTGCTGGCGCGGCGCGATGTGGAAGGTGCTGATGCGGCCGCAGGTGTCGGTCGCGGCCTGCGTCGCGACGGCGGCCGCCGTCGCGGGCGCCAGCGCCACCGGCGCGTTGCTGGCGACCAGCGCGCCTTCGCCCAGCTCCAGGCGCAGCGCCGGCAGGTACTGCGCATGCACCGGGCCCGCGAGTTCCAGCGTGCGATCGTCGCGCAACACGCGCAGGCGCAGTTCCTCGCCGTCGCGCGCCGCCGCGGCCGCGGCGCGCAGCGTCGCCGCCGCGGCCGGGCCGTCGCCGGCCAGCGAGCGGCCATCGACCGCGGCGATCACGTCGCCGGCGGCGAGCCCGAGCTGCTGCGCCGCCCCGCCCGGCGCGGTCGCGAGCACCGCGAGGCCGCGCGCCGGATCGGCGCGGGTGTCGAGCACCAGGCCGAGATCGACGCTGCGTTCCGCCGGCAGGCTGAGGCTCAACGCGATGTCCTCCGCGCGCGTCTCCTCGAAGGCGCCGGCATCGGCCATCCGGCGCAACATGCCGTGCAGCTCCTCGCGCATCCGCGCCTCGATGCCCGCGGTCGATGCCGGCACCGTGGCCAGCGTGGGCGGCTCGGGCAGGGCCGGGTCGGCGCCCGCCAGCGGCGCGATGGCCAACGCGAGGGTGAAGGCCGCGCACAGGCGGCTGGAGATCGGCGTGCGGCTGTTCATGCGAGGTTCCTTCGAAGCGGGCGTACTGCAATGCATCGGGATCAGATCCGCACGACGTGGTCGCGACGGCGCCAGGTGGTGACCAGGGAATCGAGGGTGGCGGTGCGCTGCTGCCACAGCGGCGCGAGTTCGGCCGGGGTCGCGCCGCGGTCGTAGGCGGCCTGCAGGGCGCGGTCGATGCGCGCGAGTTCGGCTTCCAGCCCGACCGCGCCGCCGGGCGCGTCGCTGGCCAGGCGCAGGCGCGACAGCTCCGATTCGAGGCTGCGCGAGCGCTCGAGCCAGGCGGCCTCGCTCAAGGGCTCGCGTGGTTCGGGCGCGCGCCACGCGAGCGCGATGACGGCCAGGAGACTCGCGGCCACCGCGGCTGCGGGCCAGCCGGCACGGCGACGCCGCGGCGC
>JAGOEZ010000052.1:5260-15349 GCA_017997455.1 Lysobacterales bacterium | reverse complement strand
CCGAATCCCCTCGCGCAGTCGTCCGGAGCACCCATGATCGCGAACATCAAGAAGGACGCCGAGACCCGCATGCACAAGAGCGTGGACGCGCTCAAGCACGAGTTGCAGCGCCTGCGCACCGGGCGCGCCAGCACCGCGCTGGTGGAACACCTCAAGGTGCCCTACTACGGCAACGACGTGCCGCTTTCGCAGGTCGCCAACGTCGCCGTGAGCGACGCGCGCTCGCTCACCATCACGCCGTGGGAGAAGAGCATGGTCGGCGCGGTCGAGAAGGCGATCCTCGGTTCCGACCTCGGCCTCACCCCGACCACGGCGGGGGTCGTGATCCGGATCAACCTGCCGGCGCTCACCGAGGAGCGGCGCAAGGAGCTGGGCAAGCACGTCCACCACGAGGGCGAGGCCGCCAAGGTGGCAGTGCGCAACGTGCGGCGCGACGCGATGCAGCAGGTCAAGGACCTGCTCAAGGACAAGAAGATCACCGAGGACGAGGAGCGGCGCGCCGAGGAGGACATCCAGAAGCTCACCGACCGCTTCGTCAAGGACGTGGACGGCGTCGTCCAGGCCAAGGAGAAGGAGTTGATGGCGGTCTGAGGCCACCGGATTCCGCGCGGTGGCCAGCGCCCCGAGTCCCGCGACCGCGCCCGCCGCCGACCGGCTGCCGCGCCATGTCGCCATCATCATGGACGGCAACGGCCGCTGGGCCGAGCGCCGGCGGCGTCCGCGCAGTTTCGGCCATCGTGCCGGGGTCAAGGCGGTGCGCGCCAGCGTCGAGTTCTGCCTGCGCCAGCGGATCCCGGCCCTGACCTTGTTCGCGTTCTCGAGCGAGAACTGGAGCCGGCCGGCGACCGAGGTCAACGCGCTGATGACCCTGTTCCTCAAGGCCCTGGACCGCGAGGTCGGCCAGCTGCGCGAGCACGGCGTGCGCCTGCGCTTCATCGGCGATCCGGCGCCGTTCCCGGCCGAGGTGCAGGCGCGCATGCGGGTCGCGGTCGAATCGACCGCGCACAACGCCGCGCTGGCGCTGACCATCGCCGCCAACTACGGCGGCCGCTGGGACCTCACCGAGGCCTGCCGCCGGATCGCGGCGCAGGTCGCGGCCGGCGAAGTCGCGGTCGAGGCCATCGACGCCGACACGATCGCCGCGCAGCTGTCGCTGGCCGGCCTGCCCGAGCCCGACCTCTTCATCCGCACCGGCGGCGACCATCGCATCAGCAACTTCCTGCTGTGGCAGATGGCCTACACCGAACTGCATTTCACCGACGTGCTGTGGCCGGACTTCGATGCCGCGGCGATGACCCGCGCGGTCGAGGACTACGCGCGACGCGAACGACGCTTCGGCCAGACCGGGGCGCAGCTGCGCGGCGCGGCCGCGGCGCCGGGCGCGGGCAAGGCGACCGGCGATGGCTGACTCGCTGCGACTGCGCGTGGCCACGGCGCTGCTGCTGGCGCCGCTGGCGATCGCCGCGGTGCTGTACGTGCCGACGCCGTGGCTGGCGCTGGGCCTGGGCGTGGTGTGCCTGCTCGGCGTGCTCGAGTGGACCCGCCTGATCGGGCTGCGTGGCGCGCTTGCGCCGCTCGCGCTGTTCGCGGCCGCGGCCGCGGCCATGGCCGCGATCTGGCTCGCACGGGAACAGCAGGCGTTGCACTGGGCCACCTGGGTCGGCGTCGCCTGGTGGCCGCTGGCGGCGCTGTGGCTGCGCCACTACGCGTTCTGCGAGGCGCCCGTGGCGCGCAACCACGCGGCCAAGGCGATCGCCGGCCTGCTGGTGGTGGTTCCGGCCTGGGCCGCCGCCGTGGCCCTGCACGGACAGGCCGCGCACGGCCATGGCTGGCTGCTGTTCGTGGTCCTGCTGGTGTGGTGCGCCGACGTGTGCGCCTATTTCGCCGGTCGCCGTTACGGCAAGGCCAGGCTCGCGCCGCGGATCAGTCCGGGCAAGACCCTGGCCGGCGTCTACGGGGCCCTGCTCGGGAGCGTTGCCTTCACGGTCGCCGCCGGCACCCTGCTCGGCGCGCGCGGCGGCGGACTGGCGGCGCTGGTCGCGCTGGCGCTGGTCACGGTGGGGGTGTCGATCGTCGGCGACCTCTACGAGAGCCTGATCAAGCGCCATTCGCAGGTGAAGGATTCCGGCACGCTGTTCCCCGGCCACGGCGGCGTGTTCGACCGCTTCGACAGCCTGTTCGCGGCCCTGCCGGTCTTCGCGGCGGGCAAGTGGCTGCTGGGGCTCTGAGGGTGCGCAAGCGCGTCGCCCTGCTCGGCGCCACCGGCTCGATCGGAGCCAGCACCGCCGACGTGCTGCTGCGTCATCCGCAACGTTTCGAAGCCGTGGCCCTGAGCGCGCACCGCGACGTCGCCGGCCTGGTGGCGCGCTGCCGCGCCCTGCGCCCGCAGCGCGCCGTGATCGCCGACCCGACCCTGCTCGACGCGCTGGCGCGCGGCCTGCGCGAAGCCGCGCTCGCCACCGAGCCGCTGGCTGGGCCCGCCGCGCTGGCGGCCATCGCGGCCGAGGCCGGGGTGGATTGCGTGGTCGCCGCGATCGTCGGCGCCGCCGGGCTCGAGTCCACGCTGGCGGCGGCACGCGCGGGCAAGCAGTTGCTGCTGGCAAACAAGGAGGCGGTCGTCATGGCCGGCCCGCTGCTGGCCGCGGCCCTCGCGACCGGCGGCGGCACCCTGCTGCCGCTCGACAGCGAGCACAACGCGGTCTTCCAGTGCCTGCCGCCGGGCTATGCGCGCGACCCCGGGCGCCATGGCATCGAGCGCATCATCCTGACCGCCTCGGGCGGGCCGTTCCGTGGCTGGCGCGCGGAGGCGCTGGACGCGGTCACGCCCGAACAGGCCTGCGCGCACCCCAACTGGCGCATGGGGCGCAAGATCTCGGTCGATTCCGCCACCTTGATGAACAAGGGCCTGGAGGTGATCGAGGCCCACGGCCTGTTCGGCCTGGCGCCCGACCGGATCGAGGTCGTGGTCCACCCCCAGAGCGTGATCCACTCGCTGGTGGCCTACCGCGACGGCTCGACCCTGGCGCAACTGGGCAACCCGGACATGCGCACCGCGATCGCGGGCGCGCTGGCCTGGCCGGAGCGGATCGAGGCCGGGGTGCCGGCGCTGGACCTGATCGCGACCCGGCGCCTGGAGTTCGAAGCCGTGGACGCCGACACCTTCCGTTGCCTGGGCCTCGCGTACGCTGCCTTGCGCGCCGGCGGCGCCGCCCCCACGGTCCTGAATGCCGCCAACGAGGTCGCGGTTGAAGCCTTCCTGAACGGTCGCCTGCGCTTCCCGGGCATCGCCGCGGTCGTGGAGCGTACACTGGCCACGGTATCGGCCCCGGCGCCGGACGGGATCGAGGCGATCCTGGACGCCGACCGGCGGGCACGCGAGGCGGCGCGCGACGGGATCGCGCGCGCCTAGGCGGGCGCCGCCCGCGGCACGAACAGTTGCAACGCGACCGGCGCGGCCGGCGCGCCCCCCACGAGACCGGCGCCCCGCGGCGCCCTGGAAGCAGGCTGGCAAGACGATGGGCGAGATCCTCGGTTCGGTTTGGTGGCTCATCGTCACCCTCGGCCTGCTCGTGACCTTCCACGAGTTCGGCCACTACTGGGTCGCGCGCCGCCTCGGGGTCAAGGTGCTGCGCTTCTCGGTCGGCTTCGGCCGCGCGCTGTGGTCGCGTCGCGGGCGCGACGACACCGAGTACGTGGTCGCGGCGATCCCGCTCGGCGGCTACGTCAAGATGCTCGACGAGCGCGAGGGCGACGTCGCCCCGGAGGAGCTCGATCGCGCATTCAACCGCAAGCCGGTCGGCACCCGCATGGCGATCGTGGCCGCGGGCCCGATCGCCAACCTGCTGTTCGCGGTGGCCGCGTTCTGGCTCATGTTCGTGATCGGCAAGCCGGACTTCCAGCCGCTGCTGGGCGAGCCGGCGGCGCTGGCGGCGGAGGCCGGGTTGCGCAAGGGCGATCGCGTGATCGAGGTCGACGGGCAGGCGACCGAGAGCTGGACCGAGGCCATGATCGCGCTGATCGAATCGGCGCTGGGCCGGCGCGACACGCCGCTGCGGGTCGAGGGCGAGGACGGCGTCGAGCGCGCGCTGGTCCTGCCCCTGTCGCGCCTTCCGGCCGACGCCGACGAGAAGAGCGCGCTCAAGCTCACCGGGATCACGCCGCTGGTGCGCGAGCGCCCGCCCGTGGTCGCCGAGGCGGTGGCGGGACGGCCGGCCGAACGCGCCGGCGTGCTGGCCGGCGACCGCATCGAGGCGGTGGACGGGGTCGCGGTCGCGAACTTCGAGGCGCTCTACGAGGCGATCCAGGCCGCGGCGGCGACCGATCCGGCGCTGACCCTGCGGATCCGCCGTGGCGCCGAGTCGCTCGAGCTGGCGGTCCGCGCCGAACCCGGCAAGGATGCCCAGGGCCAGCCCAACTTCCAGATCGGCATCGCCCCGCCCGACCTGCGCGACGCGATGCTGCGCTACGGGCCGCTGGAGGCGATCCCGGCCGCCCTGTCCGAGACCTGGTCGATGACCACGACCACGCTCAAGCTGCTGCGCCACCTGGTGCTCGGGCGGGCCTCGCTGGAGAACGTCAGCGGCCCGATCGGGATCGCGCGCAATGCCAATTTCTCGGCCCAGCTGGGCCCGAGCTGGTTCCTGTGGTTCCTGGCCACGCTGTCGCTGTCGATCGCGATCCTGAACCTGCTGCCGGTGCCGATCTTGGACGGGGGACACCTCCTGTATTACCTTATCGAGCTGGTGAAAGGCAGCCCGGTGAGCGAGCGCGCCGCGGCCATGGGCCAATATGTCGGCCTGGCGCTGCTGGCCGGCCTGATGGGGCTGGCGTTCTACAACGACATCGTGGGCCTGGTCTCCTGACGCCGCGCCACCCGGCTCGCCCGGCCGGCCAGAACAACCGCGCACGCCCGGTCCCATGAGGCCGCGCGGCGCAGCAAGAAGAAACCCTTTCCGGTCGGGAGTGACGATGACGCGTTTTGCCGCCCTGGTCCTGCTTGCAGGACTGTCCCTCTCCGCCACCGCGGCGATCGATCCGTTCGTGGTGCAGGACATCCGCCTCGACGGCCTGTCGCGCATCTCGGCCGGCACCGTCTATTCCTACCTGCCGGTGGAGAAAGGCGACACGATCGACCGTGCCGGCGCCGCCGAGGCGATCCGCGCCCTGTACAAGACCGGCTTCTTCAAGGACGTGCAGGTGTCGCGCCAGGGCGACATCCTGGTCGTGACCGTGGTCGAGCGCCCGGCCATCGCCAAGATCGGGATCGACGGCAACAAGGACATCAAGGACGAGGACCTGCTCAAGGGCCTCAAGGAGATCGGCCTGGCCGAGGGCGAGACCTTCGACCGCCTCGAGCTCGACCGCCTGACCCAGGAACTGATGCGGCAGTACAACAACCGCGGCAAGTACAACGTCTCGATCAAGCCCACCGTGACCGAGCTCGACCGCAACCGGGTCGAGATCCAGATCCAGATCGCCGAGGGCAAGGCCTCGAAGATCAAGCACCTCAACGTGGTCGGCAACACCACGTTCTCCGACGAGGAGATCCGCGAGGACTTCGAGTCCGACACCACCGGCTGGCTGAGCTGGTACTCCAAGGACGACCAGTACTCGCGCGAGAAGCTCTCCGGCGACCTCGAGAAGCTGACCAGCTACTACCAGGACCGCGGCTACGTCGATTTCAACATCGAATCGACCCAGGTCACGATCAGCCCCGACAAGCGCAACATCTACCTCACCGCCAACGTGCGCGAGGGCGAGGTCTTCACGATCTCGGAGATCAAGCTCACCGGCGACCTGATCCTCGGCGAGCCCGAGATCCGCCGCCTGGTCTACACCCAGCCCGGCGACATCTTCTCGCGGCGCAAGCTCGAGCTCTCGTCCGAGGCGATGCAGAAAGTGCTGGGCAACATCGGCTATGCCTTCGCCGACGTCACCCCGATCCCCAAGGTCGACAAGGAGAACCGCACCGTCGAGGTCACGTTCTTCGTCAACCCGGGCAAGCGCGTGTACGTGCGCCGGATCAACTTCGAGGGCAACACCCGCACCCAGGACGAGGTGCTGCGCCGCGAGATGCGCCAGTTCGAGGGCGCGTGGTTCTCGCAGGCCGCGATCGACCGTTCCAAGATCCGCCTGCAGCGCCTGGGCTACTTCAAGACCGTCGACATCACCACGCCGCGCGTGGCCGGTTCCGACGACCAGGTCGACGTGCTGGTCAAGGTCGAAGAGCAGAGTTCGGGCGCGTTCCAGTTCGGCCTCGGCTACTCGCAGCTGCAGGGCCTGCTGACCTCGATCTCGGTGACCCAGCGCAACTTCCTCGGCACCGGCAACAGCGTCGGCGTCACCCTGCAGAACAACTCGGTCCTCAGGCGCTTCGACTTCAGCTACATCGACCCGTACTTCACCGACGACGGCGTCAGCCTCGGCTACACCCTGAGCTACCGCGAGCTCGACCAGGGCGAGGCCAACATCGCCAACTACACCTCCGACATCGCCTCGGGCTCGGTGATCATGGGCATCCCGCTGACCGAGACCGACACCCTGTCGATGGTCATGAGCCTGTCGCGCAACCAGATCGGCACCTTCCCGGGCATCACCCCGCCCGAGATCATCGACTACATCAACGAGCTCGGGAAGCGCACCTTCAGCACCTGGGGCCTGCAGGCGGGCTGGTCGCGCGACTCGCGCAACAAGTACTTCGCGCCGACCCGCGGCGCCTACCAGCGCGTCGGCGCCGAGGTCGCGCTGCCGGGCTCGACCCAGGAGGCCTACAAGCTCTTCTACGAGGGCGCCAGGTACTGGCCGCTGGGCAGCATCTTCTCGCTGCTGACCCGGGCCGAACTCGGCTATGGCGACGGCTACGGCAATGCCGACGTGCTGCCGTTCTACGAGAACTTCTATGCCGGCGGCGTGCGCTCGGTGCGCGGCTTCGAGGACAACACGCTGGGTCCCTGCTCCGACCCGAACCCGCTGATCGAGGGCGACATCTGCCAGCCGCTGGGCGGCGCGCTGCTGACCGTGGCCAACCTGGAACTGATCTTCCCGACCCCGTTCGTCAAGCGCGGCGACGACTCGACCCAGTTCTCGGCCTTCGTCGACGTCGGCAACGTGTTCGAGGACTACGATGCCTTCGACGTCGGCGAACTGCGCGCCTCGGCCGGCATCTCCTTCAAGTGGCAGGCGCCGGTCGGGCCGATCATCGTCAGCATCGCTTACCCGCTGATCAAGGAAGACGAGGACCGCACGGAGACCCTGCAGTTCACGTTCGGCAACCAGTTCTGAGCCGGACCCGGGACGATGGGACGCCGGTCATGCATCGCGCGCGGCAGCCGGCGGCACAGCGGCCCGGACACGCGGGCGGGAAGCGCCGCGTGCGGCGACGGCTGATCGCCGTCGCGGCCGCGGCCCTGCTGGGCGTCGCGGCCGCCGCCCCCGCGCAGACCGCGCGCATCGGCTATGTGAACATGGCCCGCCTGCTCGACAATGCGCCCCAGATCCAGGCCGGCCGCGAGGCGCTGGCGCGCGAATTCGCCGAGCGCGACGCCGCGCTCAAGGTCCAGGAGGCGCGCCTGGCCGAACTCGAGGCCAACCTCAAGCGCGAGGCCGCGATCCTGCCCAAGAGCGTGGCCGAGGCGCGCCAGTTCGAGGTCGACACGCTGCGCCGCGGCATCGAGGGCACGCGCAAGAAGATGCGCGACGACCTCAACACGCGCAGCAACGAGGAACTCAGCAAGCGCTGGCCCGAGGTGCACGACGCCGTGATCGAGTACGCGCGGGAAAACGGCTTCGACCTCGTGGTCGAGGAGCCGGTGCTGTACGCCAGCGCCGCGATCGACATCACCGACGAGGTGCTGGAGCGGCTGCGCAGCGCCGCGCCGGAACCGGGCGCCGCGCGTTGAACGCGCCCCTGGCAACGCTCGCCGGGCTGGCGCAGCGCTTCGCGCTCGAATTGCGCGGCCCCGGCGACGCGCGGATCGAAGGCGTGGCGTCGCTGCAGGATGCCGGCCCCGCGCAGGTCTCGTTCCTGGCCAATCCGCAATACCGCGCCCGACTGCGCGCGACCCGCGCGGCTGCCGTGGTGCTGGCCGAGGCCGACGCGGCCGATTGCCCGGTCGCGGCGCTGGTCAGCCGCAACCCCTATGCCGATTTCGCGCGCATCGCGGCGCTGTACGACGCGCGCCCGGCGCCGCAACCGGGCGTGCACCCCAGCGCCGTGGTGGCGCCCGACGCCGTGGTCGAGGCCGGCGCCAGCATCGGGCCGCAATGCGTGGTCGGCGCGCGCTCGCGGATCGCCGCCGGCGCCGAACTCGGCCCCGGCTGCGTGGTCGGCGACGACTGCGTGGTCGGGGCGCAATCGCGCCTGGTGGCGCGGGTGACCCTGGTGGAGCGCGTGGTGCTGGGCCAGCGCGTGCTGGTCCATCCCGGCGCGGTGCTGGGCGCCGATGGCTTCGGCCTGGCGATGGATGGCGGCCGCTGGCTCAAGGTCCCCCAGCTTGGTGGCGTCCGGGTCGGCGACGACTGCGAGATCGGTGCCAACACCACCATCGACCGCGGCGCGCTGGGCGACACCGTGCTCGAGGAGGACGTGCGCCTCGACAACCAGATCCAGATCGGCCACAACTGCCATATCGGCGCCCACACCGCCATGGCCGGCTGCGTCGGCGTCGCCGGCAGCACCCGCATCGGCCGCCATTGCCTGGTGGCGGGCGCGGCGGGCATTTCCGGCCACCTCGTCATCTGCGACAAGGTGACCATTTCGGCCATGACCATGGTCACGCGCAGCATCACCGAACCGGGCGAGTATTCTTCCGGCCTGCCGATGCAGGACAATCGGACCTGGAAGCGCAATATCGCGCGTTTCCGCCACCTAGACGAGATCGTGCGCAAGCTGCTGCCACGGGTCCGGGAGCTGGACAATGACGAATGACAAGACCGCAGGCGCCGCAATCAAGCTGCCGATCGAGATCGCGGGCATCACCGCGATGCTGCCGCACCGGTTCCCGTTCCTGCTGATCGACCGCGTGGTCGCGGTCGAGCCGTCGAAGACCCTGCGCGCGATCAAGAACGTCTCGATCAACGAGCCCTTCTTCCAGGGCCACTTCCCGGGCCACGCGGTGATGCCCGGCGTGCTGATCATCGAGGCGCTGGCGCAGGCCTCGGGCGTGCTGACCCAGATCTCCGCGGTCTCGCACCCCGGCCGCGCGCCGCTCTACTACCTGGTCAAGGTCGACAACGCGCGCTTCTCCAAGACCGTGATCCCCGGCGACCAGCTGGTCCTCGACGTCGCGCTCAAGCGCATGCTGCGCGGCATGGGCCTGTTCGCCTGCGTGGCCACGGTCGACGGCCGCGAAGTGGCGTCGGCCGAGATCCTGTGCGCCGAGCGGGGCCGCGACGCATGATCCACGGCAGCGCGATCGTCGATCCCGCCGCGCGCATCGGCAGCGGCGTCAGCATCGGTCCCTTCAGCGTGATCGGACCCGGGGTCGAGATCGGCGACCGCACCAGCATCGGCAGCCACGTCGTGATCGAGGGCCCGACCCGGATCGGCTGCGACAACCGGATCTTCGCCTTCAGCGCCATCGGCGGCGAGCCGCAGGACAAGAAGTACCACGGCGAGCCGACCCGGCTCGAGATCGGCGACCGCAACACCATCCGCGAGTACTGCACCATCCACCGCGGCACCACCCAGGACAGCGGCACCACGCGCATCGGCGACGACAACTGGATCATGGCCTACGTGCACGTCGCGCACGACTGCGTGGTCGGCAGCCACACCATCTTCGCCAACGCCGCCTCGATCGCCGGCCACAGCCGGGTCGACGACTGGGCGATCCTGGGCGGCTTCACCCTGCTGCACCAGTTCTGCCAGGTCGGCGCGCATGCCTTCACCTCGATGGGCTCGATCATCAGCCGCGACGTGCCGCCCTTCGTCACCGTGGCCGGCAACTTCGCGCTGCCCAAGGGCATCAATACCGAGGGACTCAAGCGCCGCGGCTTCTCCAGCGAGCGCATCCTCTCGATCAAGCGCGCCTACCGCACGATCTACAAGAGCGGCCTGCCGCTGGCCGACGCGCGCGCCCAGCTCGCCGC
>JAGOEZ010000052.1:0-5160 GCA_017997455.1 Lysobacterales bacterium | reverse complement strand
GCATCAATACCGAGGGACTCAAGCGCCGCGGCTTCTCCAGCGAGCGCATCCTCTCGATCAAGCGCGCCTACCGCACGATCTACAAGAGCGGCCTGCCGCTGGCCGACGCGCGCGCCCAGCTCGCCGCCGCGGCCGACGGCGCGCCCGACGTGCGCCTGATGCTCGACTTCATCGAGCGCAGCGAGCGCTCGCTGATCCGCTGAAACGCCGGCCGCCGCGCCCCGCGCCCGGGGTCGCGGCGGCCGCCGTCGGGCTGCCTCATTCCTCGTCCGGCGGCGGCGGCGGCGGGAAGCGCGGCTCGAAGCCGTCGGCCAGGATGCGCTCCTCGACCACGTCGATGACGAAGGACTGGACCGCGAAGGTGCTGTCGTAACCCCAGCCGGCCATGCGCTTGCCGTCTGCCGACAGCGCGCTGAAGCCGCCGACCAGGAGGAAGCCTTCGGGCACGCCGGTCACGGCGTTGTCGGCCAGGTACTGGGCCAGGTCCACGGTGCCCACGCCATGGCGCCAGATGCGCGCGATGCGGCCCTCGAAGAACGAGGAGGAGCCGACCGCAGTGCGGCCGTCGTCGCTGATCGCGAAGGCGTACTCCATGTTCGGGATCACGCGCACGCCGCCCTTCTCGCTCCAGCGCCAGGCGCCGTAGTTGCCCAGCGGGTCGAGGTAGAAGCCGCCGGCCACGAAGCGGCCGTTGCCGCTGACCGCAGTGGCCTCGCCGACCCGGCCGCCGACGTCGTCCTGCACGTCCATGGGCACGCGGTTGCGCCAGATCACGCCACTGCGACCGAAGTCGTTGTCGTTCCAGCCGGCGATGACCCGGCCGTCGCTGCTGATGGCGTTGGCGCGCGAGTAGGTGAAGGGACTGGTGGTCGCCAGCACCTGCATGCCCTGCGACGGGGTCCAGACGAAGGCCTTGGTGCGATCCATGTTGTAGGCGCTGTCGAAGGACAGGCCGACCACGGTGCCGTCGTCGGCGATGTCGTAGCCGTTGGAATTCTCCTCCAGCGGCGCGGTCAGCTGCATCGGCGCCATGCCGATGGTCGCGGTGGCGCCGAGATCGAGGCCGCCGAACAGGACGCCGCCGTTGACCGGCACCGAGCCCGAAACGACGCCGAGGTTGTTGACCCCGATCACGTTGTTCATTTCCGTCAGCACGTGGCTGCTCTGGTCGCTGGCGCGCCAGATGTAGCCGACGGTACTGCCGTCCTCGCCGAAGTAGGTGCCGACCACGTACTCGCCATTGGGCGACATCTTGGTCACGCGCACGCCCGGCGCGGGCAGGACGGTGAACGTCCCGGCGGCCTGGACGCTCGCGCTCAACGAGAGCAGGAGCAAGGGAATCAGTCTGGAATTGCGCACGGGCACCCCGGATGGTCTGGTGGCTGGGTTCAGCCGCGACGGATGCGGGGCATCCATCTGCGGGCCGCAGCGCGAACGGGCGCAGGCGACTCGCGATTCTGGGCCAGGTCCGGGCGGCGCCGCACTCGCAGCGGCCTCGCGCAGCATTCGCAACACGTGAATTGCGTCGCGGCCAGCGCCGCGGCGGCCGTTACCCGGCCCTGCTAGCCGCGGAAGCCGAGCTCCTGGGCCATCGCCGGCCGTGGTTCGGCCAGCGCCGGCAACGGCCGTTCCCCGGCCAGGTCGCGCGCCCGCGCGAGGCTGGCGTCGCGGGCCGATTCCTGGCCCAGGGCCTGGTACAGGCGCGCCTGCAGGACCGCGATGCCGTAATCGCGGTCCGCCCAGCGCAGCACGCGCCCGGCCACGGCACTGGCCTCCTCGGCGGCGCCGGACTCGATCAGTGCCTGCGCATGGGACAAGGCCACCAGGGCCAGGTCCGCCGGCACGCCCCAGGCCTCGGCCCCCGACTGCGCCTGGGCGTAGCGCGCCATGGCGCGCTCGACCTGGCCGGACGCCGCGTCCAGTTCGGCCTCGGCCAGGCGGGCCAGGACCCCGATGAAGGCGAACTCGGGATACCGCTGCGCCCACTGGTCCAGTGCCCTGGCTTCGCGCCCGGCGGCGGCCAGGTCCCCCTGCATGCGCAGGGCCCGCACCCGCGTGAGCCAGGTCCGTGCGCGCAGGCGCCAGGCCTCCTGGTCCAGCGCTTCGACCGCCATGCCGGCCCAACGCGACGCCGCCGCCGCGTTGCCCGCCTCCAGTTCCAGCTCGGCCAGCGCCGCCGCCACGCCGGGCCGCAGCGGCGGCTCGCTCGGCGCCGCGCGGTCGAGTTCCTCCAGCAATTGCCGCGCCTGCGAGGTGCGGCCCGCGGCGGCCAGCGCGCGCGCGTGGTGCAGCACCAGGTATTCGCGGTTGCTGGCGTTGGCCAGGCGATTGCGCTCGCGGTAGCGCGGCGTGCTGGCGGCCAGCGCCGCCTGCGGGTCCAGCAGCAGCAGGTGGGCCTCCACTTCCGCCGCCACGGTGACGAACAATTCATTGAGCGCGCCGAAGCGCTCGAACACGCCCACCGCGCGCTGCAGCAGCGGCAAGGCCACCTCGGGCCGCCCGCGCAGGCGCTCGAGCATGCCCTCGTTGGCATCGACCCGCGCCAGTGCCAGGGTGTCGCCGGCCAGCACCAGCGGCACGCGCGCGCGACCGAAGGCGACCGCCGCATCCGCGTAGCGCCCCTGGTCGGCGAGCGCGGACGCGAGACCGGTATAGGCCTGTCCGAGCACGGCCGGCTGCTCGCGCGTGGCCACCAGCGCCACGGCCTCGCGAAACGCCGTCTCGGCCTCCGCGGCGCGTCCCTCGATCAGGACCACCGCGCCGAGCTGGTTGAGCACGCGCGCGCGCAGGACCGGATCGGCAATGCCGGGCTCCGCATCCAGCAGGCCGCGCGCGATGGCGCTCGCGCGGGCGAGGTGTCCCGAGCGGAAGTCGGCCTGGGCCCGGCGCAGGCCCAGCGCGGGCTCGCCCTGCAACGCGGCCGGCGCGGCATCCAGCACCCGGCGCGCGCCATCGAAGTCGAGGCTGAGCAGCGCGGCGTCGGCCCGTTGCAGCACTTCGGCCAGGGTGTCCGGCCGGGTCGGGTCGGGTTCCGCGTGGCGGCCCAGCAGGCCCAGCAATGCGGCGCCCGCGGCGCGGGTGGCGGCCACCGCGTCCGTGCCGGTGGCTTCCACCGTCCGGCGCCCGCCGCCGGCCTCCAGCAGGGCCAGCTCGATGCGCCAGCCGGCATCCATGCGCTGGGCGCGCGGCTGGACCAGGTAACGCGCGCCGGTGGCGCGCCGCACGGCCGCGACGCCGCCATCGGCCTCGACGCCGCGGCCGCGCAGGATCGCCACCACGTTGTCGCTGGCCACGACCCGCTGGCCGGCATTGCGCAACTGCGCGCCGATGACGTCCATCATGCCCAGGCGCAGCCAGGCCCATTCTGGCTCCACCACGCCTTCCAGCGGCATCACCGCGGTATTGGCCGCCTCGACCGCCCCGGCCTCTGCGGCGGCAACCGTCGCTGCGCCGGAAGCAGCGGCCCGGTCCGGCGCACGCGGCGCCGCACCGTAGTGCCATGCCACGGCGCCGAGGGCCAGGACTGCGGCAATGCCCAGTAGCCGCGCCGGAAGCGGTCGCCGTGGTCGCACCGCGGCCACCGGCGGCGGCGGCAACGGCGCCGCACGCGCGACCGCCGGCGCGGACTCCGGCGACGCGACCGCTGGCGCCGGCGCGCCGTCGCCATTGCCGGCCTGCACCGCCCGCAGCGGCGCCACCCAGTGGTAGCCGAAGCGCGGCACCGTGCGGATCATGCATTGCTCGTCGCCGGTATCGCCGATCGCGCGGCGCGCCTTGAGCACGGTCTGGCCGAGCAGGGTGTCGCTGACGTCGGCGCGGCCCCAGACCGCGGCGATCAGCTCGTCGCGCCCGACCGCGCGGTTGCGGTGTTCGAGCAGGTAGGCGATGCAGTCGAAGACCTTGGGCGAGACCACCAGCAGCTCGCCACGCCGGCGCAGTTCGCGCGCGGCGGGGTCGACGCTGCAATCGCCGAAGTGGTGGATGGATGGCGTCATGGATCCGGACTTGGCAGGTGCTCGCGCCGCGGTGGGGAGGGCTCACCCGAGGGCGGCGGCAAGACGTGATCTTCGCACGCGCGCGGTGGTGGCGATCCGTGCCGTGACGCGCTGCCACAAGCGGCCGGACGAACGCGCGCAGGCGGCGGACGGGCGTCTGCGCCGGGTCGAACCTGCCAGTGACCTCCGGCACATGCCGGCGGCCGCGTCCTGCGCCGGGTTAGGATCGCACGATCCCGGCACCCGGACCTGGCCTTGAACTTCGCTCCCGAACCCGCGGCCCCGCGCATCGTGCTGGTGGCCGGCGAGGCCTCCGGCGACCTGCTCGGCGCCGGCATGGTCGAGGCCCTGCGCGCGCGCCTGCCCGGCGTGCGCTGCGCCGGCATCGGCGGCCCGCGCATGGTGGCGGCGGGGCTGGAGGCGTGGTGGCCGGCCGAGGAACTGGCCGTGATGGGCCTGGCCGAGGTGCTGCGCCACCTGCCGCGCCTGCTGGCGCTGCGCCGCGCGCTGCGCCGGCGCACGCTCGCGTTCCAGCCCGACGCCTACGTCGGCATCGATGCGCCCGACTTCAACCTCGGGATCGAGCGCCAGCTCAAGGCGCGCGGCATCCGCACCGTGCACTACGTCAGTCCCTCGGTGTGGGCGTGGCGCGAGGGCCGCGCGCGCACGATCGGGCGCAGCGCCGACCGCGTCCTGTGCCTGTTCCCGATGGAACCGCCGATCTACGCGCGCCATGGCATCGATGCCCGCTACGTCGGCCACCCCGTCGCCGACCGTTTCGCGATGGCGCCCGATCGCGCCGCCGCGCGCGCCGCGCTGAACGTCGCCGACGGCGTGCCGGTGCTGGCGCTGCTGCCGGGTTCGCGGCTGGGCGAAATCCACCGCCTCGGCCCGACTTTCCTCGCCGCCGCGGCGCGCGTGGCCGACGCGATCCCGGGCCTGCAGGTGCTGGCGCCGATGGCGAACCCCGCTTGCCGCGCCGCCTTCACGTCGCTTCTGCCCGCGACGTCCGCGATCCGGCTGCTCGACGGCGAGGCGCATGCCGCGATGGTCGCGGCCGACGTGGTCCTGCTCGCGTCCGGCACCGCGGCACTGGAGGCGATGCTGGCCAAGCGGCCGATGGTGGTGGGCTATCGCGTGTCCGCGCTGACGGCGTGGATCGTGC
>JAGOEZ010000221.1 GCA_017997455.1 Lysobacterales bacterium | reverse complement strand
ACGCCCTGGCTGTCGATGTCGGCGCTGGGCGAGCGGATGATCTCGATGCGGTCGACGATCTCGGCCGGGATGCGGTCGACGAACACGGTGCGGTCGTTGCCGGCGCCCGGCAGCGGGCGGCCGTTGATCAGGATCTGGGTGTAGCCCTGGCCGAGGCCGCGCAACTGCGGCGCATCGGACTCGCCGATGTCGCTGGTGAAGGCCACGCCCGGCACGCGGCGCAACTGGTCGCCGACCGACACCGGTTCGAATTTCTGGAAGAACTGGCGGTCGTAGACCAGCACCGGCGCGACGGTGGCGGTGCGGTTGCGGAACTGGATCTCGCCGCTGACGACCACGGTCTCGAGGGTCCGGGTGTCGGGATCGGCGCCGAGTTCCGCGGGCGCGACGACATCGGTGTCGGCATCGCCCACATCGGCGGGCGAGGGCTCCGCCTGCGGCGTGGCCGGCGGGGTTTCCTGCTGCGCGAGCGCGAGGCCCGGGGCCAGCGCAAGCTGCGCCAGGATGATCGTGGTCAGGGTGCAACGACGGAGCGTTCGCATGGTCTTCGTCCCTCCCGAGGACATGCTGTAGCCATTCACCGCATCGGGGCATCGCGGGCACACCGGCCACCCTGCGACTTGGGCAGGGGCCTTGCGACCTGCGGCGAGTCTACGAACGAACATTCCAAAGTGCAACATGATTAGAATTTTCCTTGCAGCGAGCGAATTCGCCGCCGTATCCTTCGGCACCAGGGCCGTTCGGCGGCTTAACGTTAAGAACTTGTTAAAGGGAGGTCGCCATGAGGCGACAGGCGATAGTGCTGGGCATCCTTTGCGCGGCGATGACAATGGTCGGCTGCGCGACGCCGCCGCGCACTGCCCCGGAGCCGACCGCTGCGGAAGCCGCGCCGGCGACACCGCAGGTCATGGCCCGGATGAAAACCATGCAACTGGTGGGCAACGAGCCCAACAGCAGCGTGCTGGTGAGCGATGCAGCCGGCACCTTCGTGGTCGGCTCGGCGGCGCTGGGCGGCATCGAGGTCTATGACCTCGCGGGCAAGCGCCTGGGCGCCACGCCGGCCGGTGAGGTCGCCAGCGTCGACGTCAGCTACGGCGTGCTGGTGCGCGGCCAGCCGACGACGGTGCTGGCGGCGATCGACACCACCACCAACAGCCTGCGCTTCTACGCCATGGCCGGCGCCGCGCTGACCGAGATCGGCGCGCGCGCGGTGCCGCTGGGCTTCGCGGCCGAGGGCGTGTGCCTGTACGTGAATCCGCGCGATCGCGACTTGTATGCCTTCGTCGTCGGCGATGGCGGCGAAGTGGATCAGCACCTGGTCTACGTCGATGCGCAGGGCCGGCTCGATGCGCGCCAGGTGCGCCGCATCGGCGTGCCCTCGCCGCTCACGCAGTGCGTGGCCGACAGCATGAACGCGACAGTCTATGCGGCGGAAGAGGGCGTGGGCATCTGGCGCTTCAGCGCCGATCCGGAGTCCGACGTCGCGGCCGCGCTGGTCGATTCGCCGGGTCGGGGCCATCTCGAGGAGGAGGTTGGCGGCGTGGCCTTGTACGACGGCGGCGACGGCGCGCGCTGGCTGCTCGCCTCGGATGCCTCGGCGGGGCGGATCAACGTCTACGATCGCGACGACGACGCGCGTTACCTCGGCAGCTTCACGGTCGGCATTCCGGGCGAATCGGATCCGGTCGAGGAGCCCGGCCCGCTGCATGCGACGGGCATCGCGCTGGGCTCGGGCATCGACCATGGCCTGCTGCTGGTCGCCGACGAGGGCGGGCTCAACTACAAGGCGCTGTCGATGGCCGACATCGCCACCGCGCTGGGCCTCGCGCCCGGCACGCCGCAGTCCGCGCAGTCGATCGCGGCAGCGCCGCTGGCGGTGGTCACGGCCACCGCGGAGACGGTGCCGGTGCCGAGCTATGGCGACGCCGCCGACGATCCGGCGATCTGGGCCAATCCCACCGATCCGGCCCTGAGCCTGGTGCTGGCCACCGACAAGAAGAGCGGCCTGCACGTGTACGACATGCAGGGTCGGGTGCTGCAGTACCTGCCCGACGGCAAGATGAACAACATCGACCTGCGCGAGGGCTTTTCCCTCGGCGGCAAGGAGATCGTGCTGGTGACCGCGAGCGACCGCACGCGCAAGGCGATCGCGATCTACCGCCTCGACACGCAGGCACGGCGCCTCGTCGATGTCGCCGACGGCATGCAACCGACCGACCTGGACGATCCCTACGGCCTGTGCATGTACCGCAGCGCCACCAGCGGCAAGACCTACGTCTTCATCAACAGCGGCGAGGGCCCGCTCAACCAGTGGGAGCTGGTCGACGCAGGCAATGGGCGCGTGCGCGCGGAACTGGTGCGCGAACTGATGTTCGACACCCAGACCGAGGGCTGCGTGGCCGACGACGCGGCCGGCGTGCTGTTCATCAACGAGGAAGACGTCGCGTTGTGGAAGCTGTCGGCCGAACCCGATGGCGGCACCGCGCGCATCGCGATCGCGCGCGTCGGCGACAACCCGGCGATCAAGGACGACCTCGAGGGCATCGGCATGTACGAGCTCGACGGCGGGCGCGGCTACCTCGTGCTGTCGAGCCAGGGCAACGACACCTACGCGGTCTACCGGCGCGAGGGCGAGCATGCCTACGTCGGTTCCTTCGCGGTGGTCGCCGATGGCGCGCGCGGCATCGACGGGATTTCCGAGACCGACGGGCTGGACGTCAGCAGCCGCAACCTCGGGCCCGGCTACGCGCACGGCGCGATGGTGGCGCAGGACGGGCGCAACGTGCTGCCAGTCGAGAACCAGAATTACAAGATCGTGTCCTGGGAAGCGATCGCGCGGGCGCTGGGGTTGGAGATGCGCTAGCGCGGTTGCTGGCGCGTCCGCTGGATCGGGGGGTCCGGGCCCGTCGCGCGGGGCTTCAAGCCGCCGCTGTAGGAGCGCATCTCATGCGCGACCGCGGACCCACGGGCATCCGCAACCCGGCGTTCCG
Source organism: Lysobacterales bacterium (assembly GCA_017997455.1). Classification (GTDB taxonomy): domain Bacteria; phylum Pseudomonadota; class Gammaproteobacteria; order Xanthomonadales; family Ahniellaceae; genus JAGOEZ01. The sequence continues at coordinate 1,122 of JAGOEZ010000221.1, read as the reverse complement.
CGGTCGCGCATGAGATGCGCTCCTACAGGGCAACCGCGTCGTCAAGCGCCATGGCGATGGCGGTGCGCGATGAGCTGGGCGAGGATGCTGACGGCGATCTCGTGCGGCGACTGCGCCTCGATGTCGAGGCCGACCGGCGCCTGCAGGCGTTCGAGCGCCTGCGCGTGCGTCGGCAGCGCCGCGCGCACTTCGGCGATGCGCCGCTTGCTGCCCATCATGCCGAGGAAGGCCGGCGGCTGGCGGCACAGCACCGCCAGCGCGGCGACGTCGCTGGCGTAGTCGCGGTTGAGGAGCACCGCGTAGACCTCGCGCGGTGTCTCGAGTGCGAGGGCGAGCCGATCGGGTTCGCCCGTGAGGCGTGTCGCCGCGGCGAATCGATCTGGCGGCAGCTCCGCGGTCTCGCGCGCGTAGGCCCAGAGCTCGAAATCCAGGTGCCGCGCGAGCTCGTGCAGCGCCGCGGCGCAATGCCCGCCGCCGACGATCAGCAGGCGCGGGTCGGGATGCAGGACTTCACTGGCGCCTTCCGCGCCGAGGTCGCTGGCATCCAGCGTCACCGGGCTACCGGCGCGCAACTGCGCTGCAATCGTCGCTGCTCGCGTCTGGTCAACCGCACCGTGCCAACGGCGCAGGGCGATTCGCATCGCGCCGCCGCAGACGCCGGCGGCGCCTGGTTGGCCGTCGAGCGTGATCGGGAGTTCGGCCGAGGGGCTGCCGCTTGCGAGCAGTGCGCGGGCGGCCGCGATCACGCGGACTTCGAGTTCGCCGCCGCCGATGGTGGCTTCGGTGGCGGTGGCAGTGACCAGCATGCGGGTGCCGGGTTTGCGCGGGGTGGCGCCGCGGGTGGCGAGGACGGTGGCGACCACGACCGGTTCGGATTCGAGGCAGTGGGCGAGGCGGGTGGGGAGGCGTTCGGACATGGGGACCGCGGAGGACGGGGAGGGGGCGGTCGCGCGCAGAGCGCGCTCCTACAGGGGCGCGCTGCGAACGTGGGTGATGGCGGCGTAGATGGCTTCGGGAGTGGCGGGGGAGGCGAGGGGGACTGCGGGGGCGGGGGGGGGGGGGAAGGCGGCGATGGCGTCGCGCCGGGCTTCGCGGACGCCGAGGGCGAGCATCAGGGGGGGT
>JAGOEZ010000051.1:1692-15506 GCA_017997455.1 Lysobacterales bacterium | reverse complement strand
GAGCGCCTGCGCGCGTTGTCCGCCGCCACCGACAACGTCGGCCTGTTCTTCGGCGAGGACGTGTTCATCGCCTTCGGCGCGGTCCTGCTGATGCAGGCCTTCCTGGCCGAGCACGGGATCGCGGCCGAACCGCTGGCGATCGCGCTGTGGGGCCTGCCCACGGCGATCGGCGCCTTCGCGATCCACGGGGCGCGACTCATGCGGCTCGAACAACGCATGGCGCGCGAGCGTCTCGCGCTCTCCGCGCCACCGCGGGATGGCGCGTGAGCATGCAGCCGCTGGCCCCGATCTACGTGCTGATCGGCCTGCTCTGCGCCAGCGCCGCCTGGGGCGCGTGGCGCGACCGCGCGCATCCGCGCCGCCTGGGCAACGCCGGCTTCTATGGCCTGCTGGCCGTGCTGTTCGTGGCCGGCGACGCGCTGCCGCCGGCGCTGGTCGGCGCGATGGTCGTGGGGCTGGCGCTGGTCGCCGGCGTCGGCGGGGTCGGGCGCGGCACGCGGACGCTGCCGGCGGAGGCCGAGCGCGAAGCCAGCGCCGCGCGGCATGGCAACCGATTGTTCGTGCCGGCGATCGCGATCCCTCTGCTGACCGTCGCCGCGGTCTTCGCGCTCAAGGCGGTCACGCGCAATGGCCAGCCGCTCCTGACGTCGCAACACCTGACCCTGGTCGCGCTGGCCTTCGCCTGCGTGGTGGCCCTGGTGCTGGCCTGCGTGCTGCTGCGCGACACGCCGCGCGCGGCGCTGGCGCAGTCGCGCGGCTTGATGGAGGCGATCGGCTGGGCCGCGATCCTGCCGCTGGTGCTGGCTACCCTGGGCGCGGTGTTCGCGCAGGCCGGGGTCGGGGAACTGGTCGCGCGGGTCGCGACCTGGCTGGTGCCGGTCGACAGCCGCGTGGCCTGCGTGCTCGCCTTCGGCCTCGGCATGGTGGTGTTCACCATGATCATGGGCAACGCCTTCGCGGCCTTCCCGGTGATGATGGGCGGCATCGGCCTGCCGCTGCTGGTCGGGCGGCACGGCGCCGAGCCGGCCTCGCTGGCCGCGATCGGCATGCTCACCGGCTACTGCGGCACGCTGCTCACGCCGATGGCGGCCAACTACAACATCGTGCCGGCCGCGCTGCTGGAACTGCGCGACCCCTACGCGGTGATCCGCGCGCAATGGGCGACCGCGTTGCCGCTGATGGCGCTCAACCTGGTGCTGATGTACGTGATCGCGTTCCGCGGCGCCTGAGGCGCGCCGGCGCTCAGGCGCGGCGCGCGCGGTGCCAGGCCAGCGCGGCGGCCAGGATCGGCGCGACGGCGATGGCGATGGCGCCGATGCGCGAGATCCGCGCCACCGACAGCGCGAAGGCCATCTCGGTGCCGATGGCGGCCAGGGTGTCGCGCAGCGGCGTGCCCAGCGCGATCGAGATCACGTTGGCGGCATGCAGGAACTGCGCGTAGGCGATGCCCGCCAGGGTCAGCAGCGCCGCCCACGCCGCGCGCCCCCAGGCATGGCGGACAGGGACGAAGCCGGCCGCGATCGCGCCGACCAGCGCCAGCGGAATCGCCATCCACGGCGCGTCGTTGCGCAGCATCAGCGCGACCAGCGACCACACGGCGCCGGCGGCGAGCGCCACCATCAGCCCCGCGAACAGGCTGGTGTAGAACTTCGGCGTCCTGGGCATGCGGCGATTGTCGCCGCGACGCCCTCCGCTGGCGAGTGCTCAGTCCCTGGCGAGGTATCCGGGAAGGGGAATCGCGGGGTCGAGGTCGGCGGCCGCCACCGGTCGCGAGGCCGTGAGCGCGAGGGGAACCACCCCGGACCAGACCGGCAGGCCGAGGTCCCCTGGTGCGTCGGAGGGGCCGCCGCTGCGCGACTTGAGGCTGAGGTCCGCGATCGGCAGGCCCAGCACCAACGTGGCGGCAAGTTCCTGCCGGTCGGCCGCCCGCGCATCGACACTGCGGCCAGGCACGATGGCCTCGACCAGGCGCACCAGCGCCGCGGCCTTTTCGGCCGGATCGTCGATGAGCTGCGCGCGGCCGAAAGCCACCACCGAGCGGTAGTTGACCGAGTGGTGGAACTGGGAACGCGCCAGCACCAGGCCGTCGAGGTGGGTGACGGCGACGCAGCACTCGATGCCCGAGGCCAGCGCCTTGAGCAGGCGGCTCGACACGCCGCCATGCAGCAGCAGACGGTCGCCGTCGCGCGCGTACAGCATCGGGATCACGAAGGGCTGGCCATCCGGCGCGAAGGCGACATGGCCCACGCAGGCGGCGTCGAGCACGGCGTAGGCGGCCGCGCGATCATAGTTGGCGCGCTCGGGATGGCGTCGCACCTCGTGGCGCGCTCGCGCGGGGCGCGCGCGGCCAGCGGCATCGGCGCTCATGGTGCGCCCGCCTTGGCGGAACCGGACGCGGCCTCGCCGCGCTGTGGCGGCAACGGCCGGCTGTCGAGCAGCAACAGCGCGGCCAGCGCGGCCACCACGAGGTTGGCGATCATGCGGCGACGCAGGCTGGAAAGGCCCATGGCAGGCTCCGTGGGATTGGCGAGGATGCAGGCTACCCGCGCGATTGGTTCCTACCAAGGGCCACTCCGGTGATAATCCAGGGAACCACTTTCGCCGGCAAGACGGCGCCGATGCGGAGCACGCCATGCACCTGGACCTCGACGGCAGCGGCACCCTGCAGGCGCAGCTCACCCGCGCGCTCAAGCAGGCGGTGCTGGGTCGCGGCCTCGCGGCCGGCACCCGGCTGCCGGCCACGCGTGAACTGGCCGCGGGGCTCGGCTTGTCGCGCAATACCGTGGTTGCCGCGTACGAGCAGCTCGCGGCCGAGGGTTACATCGAAGGGCACGCGGGCTCCGGCAACTACGTCGCCGCGCTGCCGCAGCCGGCCGCGGCGCCAGCGCGCGCAAGCACGCGGCCGCGCGCGCCGCGCCTGACGACCTGCGCGCGCGTGGCTACCGCCCAGCGCGCCAACCGCCCGCCGGGACGCCGCCGTGCCAACCTGCGCTACAACCTCGAATACGGCCTGCCGCTGGTGACGCCCGCGCTCACCTCGCTGTGGCGGCGCGCGCTTTCACGCGCGGCCGAGGATACCGATCCCGATTACCCGCCGGCCGAGGGACTGCCGCTTCTGCGCAGCGCCATCGCGGGCTACCTGGGCCGCCGGCGCGGGTTGACGGTCGATGCCGAGGACGTGATCGTCACCGCCGGCGTACAGCAGGCGATCGACCTCGTGGCGCGGGCGCTGGTCGCGCCGGGCGATGGCGCGGCGATCGAGGACCCGCACTACCAGGGCACGCGCCAGGTGCTGATGGCCGCCGGTGCGCGCATCCACTACGTGCCGGTGGATGGCGACGGGCTCGAGGTCGGGAGGCTGCCGGATTCGCGCGTGGGCCTGGTGTGCGTCACGCCCTCGCACCAGTTCCCGCGCGGCGTGGTCCTGTCGCTGCGCCGCCGGCTCGAACTGCTGGCGTGGGCGGCGCGCGCGGATGCCTGGATCGTGGAGGACGACTACGACGGCGAGTTCCGCCACGACGGGCGCCCGATCGCGGCGCTCAAGTCGCTCGATCGCGACGACCGCGTGATCTACGTCGGCTCGTTCTCGAAGGTGTTGTTCCCGGCCTTGCGCCTGGGGTACCTGGTGGTGCCGCCGGCGCTGCGCGAGCCCTTGCGCGCGACCAAGTGGCTCGCCGATCGCGGTTGCCCGGCGATCGAGCAGCACGCGCTGGCGACACTGGTGCATTCGGGCCGCTTCGAGCGGCTCCTGCGCCGCAGCGGGCGCATCCTCGCCGAGCGCCGGCAGGCCTTGCTCGACGGGCTCGCGCGCCATGCCGCGGGCCTGGTGGAGATCGAGGGCACCAGCGCGGGCATGCACGTCGCCGCCTGGCTGCCCGCGCACCGGGCGAGCGAGGTGCCGGTCGTGATCGCCGCGGCGGAAGCGGTGGGCGTGGGAGTCCATCCGGTCGCGCCCTACTTCAGCCGGCCGCCGCGCCGCGCCGGCCTGCTGCTGGGCTACGCCGGGCTGGCGGCGCGCGACCTGGCCGAGGCCGCGCGACGCCTCGGCGGCGTGTTGCGCCAGACCGCGACGAAGTGAAGCGCCTGCCGCCGCCGGGCCTTTTGCGGCATCATGGCCGCCCCCATCCTGCCTGAGACCATGGGCGCCTATTCCCACACCAGCGAACCGGTGCGCTTCGAGCGCGACTGCAGCGCCGTGATGGTGCCCTCGGGCGAGCAGCACACGCTGCCGGCGGGCGCTGCCGGCTACATCACCCAGGCGCTGGGCGGCAGCTTCACGGTCTATGTCGACGGCAACCTGTTCCGGGTCCGCAACGAGGATGCCGACGCGATCGGCAAGGAACCGATGCCGGTGCCGACCCTGTCCGAGGACGCCGCGGACGCGGACGTCGAGAAGCTGGTGTGGTCGCAGCTGCGCACCTGCTACGACCCCGAGATCCCGGTCAACGTGGTCGACCTGGGACTGGTCTATTCCTGCGAACTGGGGCGCACCGACGACGGCCGGCGCCGCGTGGCGGTGCAGATGACGCTCACCGCGCCCGGTTGCGGGATGGGCGACATCCTGGTCGAGGACGTGCGCTCGAAACTCGAGCTGATCCCGACCATCGCCGAAGCCGAAGTCGAACTGACCTTCGATCCGCCGTGGAACCATTCGATGATGTCGGAAGTGGCGAAGCTCGAGACCGGGATGCTCTGAGTGCGGGCAATCGCGGTGCGGGTTCCGCGGTCGCGCACAAGGTGCGCTCCTACAGGGGCATTGTGCCGACGAGTCATTCGAATAGCCGTGGCCCTGCAGGAGCGCACCCCGGCTTTCGCCCGGGGCAGGCTCCTGTGCGCGACCGCGGACTCACCAGATCGGGCGGTTGAAATCGAAGTCCGGCGTCGCCAGCGAGCGACCCAGCCCGTCTCCCACGCCGTAGTCGATGCCCAGCCGCAGCAGCACGTGCGCGCGCTCGAGGCTCTCGATTCCCGGCGCTATCACGGCGGCGCCGAGCTGGTGCGCCTTGCGCACCAGCGCCAGCAGCGTGTGGTTCAAGGCCTTGTCGGTCGAGGTGTGCTGGACCAGTTCGGCATCCAGGCGCAGGAAGTCCAGTGGCAGCGTGGTCAGCATGTGCACCGCGGCCCAGTCGCGGCCGTAGTCCGACAGTCCCAGGCGCACGCCGGCCATGCGCAGGCTGCGCATCGGTCCGGCCAGTTCCTGGCGGCGGTCGAGCAGGTCGCGGCTGGCGAGTTCGAAGGTGAAACCGGCACCGGCCAGCTTGCGCTCGCGCATCGAGGCCAGCAGCCAGTCCACCAGCTCGCCGTCGAGCAGCGACTGGGCGTCGATCGGCATGAACAGGCGGACCTGGCGGCCCTGGCCGAGCCGGTCCGCGCGCGATTCCAGCGCCACCTCGAAGCGGCGCCGCTCGAGCTCGGACAGCACCTTGAGCTCGCGCGCCACCGGCGCGTACTGCGGGTAGCCCGCGCGCGCCCCCGGATCCTGCGTGCTGACCAGCGCGAGCTCGAGGTCGAACTGGCCGCCGAGGCGGCCGGCCAGGGGAACCAGCGGGCGGAACTCGACGCGCGCATTGCCGTCGTGCAGCGGGCGCGACAGCACCGCGCGCACCGCCAGTTGCGGATCGGGCCGCACCAGCGCGTAGTCGGCCGGCTCGTACCAGAGGGCGCGCCCCACGCCGATGCGCGCCGCGGCGAGCGCCGCGGCCTCGGCGCGCGCGACCCGCGCGTCGACGCCGGCGCCCGCGTCGTCGAGCTGGGTGATGCCGACGCTGGCCGAGAGCGCGACCGAGCGCTCGCCGCTGCCGGCGCGGCCCTCGGCGAGGCGGCGCTTGATGCGCTCGGCCAGCTCGGTGACCTGGTCGCGATGCTCGCGCGAGACCAGGATCGCCCAGGCGTAGTCGCGGATCGGCGCGGCCACGTCGCCGCCGGACATGGCTTCGCGGAACACCCGCGCGACCTCCTGCTCGAACTGCGCGAGCCCGGCCAGGCCGACCGCCTCGCGCACGCTCTCGACCCGGTCGATGGCGACGAACAGCAGCGCGCTGCCCAGCGGCAGCGTGGCCAGCCCCAGGCGCTCGACCAGGTGCTGGCGCAGGTACAGCCCGGTGCGGCCGTCGCGTCCCGAGGCCTGCTCGGCCTGGCCGCGCAGCCACTGCGCGCGGCGCACGCGCGAGCGAATCACGCTGGTGAGGTGGCGCGGCCGCAGCGGCTTGACCAGGACCTCGTCGGCGCCGGCGGCGATGGCGTCGAAGCGTTGCGCGTCGTCGAGTTCGCCGCCGCCGATCAGCACGATCGGCAGGGTCGCGAACTCGGGCTGGTGGTGCAGCACCTGGGCGAGTTCGAAACCGCGCGCGTCGGGCAGGTCGAAATCGATCAGCGCGATGTCGGGGCGGAACTCGCTGGCCGCGGTGATCGCGGACTGGGCATCGAAGGCGAGGCGCGCGGTCATGCCCTGTTCCACCAGCCAGCGCCCGCATTGCGAGGCATGCTCGCGGTCGGCGTCGGCCAGCAGCACGCGGAAGGGCGTGGCCTCGTCGCGGCCGAGCAGTTCCTCGATGCGCGAGACGATGCGGTAGCCGTCCAAGGGCGGCGCGAAGAAGGCCGCGGCGCCGGCGCGCATGGCCAGCAGGCGATGGGTCAGGTCGCGACCATTGGAGAGCACGATCAGCGCGGGACCCAGTGGCGAGCCGGGCGCCGCCTCGCCGAGCGAGTCGCCGAGGCGCGGCAGCGCGCGCAGCCGCAGGGCGTCGAGCACCAGCGCGGCCGGTCGCGATTCGCGCAGCCACTGCGCCAGGCTCTCGGTGTCGGCGAAGTGCTGGACCAGGAAGCCGCGCTCGGCCAGCGCGTCGGCGAGTCCCGGGATGGCCGCGTCGCCGAGGTCGAGCACGCAGACGGTGTTGCGCGCCTCGGACGGCCGCGGCGCCGCCGCGGGCAGCGCGATGATCGCGGTCCCCTCGTGGGGCGCCGGAGCGGCCGCGTCCTCGGCCAGCCCGGAGGTCGTGCACAACGCATGGGCGAGCACGTTGAGGCGCACGATCTGGCTGCGGTTGGGGATCAGCGAGCCGTCGGCGAAGGTCGCCAGGTAGGCGGCGAAGTCGGCGGCGCGCTCGGCCAGCACGCCGCGGCGCTTCTCCACCAGCAGGTCGAGCACGTGGGCCAGGGCGCGCGCGCCCTCCACGTCCCAGGCCGAGACCAGCGCCAGCCATGCGCGCTCGAGCCGACCGAGCATCTCGCCGGTCGTGCCCGTTCCCGCGCTGCGGGCCAGCTCGCTGCCCGGTTTGGCTCCGCTCATCGGTGTTCCTGGTCCGTGCCACGTCGGCCCCAGACCGGGCGGCAGCGGGACTGTGTCATCACGGCCGCCCAGGGGACGTGCGCCTGCTCACATTCTCGCCCTTGGGCAGGTCCCGGCGGCGATCGGCGTCGCGCCGGGCGACCCGGCATCGGGGTGGCTGGTCGCGTTTGCCGCCATCGTCGCCGGCCTGCACGCGGCCGATATTGTGAAGGGGACGCGCTTCGCGCAAACTTCGGCCCATTGCGGGAGTGACGCGACGGGGACCCATGGCCATCGAAAAGCTCACGCTGCACCATGTCGAGGGCCCGCGCGCGGGCCAGAGCGACAGTTTCCGCGCCGGCACCGTCACGGTGGGCCGTTCGCCCGACACCACGCTGGCCTTCGCCTCGGAGCGCGGCGTCTCCTCGCGGCACGCCGAGATCCGGATCGAGGCCGAGCGGATCGAACTGGTCGACAACAACAGCACCAACGGCACCTTCGTCAACGACGAGCGGGTCACCCAGCGCGAGCTCAAGCCCGGCGACCTGGTGCGTTTCGGTTACATGGGTCCGGTGGTGCGGATCGACTACGCCGCGCCCGCCGCCGCTCCGGCGCCGCCACCGGCAGCTCCGCCGCGCCCGGCGTCGGCTGCCAGCACGACGTTCATCGACGAGGCGCAACTTGCCGCCGTGCGCGCCGAGGCGGCGTCGGCGCCCGCTCCGCGTCCCGCCCCGCCGCGGCCGGCCGCGCCCGCGCCCTACCCGCAGTCGGCCGATCCCGTCGCGGCGCCGGCGCCGCGTCCGCCGGTGCGACCCGCGACGCCATCACCGCGTGGCGCGGCCATGGCCATGGCCGCCGGTGGCGGGGGCCAGGTGAAGTTCGTCCTCATCGGTGTCGGCATCGCCTTCGTGCTGGCCCTGCTGCTGGTGCTGGCCGGACGCGCAATGATCGGCGGCTGAGGCGTCCATGGGCGGTCGGCTGCACCTGTTCGTGCTGATTGCCGCCGTGTTGTCGTTGCTGACCAATGCGATCGCCTGGGCTGGCCTCGGGCAGGATCCGGGCGTGGGCGCGATCGTGCGCGAGTCGGCCCGCCGCGAGTCGCCGCTGGTCGTGAGCTACCTGCTGCTGGGCGATGGGCTCCGCGCCGTGCCCGGCGTCGCCGGCGTCTCGACCGAACTGGCGCTGGCGGGTTACGGGCCGGCGCTGGACCGCCTCCACGCCGAGCCGGCCGCGGCCATGGACGTGCTGGCCCTGGGTGGTTTCGGGCCGGTCAACGCGATCCTGCGCATCAATACCTGGGCCACCCCGGTGCTGCTGGTGCTGTGGGGAATCCTGTACTGGCTGCGGCCGCGCAACGTCCATCTCGCCCGGCGCAAGCGCTGAGCGCGGCGGGACCCCTTCAATCCGACCCGTTGCCCGGGTGCGTCCCCGACGAGGATGACCCCGGTTCCCGCGGCGGCGCGGCGAGGGCGCCGCTCAGGCCGGCTCGAAGCGGTTCGCCGCCACGTTCTTGCGCACCCGCGCCGGATCCCAGACCCGTCCGTTCATGGCGATGTAGACGCCATCGGCGAGCGTCTGCACCGCGCCGACCGCGGTGCCGATGTTGAACACCGCATCCGAACCCTGGAAGCGCGCCGGGTTGAGGGCGCCGGTCAGCACGATCACCTTGCCGGGGATGCCGGCCAGCACCTGCGCGGTCTCGACCATGGTGTCGGTGCCGTGCGTCACCAGCACGTGCCGCGAGGGCTGCGCTTCGATGGTGCGGCGCACCAGGGCGCGGTCCTCGCCGGTGATGTGGAGGCTGTCCTTGCGGATGATGGGGATCACGTCGAAGGTGAAGGCGACCCCGATCGCTTGCAGGATCTCGCCGATCTGCGGCGCGCCGACCTGGAAGCTCGACTTGTCGTCGAAGTAGATCTTGTCGATGGTTCCGCCGGTGCTGACGATGCAGAGGTGGTCCATGGCGTGCGCTCAGGCGTAGATGTCGGAGGCGAGGATCTGCGCGTTGGCGCCCGCCGGGTCGACCAGGCGGTTGATGCCCAGCCGGGCGAAGCGCCGCGCGGCGGCCAGCGGGCGCGGATCGTTCTCGGCGCGCAGGGTCCAGTCCGCGTGCCGCGCCAGCAGCGCCAGCGCCAGGGTGCGGCCCAGCGTGAGCGCGAGCCCGCGCGCGCCGGCGGCGAGGCCGGCTTCGTCGCGCGCGTGCTGGGCCAGCCATTCGCCGGCCCGCGCCGCGGTTTCGCGCACCACGCGCGACACCGGCTCGAGTTCGGTCGAATTGGCCTGCGCGCCGAGGCCGCGCAGCGCCAGCAGCAGCGGCTGCAGCCCGCCCTGGCTCTCGATCGCGCGCAGCAGGTCGAGCGCTAGCACGTTGGTGGTGCCCTCCCAGATCGGCAGGACCTGCGCGTCGCGCAGCAGGCCCGGGATCCCGGTGTCCTCGATGTAGCCGGCGCCGCCGAAGGCCTCGCAGATCTCCGACAGGCCCGCCACCGCCTGCTTGGCGGTGGTGAGCTTGACCACCGGCGTGATCATGCGCAGCAGCTGCAGGGTGGTGTCGTCGGCGCTGCCGTGCTCGGCCCGGCCCAGCATCTCGACCACGTAGAAGCTCAGGTGGAAGGCCGCCTCGAGCTCGGCCTGCAGGTCTGCCAGTGTCTCCTGGTGCAGGGCGTGGTCGATGAGCGGCTGGCCGAAGGCGACGCGCCGGGTGGCGTAGCTGCGCGCCAGTGCCATGCCGCGGCGGAACAGCGCCACCGCGGCGATCGCGTTCCACACCCGCGTGATGTTGAGCATCGGCGCGATCAGGCGCACGCCGTGGCTGGTCTGGCCGACCAGTTCCGCCGGCGTGCCCTCGAGCCGGATCTCGGCCGTTGGCAGCTTGCGGTTGCCGAGCTTGGGCTTGAGCCGGTCGACCGTGATGTTGCGGAAGCGGCCGTCCGGGCGTCGCGGCTCGACGTAGTAGAGCGCCAGGTTCGACGGGCCCGGTCCGTTGCCTTCCGGTCGGGCCAGGGTCAGCGCGGCATCGCAGGCCACGGCCGAGGTGAACCACTTGCGCCCGCTCAACCGCCAGCGGCCATGCTCGTCCGGACGCGCCACGGTCTCGGTGCCGCCGACGTCGGAGCCGCCGGTGGTCTCGGTCATCCACTGGCCGCTGGTCCAGAACTGGGCCGGGTCGCGGCTGGTGAAATGCGGCACCGCGCGGTCGATCAGCAGGCGGTTGCCGGACTCGATCAGGCAGCGGGCCGCGCCGTCGGTCATCGCCAGCGGGCAGGAGTAGAACTCGCTCGATGCGGTGAACAGGTACACGAGGGCGAAGTGGTGCAGGCGCGCGTGCTGGCCCCAGGTGCTGTCGTAGGCGGTGGCGACGAGCCCGTGCCGCGCGGCGAGCGCGGGCGCCTGTTGCCAGAACGCGGTGAGGTGCACGCGGTCGACGCGGTTGCCCCAGGCGTCGAACTGCTCCAGGCGCGGCTCGGCGGCATGGTCGCGCAGTTGCGCCGGCCACCATTCGCTCGCGACCAGGTCGCCGAATTCGGTGAGCGCGGGCTCGATCTCGTGCAGCATCGGCTGCGGCAACACGCGCCGCAGCAGCGAACGCAGCAGGCGGTCCTCGAGGTACTGGTTGTCCAGCAGCGGCGGCTGTTGGATGAAGGCCATGGCGCGGTCCCCCCCGGCGCAGCGTTTCACGGTAGCCGCGCGGCGCGCGGTCGGCAAGCACGGGGCGGCCGTGGCGTCGCGCGCTGCCGCGGCGCGGATCGTGGTCCTGCCGGCATGGGAGCGCCGGCGCGGTGGCGATGGCGCCGCCTAGGGGTCGCCGCGCGCGGCCCGCTTCTCGATGCGCGTGGCCTGGCCGATCGCGCCGACCACCACCAGCACCAGCGCGATCTCGAGCACGGCCAGCGATCGCCACGGCCCGGGACCCATCGCCGCCACCACGCCATGCACGAAATAGGGCAGGGCCACGAAACCGCCCAGCAGCAGGCCGCGCCGCGGCGAGCGCAGGCACCAGGCCAGGGTCGCGGCGAGGGGCAGCAGCGCGAGCGCCCAGCTGCCCGCGCGCAGCCGCGGCGCCGGCGGTTCCAGCACCACGTGCCAGGCGAGCTGCAGGGCGAACAGCGCCACCAGCGCCGCCAGCCCGGCGCGGCGCGTCGCTGCGCTCACGCCCGCGCCAGCCTGCGCGCGATGTCGGCCACGCGCCGGCCGAGCGCGCGGGCCAGCGCGCGTTCGTCCTCGGTCAGCGCCAGTTCGCCGCGCACGCCGGCGAGGTGGCTGGCGCCATAGGGCGAGCCGCCGGAGCGCGTGCTGCCGAGCAGGGGTTCGGTATAGGGAATCCCGACCAGCAGCATGCCGTGGTGGAGCAGGGGCAGCATCATGCTGAGCAGCGTGCTCTCCTGCCCGCCGTGCATGGTGGAGGTCGACGTGAAGACCGCCGCGGGCTTGCCCGCCAGTGCGCCCGACATCCATTCGGCCGCGGTGCCGTCGAGGAAGTGCTTGAGCGGCGCGGCCATGTTGCCGAAGCGGGTCGGGCTGCCCATGACCAGGCCGGCGCATTCGCGCAGGTCGGCCGGCACCGCATGCGGCGGCCCGTCGTCCGCCGGCGCCTGCGCCGTGCTGGCGCCAGCCACCGCGAGCGGCGGCACCGTGCGCACGCGCGCGGCCACGCCGTCGACTTCGCCGATGCCGCGCGCCACGTGCCGCGCGAGCTCCGCGGTCGCGCCATGGCGGCTGTAATACAGCACCAGGATCTCCATCCGCCCCACCATCCGTTTGCAGTCCGCTGCGCGCACGATACGCTGTCGCGGACCATGCCTGGAACCGCCGCCGCCATCGACCATCGCCGCGAGCTGCTGAGCGCCTTCGCGCGCTTCGTCTGGCGCCGCTTCCGCGACGACCGCTGCTTCGAGTCCGCCGGCGCGCTGAGCTTCACCACGGTCTTCGCCCTGGTCCCGCTCAGCGCCGCGGTGCTCGGCATCATGGCGGCGTTCCCGGTCTTCGAGACCTGGAGCCGCCAGCTCACCGACTACCTGTTCGAGAACTACGTGCCCGCGGCGGCCAAGGCGGTGCAGGCGTACCTGACCGAGTTCGCGTCCAACGCTTCGCAGTTGACCGTGGTTGGCGGCGTGGTGCTGCTGGCGAGCGCGCTGCTGATGATGGCCGGGATCGAGGACACCCTGAACCGGATCTGGCGCGCGCCCGGCCATCGCCGCCGCGCGGCGCGCTTCGTCGCCTACTGGACGGTGCTGACGCTGGGTCCGATCCTGCTCGCCGCGAGCCTGGGCCTGAGCTCCTACCTGTTCACGCTGCCGCTGATCGATCGCGCCGAGCGCCAGTTCGGTCTCAGCCAGCACCTGCTGCGCCTGCTCCCGTTCCTCACCACCTGGAGCGCGCTCACGCTGGCCTTCGTGGTGGTGCCCAACGCGGCGGTGCGGGTGCGCAACGCGGCGATCGGCGCACTTTTCGCCACCGTGCTGTTCGAGCTCGCCAAGCAGGCCTTCGGCCGCTATGTCGCCAGCAGCGACACCTACGAGCGCCTCTACGGCGCCCTGTCGGTGCTGCCGCTGTTCCTGGTCTGGATCTACTGGTCGTGGGTGTCGGTGCTGCTCGGGGCTTCGCTGGCGGCAAGCCTGTCGGCGTTCCGCTACGTGCCGCTGGCCCTGCGCGCGACGCCCGGGCTCGAGTTCGCGGCGCTGTTGCGTGTGCACGCGCGGGTGCGCGCGGCGGCCGCCGCCGGCACGCCGCTGTCGCGCAGCGCGCTGGCCGCGACCGAGCCCGGATTGTCGGACGACCAGCTCGGCCGCTTCCTGTCCGAGTTGTCGGCCCTGCAGCTGCTGCAGCGCAGCGAGACGGGGCAGTGGCTGCCACTGCGCGATCCGGCCGCGGTCACCGTGCGCGAGCTGTTCGAGGGCGGCGCCTACCGCTGGCCCACCGCGGCGGAACTCGCGCGCCTCAAGGCCGGTCCCATGGTCATGCCCGCGCTCTTGCCCTGGTTCGAACAGGGCAGCCTGGGTCTCGCGCAGGGACTCGACCTGCCGCTGGCCGCGCTCTCGCGGATACCTGCCACATCCATCGCTCCGGACCCTTGACCATGACCCGATCACGCCTGCCGCTTGCGGCCATCTTGTTCCTGCTCGCCGGCACCGCGTTTGCCGCGCCGCCGCCGGCGCTGCCCGCGCTCGAGGTCACCACGCTCGATGGCGCGCGCTTCGTCCTGGCCGAACACCGCGGCCAATGGGTGGTGGTGAATTTCTGGGCGACCTGGTGCGCGCCCTGCATCAAGGAGATTCCCGACCTCGGCGAGTTCGATCGCGGCCGCGACGACGTCCGCGTCATCGGCCTGGCATTCGAGGAGATCGAGCCGGAGGCGCTGCAGGCCTTCCTCGCCAGGCATCCGGCTTCGTATCCGATCGCGCTGGTCGATGTGTACGACCCGCCGGCCGACTTCGAGGTGCCGCGCGGCCTGCCCACGACCTGGCTGATCGCGCCGGACGGCACGGTCGCCGAGCGCTTCCTCGGCCCGGTGACCGGCGCGCAACTCGCACGCGCGATCGAGGCCCGC
>JAGOEZ010000051.1:0-1592 GCA_017997455.1 Lysobacterales bacterium | reverse complement strand
CGCGACTACGTGGTCTACAACGCCAACCATCGCGCCGGCATGGACGATGCGCTGGCCGACGTGGCCGAGGCGCTGCGCTTCGTTGCGCGCAGCGCATCCGGATACGGCGGCGACTCGCGCCGCGTGTACCTGATGGGCGTCGGCGCGGACGCCCGGCTCGCCGCCCGCGCCGCGCTGGAAGCGGCCGGCGGCGCGGATGCGCCCGGCCTGCCGGCCGGGACGATCCTGGTCGGCGACCCTGGCCCATGGCCGGGCGGCCGGGCCGGCGGGCCGGCGCTGCTGGTGCGCTCGCAGGCCGAACCCGGTGCGCGTCGCGCCACCGAGGCCTGGGCCGCGCAGCTGCAGCGCCAGGGACTTTCCGCGCAGGTGGTGGCGATCGACGGCAGCGTGGCCGCGCCGCCGGCAACCGGCGCGACGATCGTCGACGTCGTCGATGCGTGGCTGTCGGCGAGCGAGATTCCGCGCGTGCAGCGCTTCGAGAACCTGGGCTTCGCGCCTGCGGTCGTGCCGGGTCTTGCGCCGGTGCAAGCCTTCGCGGTGGACGCCGACGCGATCCATGCCGCCGCGGGCAGCCAGACCTGGCGACGGACCAGCGCGGCGGGCGCATGGACGCGCGAACACGAGCACGGCGCGCCGGTGGCATGCCTGCAGCAGTGGAGCGGGCAATTGCACGCCGTCCTGGCCAGCGCCGAGGGACTTGCGACCAGCACGCGCGACGGGCAGGGCCGCTGGTCGGAACCGGTCCTGCGCGTGAAGCGCCAGGGCGCCGATCCAGCGCGACCGCATTGCCTGCCTGACCCCGCGGGCGGCGCATGGATCGGCGACGGCCGGCAGCTGTGGCACTTCGGACCCGGACGCAGCGCGCGCCGCGTGGTGGCGTTGGATTCGGCGATCTCCGGCATGGCGCGGGTCGGCGGCGCGCTGGTGCTCGCGGTCGAGGCCGGCGCAACCCTCGGCGCCGCGTTGTGGCGCGTCGACGCCGCCGGCACGGCATCGCGCGTGCTGGTGCTGCCATCGGGCCGCGCCGCCTGGCGCCACCTGCTCGCGGTGCCGGACCCCGAGGGCTCCGCGCGCGAGGTCCTGCTGGGCGCGGAGGGCGGCCGCATCCATCGCTATGACCTCGATGCCGGCCACGCGCCGTTCGAGGAACTGGACCTGGATTCCGCACTGCGCGCGCAGTGGGGCGGACTCGCCGACCGCGTGCCGCCGCGCCTGTCGAGCGATTTCGCCGCGCTGGCGCATCCCGAGACCGGTGATCGACTCCACGTCGCCGGCCTTGACGCCAGGCCTGCGCCTGGCGCCGAACCGGGCGCGCGCGGCGCCTGGTACCTGGTGCGCGACCTCGAGGGCCGCTACGCCCTGGGCCAGGCGGGGGATTCGCCGCCAGGGTGGCCGCCGGCCGGTGCGGCGCCCACGATCCGCGACGTGGTCGCATCGCCCTTCGTCGCCGACGGTGGCGCGGTGCTGTGGTTCGGTGGTGGCGACCCGGGCTGGCTGGCGAGCGCCCAGCTCGCGCGTGCGGGTCCCTGGCCGGGCCTGTGGTGGGATCCCGCGCATCCGGGCCACGGCCTGCTGCTGCAGCGCGCAGGGGG
>JAGOEZ010000220.1 GCA_017997455.1 Lysobacterales bacterium | reverse complement strand
GTCATGCAGTACCGCGACGACGGCTACCTGCCGCACGCGCTGCTCAACTACATCGTGCGCCTGGGCTGGTCGCACGGCGACCAGGAGATCTTCTCGCGCGAGGAGATGGTGCGCCTGTTCGACGTGGCCGACGTCAACAAGTCGGCCTCGCGCTTCGACTTCGACAAGCTGGCATGGCTCAACCAGCACTACATGAAGGGCGACGACCCGCGCCAGGTCGCGCCGCACCTCGAGTGGCAGTTGCGCGCGATCGGGATCGATCCCTCGTCCGGGCCCGACCCGGCTGACGTGGTGGTCGCGCTGTGCGACCGGGTCAAGACCCTGCGCGAGATGGCCGAGCGCGCGCGGGTCTGGTACGCCGAGTTCGACGCCTACGAGCCCGAAGCCGAGCGCAAGCACCTGCAGGCGCCGGCGGATGCCGCGCTGGCCGCGGCACGTGCGCAGCTGGCCGCGGCGACGTCGTGGACCCCGGCGGGCGTCGACGCGGCGCTCAAGGCCGCGGCGCTGGCGCTGGGGCTGGGCCTGGGCAAGGTCGCCCAGCCGCTGCGGGTCGCGATCACCGGCAGCGCGGTATCGCCCTCGATCGAGCACACGGTCTACCTGGCCGGGCGCGAACGGGCGCTGGCCCGCATCGATCGCGCCATCGGGCGCGTGCGGTCGCGCGCCGCGGAAAGCTGATGCTGGCGTTCGCGCAGCAGAACGCCGCATGGTTCTACGCGCTCGCGACCTGGGCGGGCGTCGGCGCATTGGCCGGCGCCGCGATCGGGTGGTGGGCCCGCAACCGCTTCTGGCGCGGCGCGCTGCTGGGGGCGCTGCTCGGTCCCGTGGGCTGGTGGCTGCTGTGGCGAGCGCCGGGTGCGTTCGCCGAATGCGCGGCGTGCAGCCGGCCGGTGCGCGTGCAGGCGCGCACCTGCCCGCATTGCGGCGCAGGCCGCGCGCAGTCCCTGGCGCGCAGCAGCCGCAGCCAGCTCAAGGGCGTGGAGCGCGGGCGCGCGCCCTGGTGATGGCGCGCGCCGCGCGGACCCCGTTACCATGCCCCGCAGCGTACGCACCCCGCAGACCGTGAAGCGCGCCACCGCCCATTCCCACCACCATGGCCACGAGCCGCAGCGCGTGCTGCGCGAGGTCGCGGCCGCGTGCGAGGACCGCGGCCTGCGCCTGACCCCGTTGCGCCAGCGCGTGTTCGAGCTGATCGCCGAACAGCCCAAGCCGGTCAAGGCCTACGACCTGCTGGACCGGTTGCGTGGCGAGCGCAATGGCGCCGCGCCGCCCACGATCTACCGGGCGCTGGATTTCCTGCTCGAGCACGGATTCATCCACAAGCTGGAATCGGTGAATGCGTACACCACCTGCCACCATCCCAGCGAACGGCACAGCGTGCCCTTTTTCCTCTGCGACGTCTGCGCCGGTGCCACCGAACTGTGCGATCCGCGCGTGGCCGAACTGCTGGTGGAGCAGGCGCGGCAACTCGGATTCCTGCCCGAAGCGCAGACCCTCGAGGTCCACGGGGTGTGCCGCCAGTGTCGCGAGCGCGATGGCGGGCGCCGCCACGCCTGACGCGCGCCGCGCGCGGCGCATGGCGTCTGCCAGGGCATGGGTCGCGCTCGCGGCCCTGGCGGCAGCGTGCGCCTTGCCGGCGCAGGATTTCCCGGTCGACCCCGCGCAGCCAGTGGCGCCCGCCATCGTCCCGCCGCCCGCGCCGAAGGCGGCCAGCAAGCCGAGGCCGCCGCCTGCGCCGATCCGGCGCCTCACCATCGAGCCGACCGCGGAAGCGATCGCCGCCGGCCCGCCCGAACCGGTCGAGGAGGTTGGCCCGCCCGAACCCGACCTGATCGATGTCGAGGCACTGACCGGCGCCGACCTGCCGCCGGTCGCGACGCCCTTCACCCTGTTCGAGAAGGCCGTCGCCCCCGGCGAGAAGCGCGAACTGCGCTGGACCGCCGGCGAGTCCTTCGCCGGCAGCAACATCTCGACCCCGGTGCTGGTGGCGCACGGCGTGCAGCCGGGTCCGGTGCTGTGCATGACCGCGGCGGTGCATGGCGACGAGCTCAACGGCATCGAGGTCGTGCGCCGGGTGCTCAACGACATCGACCCCCAGCAGCTGACCGGCACCGTGATCGGGATGCCGATCGTCAACCTCATGGGGTTTTCGCGCAGCTCGCGCTACTTGCCGGACCGGCGCGACCTCAACCGCTACTTTCCCGGCACCATGTACGGCAGCGCCGCTTCGCGCATCGCCTATCGATTGTTCAAGCAGGTGATTGTCAACTGCGACGCCCTGGTCGATTTCCACACCGGGTCCTTCGATCGCGCCAACCTGCCGCAGGTGCGCGGGGACCTCACCATCCCGAGCGTGCTCGAGTTCACCCGCGGCTTCGGCGCCACGCCGGTGCTGCACAGCCCGGGGTCGCGCGGCATGCTGCGCCTGGCCGCGACCGACCACGGCATCCCCGCGGTGACCTTCGAGGTCGGCGCGCCGTTGCGCCTGGAGCCCGAGCAGATCGAGTTCGCGGTGCAGGCGATCGTGACCCTGAGCCACAAGATGGGCATGACCCGCAGTTTCCGCATGTGGGCCGAGCCGCAGGCGACCTTCTACGAGTCGAAGTGGGTGCGGGTGGACTCCGGCGGCATGCTGTTCTCCTCGGTGGCGCTGGGAGACCGCATCCGCGAAGGCCAGCACCTGGGCAAGGTGGTCGACCCGATCCGCAACGAGGAGCAGCCGATCCTGTCGCCGTTCCGCGGCCGCGTGATCGGCATCGCGCTGAACCAGGTCGTGCTGCCCGGATTTGCCGCGTACCACGTCGGCATCGAGACCAGCGAGGCCCAGGCCGCGGAGGAAGCCGCGCAGGCGCCCGCCGAGCCCGACGCGATCGAGCGCATGGAGGGCGACCAGATCAACGAGGTGCTGGGCGATCCGCGCCAGGGCGGCGCGGACGGCAGTGGCGGCGACGGCGCGGAGCCGCCGCGCGACAACAGCGACTAGGAACCCGCGCCCTCAGAAGAACGCGCGCAGGCCGAACTGGACCCCGAGCCCCGGCACCGGCGAGCGATCGCGCAGCAGGGACGTATGCAGGCGCGCCTCGGTATCGCCGAGGTTGGTGCCATCCAGGAAGGCTTCCCACTCGGTCGCGCCGACGGCGAAGGCGTAGGAAACGTGGGCATCGACCAGGGTGAAGCCCGAGGTCGGCTGCTCGAACTCGGCCACGTCGTCCTGTTCGAAATAGTGGATCGCGCCCAGCGCCGCGCGCCACGGCCCGCGGTCCCAGTTGAGTTCCGCGCCGAGCCGGGCCGGGGCGATGCGCGGCAGCTTGGCGCCGTCGCGCAACTCGCCCTCGACCAGGTCGCCGATCGCGCGCAGGTTCCAGTCGCCCGAGGCGTTCTCGGCGAAGCGCCAGCGCAATTCGCCCTCGACGCCGCGGAACTCGGCGTCGTCCTGCGACCACAGCCGGATCGGCAGGCCCTCCTCGGGGTCTTCCAGACCGGTCTCGGCGAGGTAGATGAAGTCGTTGAAACGGTTGTAGTACGCGGCCAGCTTGGCCTCGATCGCGCCCTGGTGGTAGTGCAGGCCGATTTCGACCTGGTTGGCGGTTTCCTGGTCGAGGTCCGCAGCGCCGATCTCGAAGCTGCCCGTGGCCTCGTGCGGACCGTCGGAGTAGAGCTCCTCGGCCACCGGCGCGCGCTGCGCGCGATCGAGGTTGAGCGAGGCATGCCAGGCCTCGCTGAAGCGCCACAGGCCCGCGGCCGAAAGGCTCACCGGCGAATGGTCCGATGAGAGCCCGGTGTCGGTCTCGCTCTCGACGCTGTCGTAGCGTGCGCCCAGTTCGAGCTCGAAAGGCTCGAATTCACGCCGCTCGATCAGGAACAGGCCCCAGTCGTCGGTCGTGGTCGGCGGCACGAAGGCCTCGGCGCCGATGGCGGCGAAGTCGCGGCTGCTGGCCTGGTAGCCGAAGGCGCCGGTCCAGCCGCCGAATCCGGCATGCACCGCCTCGATCCGGCCCTCCCAGGCATCGTTGGTGAAGCGCGTGCCGATCTCGCCGTCGGCCAGTTCGACGTGTTCGTAGTCGTTGTCGGCGAAGCGGAACGAGAGCTTGTCCAGCCAGGTCCACGGCGAATAGATTCCGCCGCGCACGTCGACCCGGGTCTG
>JAGOEZ010000219.1 GCA_017997455.1 Lysobacterales bacterium | reverse complement strand
GCCGGTGAGGATCGTGCGCCGGCGGTCCTCGAGCACCTCGTCGCGCAGGCGGATGCCGTGGCGCGCGAGCACCGGCTCGATCTCGGCGCGCCGCTTGCGCAGGTCGTCGAGCGTGGCGCGGTAGGCGTGCTCGGTGAGGCGGAAACGCGAGCGGTAGCTGAAGATGTTGGTGAAGAACATCTCGGCGTCGTCGGTGTTGGGCTCGAACAGGACGATGTCGGAGCCCTCGTACTGGGTCCGGTACTTGTCCAGTCCGATCTGCATGCGCGACTTGAGCAGGGTGCGGAAGGTCTGCGACAGCACCGCGGGCAGGCCGGCGTCGACCAGCCGGTCCGGCACCGCCTTGCCGCGCGCGGTGGCGAGGCTGGCGTCGAAGGGCACCAGCGGGTTCAGGCCCAGCACCAGGTCCACGCCCTCGTCCATCGCGACCGAAGCGTGCAGGGTCCGCCGCAAGGCGCCGTCGACGTAGTAGCGACCGCCGATCTCCACCGGGGGATAGAGCCCCGGCAGCGCCGCGCTGGCCTGCACCGCGCGCGAGATCGGCACGTGGTCGAGTCCCGGGCCGCCGAAGCGCGCCACCTCGCCGTTGTCGAGCTCGACCGCGACCACGAACAACTTGCGGCGCAGCTTGCGGAAGTCGTTGCCGCGACCGTGGGTCTCGAACACCTCGCGCAGGAAGCGCTCGAGCGCCGTGTTGTCGAACAGGCCCACCGGCACCAGCGTGCCGAAGCGGCCCAGCACGTCGCTCCAGTTGGAATCCAGCGGGTGGCGCGCGAAGTCGCCGAGCCAGCCCATCAGCAGGCGCGGGATGCCCGCGGCGCGGCGCACGTATTCCTGGAACGCCGGGCGCAGGAAGGTCTCGGGCCGGAACTTGACCGTGTCCGACTCGCCGGTGAGGAAGATGCGGCACATCGCGGTGGTGCCGATGCCGTTGGCGAGGCTCGCGGCGAGGAAGGCGCCCGAGCTGACGCCGACATAGACGTCGAGGCGGGTCAGGTCGATGCCGTCCAGCACCTCGTCGAGCGCGCGCAGGGTCCCGAGCTCGTACATGCCGCCGATGGGGCCGCCGCCGGCCACCGCGAGCCCGATCCTGCCCTTTTTCGACGAGCGTTTGCGCGGTCGCGCGGCGGTCTGGACGACGAGCATGCGGGGAATCGGTCCGGTGGAGTCGGCGCGGATGCGCAGGCCGCGATTGTAGCCGGCGCTACCGCACCCACAAGCGCGGCCAGCGGTTACGCTACGCGGGTGTCCACGTCCCCGCCCACGTCGCGGCCGCACGCGCGCGCATGATCCGATCCCAGGAAGCCGAGCGCGTATCGGCGCTGTCGGAGCGCCTGCGCCTGGCGCGCGACCCGGAACAGGAGCCGCTCAACCTCGAGCCGTGGCTCGACCAGGTGCGCGCATGGCAGGGCGCGCGACTGGCCGCGACCTTTGCCGACCTCGCGGCGCAACCCCGCTACGAGACCGCGACCGCGTACTTCCTGCACGACCTCTACGGCACCCACGACATGACCTGGCGCGCGCGCGACCTGAGCCGGATGTTGCCGACGCTCACGCGCTGGCTGCCGCAGCCGGTATTGCGCACGGTCGGCGACGCGATCGAGCTCGACCTGGTCAGCCATCAGTTCGACCTCGCCGTGGCGGGCGCGCTGCGCGCGATCGCCGGGACCACGCTGGCGCTGGACCTCGATCTCTATGGGCGCGCCTATCGCGCCACCGGCACACCGGAAACGCGCGGACGCCAGATCGACCTGATCGTGGACCTGGGGCGCGACCTCGACCGGGTGGTGCGCTTGCCGATGATCGCCGGCGTGCTGCGGATCGCGCGCGCGCCGGCGCTGGCGGCCGGCCTGGGCGAGATGCACGCATTCCTGGAGCGCGGCTATGCCGCGTTTCGCAGCATGCGCGGCGCCGACGAATTCCTCGCGGTGGTCGCCACGCGCGAGCGCGCGGCGATGCGGCGGCTGTTCGCGTCCGATCCCGATCCCTTCCGGTCATCCTGACCGGACCGGATCGCGCGCACGGAACGGGCCTGGCCGGTCGCCGGGCCGCGGTCCCTCAGCCGAATTCCTTCTCGAGGTGGCGCTGGATCTCCTGCTCGACCGCGCCGCGGATCGCGAGCAGCAGGAAGCTCAGCTGCGCAGCCACCTTGACCGTGCCCTTGGCCAGCGCGATGTGGCCGCTGACGCCGGGGCGCTCGAAGTGCAGCGTGTTGCCCTCCCAGCCGTACTCGACGTCGAAGCGCTTGGCCACGGCCTTGGCGACCTTCTCCACGGCCTTGCGCGCCTCGGCCATCGGCTTGTCGTGCTTGCGGCTGATCTCGATGCTCGGCATGCGCGTATCCAGCGGGTCGATCGAAGTCCCGGCGCGCCCGCAAGGGCACCGGCCCTGTAAGATCATGCCACGCCGGGCAGGGGAGACTGCATGAAGCGTTGGGGGCTCGCCATCGTCGCGTTGCTGGCCGCGACCCCGGCGGCAGGCGCGGACCTGGGCGGGCGCGTCGCACTCTTCTCGGGCGGCCGGCCGTTGCGCGCCGCCGAGGCGGTCGACGCCCTGGTCTATTTCCGGCCGCGCACGCCGGCGGCGGCGCCGGCGCCGGTGGAGGCGACCATGACCACCCGCCGCAAGCAGTTCGTGCCGCGGGTGCTCGCGGTCACCGCCGGTTCCACGGTGCGCTTCCCCAACGAGGATCCGATCCTGCACAACGTGTTCTCGACCTCGCCCGACAACAGCTTCGACGCCGGCCAGTACCACACCGGCCCGGGCGTGTCGCACACTTTCGCCCATGCCGGCCTGGTGAAGGTCTACTGCAACGTGCACCACTCGATGTTCGGCTACATCCTGGTGCTCGACACGCCGCACTACGCGCGTCCGGACGCCACCGGTCGCTTCGAACTGCGCGACCTGCCCGATGGCGAAGGCGAACTGGTCGTGTTCCATGACCGCGCCCAGCCGTGGCGGCAGCGCGTGCTGCCGTCGATGACGCCCGAACTCGCGGTCCGGCTCGACCTCGACAAGCGCAAGGTGCCGGCGCACAACAACAAGTTCGGCAAGCCATACCGGAGGGCGGCCAATGCAAGCGGATACTGAGGGCAGCGGCTTCCGGGTGCCGCTCGCGATCCGGATCTTCCTGCTGTTCGTGCTGTTGATCGGGCTGGTCGTCGGTGCCGCGGCGTGGGTCGCGCAGCGCCAGTCGGCGCGGATCGCCGACGCGGCGGTGCAGCGCGCGCTGGCCGCCAGCGCGGAGGTCCAGGACGAATTGACCGCGCGGCGGCTGGAGGAAGTCGAACTCAAGGCGCAGCTGATCGGCAACGACCCGGCCACGCCGCGCTACGTCAGCGCCGCGACCGGCGGCGGGCTCGGCCTCGGCACCGAGGACGTCGCCGACAGCGGTTCGGTCGGCGACCTCCTGGCCGAGCGCCAGGAACAGTACGGCTTCGACCTCGCGATCGTGCTCGATGCGCAGGCCCGGGTGCTGGCGCGCAGCGATCGCGCCGAGGCGGTGGAGGAGAGTTTCGCCGGCGATCCCTTCGTGGAGCAGGTGGTCAGCGAGCTGACGCCGGTGGCCGGGTTCTGGCGCCACGCCGGCAAGCTGTACCAGGCCGCGCTGATGCCGCTCGACCAGGACCAGGACCTGGTCGGGTTCCTGCTCGTGGCGCTCGAGGTCGACGACGAGCTCGCGGCGCGGGTCGGGCGCGCCAGCGGGGCCGACCAGGCCTTCCTGCTGCCGACCGCCGACCAGGTCGCCGTGATCGGCAGCTCGCTGGCGCCGGACGACGCGAAGTCGCTGGCCGAGGCGATCCGGGCCGGCGCCGGCGGAATTTCGGCGGCCGTCTTCGAGGGCCGGCCGCTGGACCGGGTCGCATTCGATTTCCTCGGCCGCGGCTGGGTCGGGCGCCTCAATCCGGTCGACGCCGACGGCGGCGGTCGGCTCGGCGCGACCCTGGCGCTGAGCTCGACCGACCAGGCGACGGCCGGCTATCGCGAGATCCTCAAGACCGTGGGCCTGGCCGGCCTGGCCGCGCTGCTGGCGGCGCTGCCGCTTTCGTTCCTGCTGGCCAAGGCGACCCTGCGCCCGCTCAAGGCCATGGCGGTCGCGGCGCAGGACGCGGCGGGCGGCAACTACCAGGCGCGGCTGGGCTTGCGCGGCGGCGACGAACTGGCGCAGCTCTCGCAGGC
>JAGOEZ010000050.1 GCA_017997455.1 Lysobacterales bacterium | reverse complement strand
CGCGATCCCGACGGCAACAAGCTCAACGTGTTCTGCATGACCTGACGCCGGCAAGCCGTGGCTCAGGGGTTCTCGAAGCCGTTGGCGAACAGCGGCAGGACCGCGGGGCCGTTGCGCAGCAGCAGCACCACGTCCTCGAGCTCGTCGGCGAGGCCCAGGTCGAGGTCGCCGTCGTTGTCGAAGTCGTAGAGCGACCCGCAGGACCCCGACTGCGGGGCGGGAATCTGCTGGGTAGCGGTGAATGCGCCGCTGCCGTTGTTGACCAGCACGTACCAGCGCGCGGCGGTGTAGCTCGAGAGCACCCAGTCGAGGTCGCCGTCGCCGTCGAGATCGCCGAGGTCGGTGGCGATGAGCGAGCCGCCGAGCGTGCCGCCGGGGGCGATCGGCGCGCCCAGCGCGCCGGCGCCGTTTCCGAGCAGGATCCGCGCGGTGTTGGTGAAGCCGTTGGCGGTGGAGACGTCGAGGTTGCCGTCGCCGTTGACGTCGCCGACCGAGATCATCCACGGGCTGCCTTCGGCCGGGCCGTTGAAGGTGCGGGTGAAGGTCCCGTTGCCGTTGCTGCGCAGGACATGGAGCTGGTTGTCGAAGGCCGTGCCCACGACCAGGTCGGTGAGGCCGTCGTTGTCCATGTCGCCGGCGGCGAGCGGGTACTCGCCATTGCCGCCGGACTCGAAGGCCGCGGCCGGGCCGAACACGCCGCTGCCGTTGTTGCGCATCAGCGAGAGGTTGTTGCTGCCGTTGCTCGCGATGACGATATCGAGGTCGGCATCGCCGTCGACATCCAGCGACGCCAGCCCGTGCGGCGAGTTGCCCACCGGGATCGATTGCTGCGGCTGGAAGGTGCCGTTGCCGTTGCCGAGCAGGACCGACACGGTCGAGGAGGAGGTGTTGCTGTTGGCCATGTCGAGCAGTCCGTCGTTGTTGTAGTCGGCGGCTTCGTTGGGACTGCCCTCGGCGCCGATCGGGGATGGCGGCTGCAGCACCGGGTGCACCAGGCCGCTGCCGTCGGCGCGGTTCATCAGCACGCGCAGGTCGTGGCTGACTTCGTTGACCGCGACGTAGTCGATCCAGCCGTCGTTGTTGAGGTCCGGGAACGCGCCGCCGTAGAGGCGGGTGCCGGTGCCCGGGCTGGTGCGCACCGTGACCGTGTCGATGAGCGTGAAGGCCATGCTGGCGAGGCCGGCGCGGGTCAGGAACTGCAGGGTGTAACCGCCCTGGCGCAACGGCGAGCCGTCGACCGCGGTGATCGTGCTGGCCAGGTTCACGGTCACGCGCTCGCCGGGAAAGAAGGCGCGGCCGGGCGTGAGCGTCAAGGTCTGGTTGCCGTTGGACCAGGTGCGGGTCGTAGGCATCCTGCCGCCCGACCAGCCCCATACCCGCAGGGTGGATTCGGTCACGGTCGCGGTCTGCACCGGGCGGTCGAAGTCGATGGTGATCGAGGTCGCGCGCGCCACGTTGCTGGCGTTCAGGCCGGGCGTGGTCGATGCCACCATCAAGGTCCCGGCCGTGGCCGCGTAGGCGGGCAACGACAGGAGCAGGAAAAGCAGGGCGGGCCTGGCACGGAGCGGCAGCATGCGGGTCTCCCCGGGGTGCTCGGCACCCCGATGCGTACGGCGTGTTGCGTTGGATACCACGGAACGACCGCGGCGAAACGCAGATCGGCTCACGAAAGGCCCCGATCCGGCGTCAGCGCGCGGCGCGAGCGGGCGCGCCGGGGCCGGTCTCAAACGCTTTCGGGCCAGCGCACCCGGCCGTCCAGCACCGTGTGCGTGCGTCCGCCGACCCAGACTGCTTCCGGCCCCTCGATCCGGACCGTGATGCGTGCGTCACGACCGAGCTCGCGGCCCTGGCTCACGCGATAGCCACGCGCCAACCCGCCGTGGGGCTCGCGCTGGGCCAGGTAGGCCCCGATCAGTCCATTGGCAGCGCCCGAGGCCGGGTCCTCGACGATGCCCACCCCGGCCGGGAACGCGCGCACCACCAGGTCATAGTCCGCGCCGGCGGCGCGCGCATACACGCACAGGCCCAGCGCGTCGTCGGCGCGCGCCAGTGCGGCGATGGCCGCATGGTCCGGCGTCCACTGGCGCACGGCAGACTCGTCGGCGAACTCCGCCAGCCACCAGCGGCGCCCTCCCTCGACGAAGGCCGGCGCGTGGCGGCCGGTGCGGACGCCGGCCAGGAGCGGCTGCAGCAGCGGCTGTGTCCCGACGCCCTCGCGCACGATGCGCGCCGCGGGCGAGCGCACCGACAACACCCGTGCCGCGCCCTCGCCGTCGACCTGGATCGGCAGCAGGCCGGCCGCGCACTCCTGCACCAGCAGTCCGTCCCGCGCCTGGGCCAGGCCCGCCTCGAGCACGGCATGGGCACTGCCGATCGTGGGATGGCCCGCGAAAGGTATCTCGCGCGATGGTGTGTAGATGCGCAGGCGGTAGCTGGCGTCGGCGCGAGTCGGCGGGAGCAGGAAGGTGGTCTCGACCAGGCCCGTCCACGCGGCGAAGGCCTGCATCGAATGCGCCGTCCAGGCGCCGGCATCGAGCACCACGCCGAGGGGATTGCCGCCACCCGGCCGGTCGGCGAACACGTCGAGTTGCAGATAGCGATTGTCGTGCATGGGGAGGCGGCAGGCGGAAAGCCGGCGGCACCTGCGGCGGGCCGGGGTCGAGACAGTGTCGGGGGCGCCAGCGATGCGGGCAAGCCTGCCGGGCGGGGCAGGGCGCGGCGCGTACGGTTCGCATTCCATGGCCCCAGGCGCTAAAGTACCGGGGCAGCGGCTGTCCGACCGATCGCCGGTCGGCCCGAATGCGGTACCGCCACCGCGCCGTCGCCGTTGCCTGCCCCGTACCGTCGATGCCATCGCGCCCCGGCCCCGAGCCGCGCGGCCGCATGGCCGCACGGCCGCCCCGGGTCCGAGTTCACCATCCACCAGGAGTCCCCATGTTGACGATCCAAGTGCGCGGCCTGCCGCGCAGCATGACCGAGCAGGCGCTGACCGACCTGTTCGGCGCCTATGGCAAGGTGCGCTCGCTGCGCATGGCCAGGGACCTGTTCACCGGCGAATGCCGCGGCCTGGCCCAGTTGCAGATGGAAGGCCACGAGGCGCGCGCGGCCATCGCCGCCCTCAACGGGTCGAGCCAGGGCTCGGATGTGCTCAACGTGCGGCTGGAAGAAGAGCGCAAGCCGCGCGGCCGGCGCTGATCCCGCGTTGGCGTTGAGGCCGCGCGCCAGCGCGCGGCCCCGGTCGGCTCAATCCTCGAAGCCGTTGGCGAACACGCCGCCGGCGACCGTGATCGACCAGGCCGCGGACGCGGGTCCGACGTTGCCCGCACGGTCCTCCTGGCGCGCGAGCGCCACGTGCGCCCCGGCGCCGACGACGGTGCCAGCGCAGCTCCACAGGTTCGCGCTGGCACCGCCCAGCGCCCCGGTCTGGCAGAACGCGAGGCCGTCGACCTCGACCGCGACGCGGCCCGCATTCTCCGCCATCGTTCCCGCGACCAGGATCGCGGGCGAGGGCGCGTCCGCCGGACCGGTGATGGCAGGCGCCGGTGGCGGCGTGCGGTCGATGGTGACCAGCAGCGCGGCGCTGGGCGCCGACGCCTGCGCGCCGCGCAGCGCGCGCGCCGCGATCGGAAGCTGGCTGGCTTCGGCCAGCGCCAATTCGAAGTCGTAGCCGCCGGCCGCGCAGGCCTGCGGCGTGCCGGCGGGCACGCCGGACACCAGCAACTCGATCGAGTCCCCCGTGGTGCAGTTCCCGGTGAAGCGCAACAGCGCCGCCCGCGTGACGTCGTCGCTGGCCGAGGCGCCGGTATCGCGGTCGGCCTCGAGGTCGGGCACCGAGGGGGCACCGGAAAACTGGGTGGCACGGCAGGCTTCGCCACCGGCTTCCAGCAGCAGGTTGTCGATCACCCAGCCGCCGGCCACCTGGCTGGCGTCGCTGGTGGTGCGGAAGCGCAGCTGCGCCTGGGCCGCGCCGGCCAGCTGCGGCAGGGCGATCTCGACCCGGCGCCAGGCCGGATCGCCATCGCAACGGTGGACCTCGGTCCAGGCCGCGGTCGGCCCGGTGCGGACTTCGACCCGGCCGTAGTCGTAGCCGCGCTCGGTATCGCAGTACGAATCGAAGGCCAGCGCGGGCGACGCATGCCCGGCGAGGTCGATCGGCGGCGAGACCAGGCTGGTGTCGATGTTGTTGCCGTAGTTCCCGGCCGGGCTCTCGGTCCAGCCCCGGGTCCCGCCTGCGCCCAGCCCAACGGCGATGCCCCAGGTGTACGCACCGGCGGCGACCTGCGTGGTCCAGCCACCGACGCCGTTCTCGGCGGTCTCGGCCAGCCGGGGGCACAGCGCGTACAGGCTGAAGTCGCGCGTCGGCGAGCTGCCGGCCGCCAGCGCCAGGCCGACCAGCGTCGCGCTCTCGTGGTGCGGCGCGCTGGCCGTGATCGTGTAATTGCCCGGCGGCAGGCGATGGAGGTAGGCGCCACTGTCGGCACGGCTGCGCGTGGCCACTGCGTTGGCCGCCACCGTGGCCGCGAGCGGCGCGCCGCTGGCGCTGGTCACGGTGCCGCTGACGCTGGCGTTCGACGCCGGATCGAGCACCTCGACCTGCGCGGCGCGCACCGTGCCCACGGCGCCGCTGGCATCGCGGCCCTGCACGTAGTAGAGCCGCTTGCCCAGGGTCGGCGGCGCGACCAGCACGGTCGCGACCTGCTCCGTCGCGGCGTCGTAGCTGCCATCGGCCGCCGCCAGCGGCAACGCGACGGCGCCCGCCTGCCAGGGCGGAATGCCGTCATAGGCGTCGGCGGCGACGATCGCCTGCACCGGCAGGGCGCCGGCGCCCAGCTGGTTCACCATCTGGTTGTAGCGCGCGTCGCTGAGCGTGGCGCGCAGTTCGAGCTCATCGCCGGGAAACGCGTAGGGCGGCGCGATCGCGAGTTCGTAGGCGTCCGGGCCGGCCGGCAGCAGGTAGGGCGCGCGCACCGCGCGCGCGGCATAGAGCAGCGCTTCGAGGTTCTGCGGGTAGATCGTGCCCTCGAAGGTCGCGCAGTCGGTGAAGAAATTGGCGCCGCTGCCCAGCTCCAGGGTGTAGGAGGCGACGCCCAGCTTGCCGTAGGCGTTGTCGTCCGTCGTGCCGTCGGTCGGGTACAGGCCGACCGACTGCATCGGTTCGTAGGCGTTGAACCAGGCCAGCCGGCGGCCCAGCGTCGTCAGGGCCGCGCTGTTGGGCGCGGCGCTGGTCACGCCGCCCCAGGGCCACAGCACCTGCTCGGCATAATTGTGCACGTCGATGAAGATGCCCTGGGTGTCGGCCGGCGCAGCATCGCCCGCGCCGGGACCCCGTCGGTCAGGAAACAGCAGGCCCATGTAGGCGTCGACCGCCAGGGTCTCGGGCTCGGATTGCGGGCTCGCGCCGCGGTAGGTGTCCTGGCAGGGATTGGTGCTGGAGCCGTTGTGCGCGCCCCACTCGAAACCGTAGTTGCGGTTGAGGTCGACGCCGAGCCGACCGCTGCCGCAGGCGAGCGTGTTCATGTTCTTGCGCTGGGCCGCGCCGCCGCTGCCGCCGGCCTGGGCTTGGGCGCGCACCCGGCCGTCGGGGTTCGATTGCACCAGCACGTGGACCTCATGGTGGTCCAGCACCCAGGTCGCGTCGGGATGCAGGCCGTGATTTCCGACCAGCCACTCCACGAAGCGCAGGCCCAGCTCCGCGGTCGGGTATTCGCGGGCGTGGATCGCGGTCATCACCAGCAGCGCCGGCTTGGGGCCGGGAAACGCGGCGTTGCTCAGGCGCGCCACGGTGAGGTCGTCGCCGGCGGCGCCGGGCTGCGGATTCTGGCGTTGCCAGCTGTCGCCGATGTCGAGCAGCGTCACCAGGTCCGGCCGCGCGTCGCGCAGTTGCGCCAGGCGGGCCGCGCCCTCGGCCACGGTGCGATAGCAGGCGTAGCCCGGGATGCTCTTGCCTTGCGCATCGCGCTGCCACGGTCCGGCGGCCATGCCACGCGTGGCCTCGAGGTCCACGCGGTAGGGCAGCTTTGCCGCGTCGAGCTCGGCGCGCAGCGCCGCGTCGGCCTCGAACACGATCTCGCCCTTGGCCCGGCGCACGATCATGTGCGACTGGTCGCGGCCGATGCGGCGGATCAGGGCCTCGTCGCGGGTCTGCAGGCGCACGACCTGCACCTCGGCGGGCGCGGCCACCGGCCCTGCCGCGGCCCCGGACCCGGTCGTGGCCAGCCCGGCGATACCCAGGGCCAGCCGTATGGCGATACCCGACATGTGCGAATCCTGCTGCGGTACGACCGCGTCCCGGCGGGTGGATGCGCCCGCGCGGGGCGCCCGTCCCGCGGTGCTCGGTCGGCGGGCCGCTGTTCTTACCCGATTGCGTCCCCGAAAGCCAATCCGTCCAGGCCGTTCGCAGGCGCACCATCGCGGTGGCCGGGCGTGGTGCACGTGGCAGAATCGACCCGACCGGCCGGATCCCGCGCGATGCCCTATACCCCGATCGTTGCCACCTTGGGCTACGTGCTGTCGCCGGCGCGCGACCGCGTGCTGATGATCCACCGCAACGCGCGCGAACAGGACCACCACCTGGGCAAGTACAACGGCCTCGGCGGCAAGCTCGAGCCGGACGAGGACGTGCTGAGCGGCATGCGGCGCGAGATCCGCGAGGAGGCCGGGATCGAATGCGAGGCGCTGGACCTGCGCGGCACGATCAGCTGGCCGGGTTTCGGGAAAGGGGGCGAGGACTGGCTCGGCTTCGTGTTCCTGGTCGGGCGCTTCCGCGGCACGCCGCTGGAACGCAACGCCGAGGGTGCGCTCGAATGGATCGAGCTGGGGCGGCTGGGGGAACTGCCGATGTGGGAGGGCGACCGCCATTTCCTGCCGCTGGTCTTCGATGCCGATCCCCGGCCCTTCCACGGCGTGATGCCTTACCGGGACGGGCGCATGCAGTCGTGGCGGTATTCACGCTAGGACGAGGCGGGAGCGGCCGCGGCCGGCTTTCCATCCGGTCGGGTTCGGACTAGGCTTCCGGCGTCGTCGCGTCGCCGTCCTGACGGCGGTACCGCGTACAGACCCGACCGGCCCGGGCGCTGCCTGTTCGTGGCCAGGATCGGGCAGAGCACGCGCCGACGGGGATTGCTGCACCGCAGGCAAGGGCGCGCCTTTTCGGGCTCGCCCGGGGATTGCACCGGAACCGACTGGCCACTGCCGCAACCGATCGGGCCGTTCCGCGCGAAAGCGCGTGCGGCCCCACAACCATCGAGGGGAAACCGATGAAGATCGCGTCGTTTGGATCCAGCCAGCCGCGGCTGCGCGCGCTGAGCTTCGCCATCGCCCTGGCCCTGCCGCTGGCGCCCGCGTGGGCCGCGCCGGAGGCGGACGTTCCGGACGCCAAGCCCGAGGCCCAGCAGGCCGATGCCGGCGGCGGCCGCAAGCTCGAGGAAGTGACCGTCACCGCGCAGCGCCGCGAGGAGGACGTGCAGAAGGTCCCGATCGCCATCACCACGGTTTCCGACGAGCGCCTCGACGCCATGCGCTCCGGTGCCGACGACATCCGCTTCATGGCGGGGCGCCTGCCCAGCCTCAACGTCGAATCCTCGTTCGGCCGCGCCTTCCCTCGCTTCTACATCCGTGGCCTGGGCAACACCGATTTCGACCTCAACGCTTCGCAGCCGGTTTCGCTGATCTACGACGAGGTCGTGCAGGAGAACCCGATCCTCAAGGGCTTCCCGGTATTCGACCTCGACCGGGTCGAGATGCTGCGCGGCCCGCAGGGCACGCTGTTCGGCCGCAACACGCCGGCCGGCGTGATCAAGTTCGAGTCGCGCAAGCCGACCCAGGAATTCGAGGGCTACGGCCGCGCCTCCTACGCCAGCTTCGACACGCTCAACATCGAGGGCGCGGTCAGCGGCGGCCTCGGCGAGAACGTGGCGGCGCGCGCATCGATGATCTACCAGCAGCGCGACGACTGGGTCGACAACACGGTCGCCGGACCCGAAAGCGAGCTCGAGGGCTTCGACGAGTTCGCCACGCGCCTGCAGCTGGGCTTCGGCGATCCGGACGGCTTCAACGGCCTGCTCAACTGGCACCTCCGCAGCCTCGACGGCACGGCGCGCCTGTTCCGCGCCAACATCATCGAGCCCGGCAGCAACGAGTTCGTCGACGACTTCGACATCGAGGAGATCTCGATCGACGGCACCAACTTCCAGGAGCTCGACTCCTGGGGCGCGAGTGCGCGCCTGGGCTGGAACCTCGGCCGCACGACCCTGTTTTCCGTGACCGGCTACGAGACCGTCGACACCCTGAGCCGCGGCGACATCGACGGCGGCTTCGGCGCCTCCTTCGCGCCGCCCTTCGGGCCGGGCTTCATCCCGTTCCCGGCCGAGTCGGCCGACGGCCTGCCGGACCACAAGCAGTTCACCCAGGAGTTCCGCCTCGAATCCAACGACTGGGGCCGCTTCGACTGGCAGGCGGGCTTCTACTACTTCTACGAGGACATCACCGTCGACAGCTTCAACTACGACACCCTCGCTGGTGGCGTGCAGAACGGTTATGCCGAGCAGAAGCAGGAGAACACCGCGTGGGCGCTGTTCGTCTCCGGCGAATACGACGTGAGCGACAACTTCGTGCTGCGCGGCGGCCTGCGCTACACCGATGACGAGAAGGAGTTCGAGGCGCAGCGCTTCGTGTCGCCGTTCGGCGCCCCGCCCACCGGCATCCTGCGCGCCGATCCCGACGACAGCGACGTCAGCGGCGACATCTCCGGCGTGTGGACGGTCGACGACGACCTCAACTTCTACGCCCGCGTCGCCCGCGGCTTCCGCGCCCCCAGCGTCCAGGGCCGCCTGCTGTTCGGCGATACCATCTCGGTGGCCGAATCCGAGACCGTGCTCTCGTTCGAGGCCGGCGTGAAGGCCGACCTGTTCGAGGACCGCACCCGCGTCGGCTTCAACCTCTTCAACTACCGGGTCAACGACCAGCAGCTGACCGCGGTCGGCGGCCAGACCAACTTCAACACCCTGATCAACGCCGACCGCACCAACGGCTATGGCATGGAACTCGACCTCGAGTCCTACGTCACCGACAACTTCCTGGTGACCTTCGGCGCCAGCTACAACAACACCGAGATCGACGACCCCAACCTCGCGGTCCAGCCCTGCGGCAGCGGCTGCACGGTGCTCGATCCCGATGGCGCGGTCGACGGCACGGTCTCGATCGACGGCAATTCCCTGCCGCAGGCGCCGGAGTGGATCTGGAACCTGACCGCGCGCTACGGCATCCAGGTCGGCCAGGGCGAGTTGTACTTCTACACCGACTGGGCCTATCGCGACGAAGCGTCGTTCTTCCTCTACGAGTCGGCCGAGTACCAGAGCGACAGCCTGCTCGAGGGCGGCCTGCGGGTCGGCTACCAGTGGAGCTTCGGCCAGTACGACGTGGCGCTGTTCGGGCGCAACATCACCGACGAGATCGGCCTGGTCGGCGGCATCGACTTCAACAACCTCACCGGCTTCGTCAACGAGCCGCGGTTGTGGGGCGTGGAGTTCAGCGCGAAGTTCTGAGGCACGCGCAAGAGGTCCCGCCAGCCCGGTGCTGGCGGGACCGCGCGCCCGCGGCCTGCGATCAGCGATCGACGAAGGCGCGCTCGAACACGTACTGCCCCGCGCTGCCGATCCGCGGCGCGGCCACGAAGCCGCGCCGGTCGAGGATCTGGCGGAAGTCGCCCAGTACCTGCGGGCTGCCGCAGATCATCGCGCGATCGCGCGCCGGATCCGGTTCCCCGAGCCCCAGGTCCGCGGCGATCCGGCCCTGGTCGAAGAGGGTGGTCAGGCGGCCCTGGTGGACGAAGGGCTCGCGCGAGACGGCGGGGTAGTAGAGCAGTTGCTTGCGGATGGCCTCGCCCAGGTAGGGGTTGCGCGGCAACTCCTGCTCGATGTAGTCGCGGTAGGCGAGGTCGGCCGCATTGCGCACGCCGTGGCAGAGGATCACGCGCTCGAAGCGCGCATAGGTGTCCGGATCCTTGACCACCGCGAGGAACGGCGCGAGGCCGGTGCCGGTCCCGAACAGGTACAGGTTTCGTCCCGGATGCAGGTCGCTGATCAGCAGCGTGCCGGTGGGCTTGCTCCCCACCAGCAGCGTGTCGCCGGGCTGGATGTGCTGCAGGCGCGAGGTCAGGGGGCCATTCGGCACCTTGATGCTGAAGAACTGCAGTTCTTCCTCCCAGTTGGCGCTGGCGATGGAATAGGCGCGCAGCAGCGGCCGCTGCTCGACCATCAGGCCGATCATCACGAACTGGCCGTTCTCGAAGCGCAGGCCGTCGTCGCGCGTGGTGGTGAAGCTGAAGTAGGCGTCGGTCCAATGACGGACGTCGAGCACGCGCTCGCTGGCAAATGCAGCCATGGGTATTCCGGGCCAGGGGGTGGGCGGCCGGAAAACGGCCGCTGCATGCGGAAATTCTAACCGGCCCGCCAGCCGGGGCCGAGCCTGCAGTGCCCCGGCGCGCCGGCAAGGGCGACCGCGGCGGGTGACGCAAGGTGACGCTCCGCGCCCGTCGGCGGCACGCGGCGCAGACTTGGCGACATTCGGTGCGGGCGCGCCGGGAACGATCCCACGCTTGCAATGGTCAAACTAAAATATATATCTATCAATAGATTAGGATAACTATCCAAAGTAACATCTTGACCAAATGGCGGTACCGGCGCCTCCGCTGCAGTCCCGCCACGGATGCGGGAAAGGTCGCGGAACGGGTTGGCATGGCGGCTGCATCAGGGATCCCAGCGGTCACCCCGCCCACCTCCACGCACGCAGGAAGACGACATGGCAACGATCATTCCTTTCCCGGTACGTCGCGTCGAGCAGCCGAACGAGCGCCTCGACGAGATCGAGGTCGCGATCCAGCTGTGGGAGATGGTGATGGCCGGCGAGCGCGACTCCGAGGCCTACCGCAAGCTCAAGTACGAATTCGACCGGCGTTTCCCGATGGCATCGGCCCTGGTCGGCTGAGAAAGGTTCCGGGCCCGCCGGGCCCGGATCCCGCGCGCGGCGCCGGCCCGTTGGGTCGGCGTCGCCATGAAGGCGGGCCCGTCCCGCCGGCATTCCGGGGACCGGCAGGGCTTGCCCCGGCCGGGTCGATCGCCCCGCCACCCCGCGCAATACACCCGGATATCACAACCGCGGACGCAGCGCGGGCCCGCAAGGCGCGTTTCAGGCCCCCGGACCCAGGCGCTTGAGCCGGTCGTCCAGCACGGCGGGATCGAAACCCAGGCGGATCGTGACTTCCTGCAGCATCTCGCGTTCGCGCGGCCGCACCCGGCCATCGGCGGCCGCGAGCCGCAACAGCGCGTCATAAAGCCTCGCGCCCTGCTCGGTGCCGCGCGGGTAGGCTTCGGCGAAGCGCTGCAGCTCGGTCGCGAGCTCGATCTGGCGGCGCTGGCCTTTCTCGAAGTACGCCATCGCCTCGCTGCGGGCCTTGAGCGGCAGCTCGAGCTCGTCCATCAGCGCATTGACGAATTCCGCCTCGTGGCTGGTGACGATGCCGTCGGCGCGCGCCAGTTGCCCGAGCAGGCCGAACAGCACCTGCACCATGACCGCGTCGCGCGGGTCGAGCCGGCCGCCGGCGAAGAGGTCGCCCAGTGCCAGCCGCATGTCGCGCAGCACGGCGCCCACGCCGCCTGCGCCGCCGGTTTCCGATGCTGCCATGGTCGCTTCCTTCGCCGGGGACTGCGCGCATGCTGCGCCAGCCGCGCGGTGCAGGGAAGTCCCCCGGCGCGAACGCGCCCGATCTGTTCCCGCGCTGGCCGGCTCGGGCTAGACTCGCGCAGACGCCTGCGGGAGGGCGCGCCGTCGCACGGCCGACGGGCGCTGGCTCCTGCACGTCGCAGACTGGCGAGGAGGGCGAGGTGCGTCCCACCGATATTCGCGGTGCCGATTACTTCCACAAGGTCGTCGATTGCCAGTGGGCCTGTCCGGCCCATACGCCCGTTCCCGAGTACATCCGCCTGATCGCACAGGGCCGCTACTCGGACGCCTATCTGGTCAACTGGAAATCCAACGTGTTCCCGGGGATCCTCGGCCGCACCTGCGACCGGCCCTGCGAACCCGCGTGCCGGCGCGTGCGGGTCGAGGACGGCAACGGCGAGAAGCCCGAACCAGTCGCGATCTGCCGGCTCAAGCGCGTGGCGGCCGACCTCAAGGGCGAGGTGCGCTCGCGCATGCCGGCGCCTGCCGCCCGGCGCAACGGCAAGCGCGTCGCCTGCGTCGGCGCCGGACCGGCCTCGCTGACCGTGGCGCGCGACCTCGCGCCGCAGGGCTACGAGGTCGTCGTGTACGACGGCGAGCGCAAGGCGGGCGGCTTCATCCGCACCCAGATCCCGCGCTTCCGCCTGCCCGAAAGCGTGATCGACGAGGAAGTGGGCTACATCCTCGACCTCGGGGTCGAGTTCCGCGCGGGCGAGCGCATCGATTCCATGAACGCGCTGCTGGCGCAGGGCTACGACGCGGTGTTCGTCGGCTGCGGCGCGCCGCGCGGGCGCGACCTCGACCTGCCCGGCCGCCGGGAGGCCGCGGCGCAGATCCACATCGGCATCGACTGGCTGGCCTCGGTTTCCTTCGGCCACGTGACCGCGATCGGCAAGCGCGTGATCGTGCTGGGCGGCGGCAATACGGCGATGGACTGCTGCCGCTCGGCGCGGCGGCTTGGCGGCGAGGAGGTCAAGGTCGTCGTTCGCTCCGGCTTCGACGAAATGAAGGCCTCGCCGTGGGAGAAGGAGGACGCCCGGCACGAAGGCATCCCGATCATCAACTACATGGTGCCCAAGGCCTTCGTGCACGAAGGCGGGCGGCTCACCGCGATGCGCTTCGAGAAGGTGCACGCGGTGCGCGACGAGCAGGGGCGCCGCCAGCTGGTGCCGACCGGGGAGCCCGAGCAGGAGATCGGCTGCGACGAAGTCCTGATCGCGGTCGGCCAGGAGAATGCGTTCCCCTGGATCGAGCGCGACGCCGGGATCGAGTTCGACCGCTGGGGCATGCCGGTGGTCGACAAGGCGACGTTCCGCTCCAGCAATCCCCGGGTGTACTTCGGCGGCGACGCCGCCTTCGGGCCCAAGAACATCATCTGGGCGGTCGCCCACGGCCACGAGGCCGCGGTCTCGATCGATCGCCAGCTCCATGGCGAGGACCCGGCGCTGCGCCCGCTGCCGGCCAGCGTGCTGATGTCGCAGAAGATGGGCATCCACGAGTGGAGCTACGACAACGAGGTCGCGCCGGACGAGCGCTACAAGGTGCCGTGGGCGCCGGTCGAGCAGACCCTGCGCAACATCGCCACCGAGGTCGAACTGGGCTTCGATGCCGCGACCGCATGGAAGGAGGCCGCGCGCTGCCTCAATTGCGACGTGCAGACCGTTTTCACCCGCGAGGCCTGCATAGAGTGCGACGCATGCGTCGACATCTGCCCGATGGATTGCATCACTTTCACCGCCAACGGCGAGGAGGCCGAGCTGCGCACCCGCCTGACCGCGCCGGCGCTGAACCTGCTGCAGGACCTCTACGTCTCCGACGGGCTCAAGTCCGGGCGCGTGATGGTCAAGGACGAGGACGTGTGCCTGCATTGCGGGCTGTGCGCCGAGCGCTGCCCCACCGGTGCCTGGGACATGCGCAAGTCGCTGATCGAGATCACCCACGCCGGGCCCGACTGCCGCGACCCCAGGCCGGCGCGGGAGGCGGCATGAGCCGCCTGTGCGGCGAGGAGGGCAGCCCGTGACCCTCGAGGCCACCACCACGCCCGCGACGCCGATCCGGGCGATCAACGATTTCGTGGTCAAGTTCGCCAACGTCAACGGCTCCGGCTCGGCTTCGGCCAACGAGTTGTTCGCCAAGGCGATCCTGCGCATGGGCGTGCCGGTCAGCCCGCGCAACATCTTTCCCTCGAACATCCAGGGCCTGCCGACCTGGTACGAGGTGCGGGTCAACGAGCACGGCTGGCTCGGTCGCCGCGGCGGCGTCGACCTGATGGTGCAGATGAACCCGCAGACCTGGGACGCCGACCTGCGCGAGATCGAGCCGGGCGGCTATCTCTACTACGACTCGACCAAGCCCCTGCCGCGCTCGAAGTTCCGCGAGGACGTGATGGTGGTCGGGATGCCGCTGACCGACATCTGCAACCGCGCCTATTCCGACCCGCGCCAGCGCCAGCTGTTCAAGAACATCGCCTACCTGGGCGGCCTGTCGGTGCTGCTGGGCATCGATCCGGCGGTGATCCAGACGCTGTTCGCGGAGCAGTACCGCGGCAAGGAGAAACTGCTCGACGCCAACATCAAGGCGCTCGAACTGGGGCGCGAGCACGCGCTCGCGAACTTCAAGCCGCTGGGCCTGCAGGTGCGCCGCGCCGACAACGTCGGCGACCGCATCTTCGTCGACGGCAACAGCGCCGCCGCCCTGGGCTGCGTCTATGGCGGCGCGACGGTGTGCGCCTGGTACCCGATCACGCCCTCGTCCTCGCTGGCCGAGGCCTTCGAGAAGTACTGCCAGAAGCACCGCGTCGACGCCGTCAGCGGGCGCAACCTGTACGCGGTGGTGCAGGCCGAGGACGAGATCGCCTCGATCGGCATGGTCTGCGGCGCCGGCTGGAATGGCGCCCGCGCCTTCACCGCGACCTCGGGGCCGGGCATCTCGCTGATGAACGAGTTCATCGGGCTGGCCTACTTCGCCGAGATCCCGGTGACCCTGATCGACGTGCAGCGCGGCGGGCCCTCGACCGGCATGCCCACGCGCACGCAGCAGTCCGACATCCTGGCCTGCGCCCATGCCTCGCATGGCGACACCAAGCACGTCCTGCTGCTGCCGGAGGACCCGCACGAATGCTTCGAGTTCGCGGCGCTGGCGCTCGACCTGGCGGATCGCCTGCAGACCCCGATCTTCGTCATGAGCGACCTAGACATCGGCATGAACCAGCGCCTGTGCGCGCCATTCCGCTGGGACGAGTCGCGGCGCTACGACCGCGGCAAGGTCATGACCGCGGCCGAGCTCGACGCCGGCAAGGATTTCGGCCGCTACAAGGACGTGGACGGCGACGGGATCCCGTTCCGGACCTATCCCGGCATCCATCCCGACAAGGGCGCGTACTTCACCCGCGGGACCTCGCGCGATCCCTATGCGCGCTACTCCGAGCGCGGGCCCGACTACGTCTACAACATGGAGCGCCTGCTGCGGAAGTTCGATACCGCGAGGTCGCTGGTCCCGCAGCCGGTCGAGCGCATCGGGCGCCAGCGCAGCCGCCATGGCGCGATCTACTACGGCTCCACCAGCCCGGCGATGAGCGAGGCGGTCGAGGCGCTGGAGGCGGCGGGCATCGCGCTCGACCTCATGCGCGTGCGCGCCTTCCCGTTCCCGGACAGCGTCAAGGCCTTCGTGCAGTCGCACGACCAGGTCTTCGTGGTCGAACAGAACCGCGACGCGCAATTGCGCACCCTGCTGGTCAACGAGTTCGACCTCGACCCGGCGCGCCTGCCCGCGATCCTGCACTTCGACGGCACGCCGATCACCGCGCGCTTCATCGCCCGCGCGATCGGCGAGCGCATCCGCACCGCCGGCCCGGTGCCGGCGAAGGAGCGGGTGACATGACCTACCTGGCCAAGCCCAAGCTGCACCATCCCTCGCTGACCTGCAACGCGCTGGGTTTCACCCGCCGCGACTACGAGGGCAAGATCAGCACGCT
>JAGOEZ010000218.1 GCA_017997455.1 Lysobacterales bacterium | reverse complement strand
GCGACGCATCCCGCGGTGCCCTGGCCTAGAAGCGGATCCTGCCGCGCAGCATGTCGGCGTACATCACCCAGTCGCCGGCGAAGCTGTAGAAGGGGTACTTGAAGGTCGCGGGGCGGTTCTTCTCGAAGACGTAGTGACCGACCCAGGCGCAGGCATAGCCCGCCACGAGGCCGGCCAGCAGCCACCAGCCGTTGCGGGTGGCGATCGCCAGCGCGATGCAGGCCAGCCCGAGCGTGCTGCCGAGGTAATGCAGGCGCCGGCAGGTCGGGTCGGAGTGCTCGTGCAGGTAGTAGGGATAGAACTCGCGGAAGCTGGCGAAGCCGGACGTCTGCGTGGTCATGGCGGGGATCTCCTTTGAGGCGATTGTGCGCGTGGCGCCGCGGCGCTTCAACGTGGCTCGCGCTCCGTGGCCTTGGCCCGCTCCCAGTAACGCTCCTGTCCTTCCAGCGCCACCGAGGCCAACCCGGTCCCGTCGGCGGCGGCCAGCACCTCCATGCAGCGGAAGCGGCGCTCGAACTTGGCGTTGGCGTGGCGCAGCGCGGTGCCGGGATCGACGCCGGCATGGCGGGCCAGGTTCACGCACACGAACAGCACGTCGCCGATCTCGTCGGTGAGCCGTGTCGCGTCGCGCGCCGGCGCCTTGAACTCGGCACGCACTTCCTCGATTTCCTCGTGCAGCTTGGCCAGCACCGGATCCACGTCGGGCCAGTCGAAGCCGACGCGCGCGGCGCGTTGCTGCAGCTTCAGCGCGCGCTGCCATTCGGGCAGCCCGCGCGCCACCCCGGACAGCGCGCTGGCGTCGCCGTCGGCGCCGCGCTCGCGCCTCTTGGATTCCTCCCAGGCCACGGTCTGCGCCGCGGCGTCGGCGACCACCGCGTCGCCGAACACGTGCGGATGGCGTCGAACCATCTTGTCGCAGATCGCCGCCACCACGTCGCCGAAAGCGAAGTGCCCGGCCTCCTCGGCCATGCGCGCATGGAACACGACCTGGAACAGCAAGTCGCCGAGTTCAGCCTTGAGGCCGGCGAGATCGCCGCGGTCGATCGCGTCGGCAACTTCGTAGGCCTCCTCGATCGTGTAAGGCGCGATCGTGGCGAAGTCCTGCTCCAGGTCCCACGGGCAGCCCTGCTCGCGGTCGCGCAGCCGGGCCATGATCGACAGCAGCGGTTCGATGGCGGACACGGGGTGCCTCAGAGCAGGCGGGCGAGGTCGAGGGCCGGATCGGCGACCGCGACGAAGTCGGGATTGAGCAGCGAATCCTTGGTGTTGTAGCGCAACCGCGCCAGCGCGAGGTCGGTGACCCGGCCGCCGGCGGCCTCCAGCACCGCCTGCCCGGCCGCCGTGTCCCACTCCGAGGTGGGGCCGTAACGCAGGTAGACATCGGCGGAGCCGTCGGCCAGCAGCAGGAACTTGAGCGAGGACCCCAGCGAAACCATCTCGTGTTCGCCGACGCGTTCGAGGAAGCCGCCCATGCGCGGATCGCCGTGCGAGCGGCTGCCCGCGACGCGCAGCGCGCCCGCGGGCCGGGGTTGCGTGGCCAGCTCGCGTGGCGCGGCGCCGGGGCGCTCCATGCGCGCGCCCAGGCCGCGCGCAGCGTGCGCGAGCTCGCCGCGCACCGGCGCGTGGACCACGCCCAGCACCGGCTCGCCGTGCTCGATCAGCGCGATGTTGACCGTGAACTCGCCGTTGCGCTTGACGAACTCGCGGGTGCCGTCGAGCGGGTCGACCAGCCAGTAGCGTCGCCACTCGCGCCGCTGCGCCCACGGGATGTGCGCGGATTCCTCCGACAGCACGGGCAGCGTGGCGTCGAGTTCGCCCAGCGCGGCGTCGATCACGCGGTGCGCGGCGAGGTCGGCCTCGGTCAGCGGGCTGCGGTCGTCCTTGTGGGTGACGGCGAAGTCGCTTTCGTACACGCGCAGGATCGCGTCCCCGGCCCGGCGCGCGATGCTGGCGACCGCGCCGCGCAGGGCGGCGAGGTCGGCCGGGGTCACAGGACCCCGCTCCGCAACAGCTCGCGGGTCATGAACAGCGCGGCGATGGAGCGGCCCTCGGTGCAGTCGTCGCGCTGCACCAGGGTGTGCAACTCGTCGAGGCGCCACGGCACCACCTCGAGCTCCTCGGGCTCGTCGCCCATGAGGCGCTCGGGATAGAGGTCCTGGGCCAGGATCACGTGGGTCTGGTGGCTCATGTAGGTCGGCGCGAGCGAGAGCTTGCCGACGATGCGCAGGCGCCGCGCGCCGTAGCCCACCTCTTCCTTGAGCTCGCGGTTGGCGCCTTCGAGCAGGTCCTCGCCGCGCTCGAGCCGGCCCTTGGGCAGGCCCAGCTCGTAGGTGTGCAGTCCGGCGGCGTATTCGCGCACCAGCAGCACGGTGTGCTCGTCGCGCATCGGCACCACCACGACCGCTCCGCGGCCGGAGCCGGGCATGCGCTCGAAGGTACGCTTGACGCCGTTGCTGAACTCGAGGTCGATCTGTTCGACCGGGAAGCGCGAGCCCTCGCCCAGCAGGCGGGTCGCGTGGATCACGGGGAGCTTGGACATGGGCCGATTCTACGCTGTCGGGCGCCCGGCGGATGGGCGCAGCCCGGGCACGCGGGATCGACGAACCGGTTCCGGCGACCGAAGCCCCTGTAGGAGCGCACCTTGTGCGCGACCGCGGACTGGCAGGCTTGCATCGGCGCTGGATGGAAACCGGGGTGACCTCGTGGATCCGCGGTCGCGCACAAGGTGCGCTCCTACAGGGGCACGCGGATCGACGGGCGCTTCAGTCGCGCAGGGCGGCCAGCAGCACGGGATGCAGGCGCG
Organism: Lysobacterales bacterium; assembly: GCA_017997455.1. Lineage (GTDB taxonomy): Bacteria > Pseudomonadota > Gammaproteobacteria > Xanthomonadales > Ahniellaceae > JAGOEZ01. Next base: position 1,389 of record JAGOEZ010000218.1, on the reverse strand, counting down.
GCGTGGCCGCCAGCACCGAAGTGGTGGCCAGGCCCACGGCCTTGCCATCGAGATCGGTGAATGTCGCGCCGGCCTCGCGCAGGATCACCACCAGCGCGGCGATGTCGAGGATGTTGACGTCGGACTCGATCACCGCGTCGACCGCGCCGCGCGCCAGCAGGTGGTAGTGGTAGAAATCGCCGTAGCCGCGCGTGCGCCAGGCGTGGCGCACCAGCCCGGCGAAACGCAGCCAGCGTTCGTCGCAGGCCAGGGTCTTGAGGTTGCCGAAGGACAGCGAGGCCTCCTCCACCGTCGCCGCGCTGCCGGCATGCACGCGCTCGCCGTTGAGGAAGGCGCCGCCGCCGCGGCGCGCCCACGCGGTCTCGCAGAAGTGCGCCGCGCCCGACACCCCGAGCACCAGCTCGCCGCGGTGCATCAGCGCGATCTGGGTCGAATAGAACGGGTAGCGGCGCACGAAGCTCTTGGTCCCGTCGATGGGATCGATCAGCCACAGGAAATCCGAGTGCGTGTTCTCGCGCCCGAGTTCCTCGCCATGGTAGCCGTGGTCGGGATAGCGCGACTTCAGCACGCGCTTGATCTCGGCCTCGGCCTCGCGATCGGCCACCGTGACCGGGCTCAGGTCGGCCTTGAGCTCGACCGCGAAGCCGCCGCGGTAGTGGCGCGCGATCACCGTCGCCGCAGCGGCAGCCGCTTCGCGCGCCAGTTCCAGGGCCTGGTCGAGGAAGGCATCGTCGATCATCGCGCGCTCCGGCTCACCACAGGGGATGCAGCGTACCCTCGATCCGCAGCAGGGTGCTGCCGTCGGGCATGCGCTCGCCGATGTACTGCAGCGCTTCCTGCAACTGCGGATCGGGTTGGCGCAGGGCCAGGCGCACCTGGGCGGTGTAGCGTCCCTCGCGCACCGTGACCCGGCCATCCACGGCGAGCGAGCCGCCGAGGTCGCGAAGATTGGCCTCGATGCCTCCGCCCGCGGCGGGCACGAAGCGCGCCTCGAGCCCGTCCACCCGGGCCTGGGCCGCGCCGGCGATCACGATCTCGCGCCAGGTCGCCGTGCCCTCGGCCGAATGCAGCACGCCCTGGCGCAGTTCCGCGTGCGCGGCCTCGACCTCGATGTTGCCGGTCAGGATCAGGGCCGGGATGTCGAGCGCCGGTCCCAGCACGCTGGCCGGGAACGCCGCTTGCACGCCCTCGAGGCGCAGCGCGTCGCCGGACTGGCGCAACGCGGCCTTGCCGCGCACCAGTTCGCCGGTCAGCGCGATGTTGCCGTGCGCCGCGCCGCGCAGCGCCGACCAGGCATCGAGCCGCCACTCGGCCGGACCCAAGGCGGTACCGAACACGCTGACTGCGCTGGCGCGGCCGTCCCACACGCTGCCACTGAGGCCTTCGGCG
>JAGOEZ010000049.1:5392-15711 GCA_017997455.1 Lysobacterales bacterium | reverse complement strand
CGGGTCTTGCGCCGCTTCTCGTCCTCGCTGGTCACCCACGCGACCTGGATCACGCGGCGCTCACCCTCGTAGGGCAGGTGGCCGTGATACGAGCACTCGGTGCGGCGGAAGATCGCGAAGTTGCCGTACAGCGGCGGCAGTTCCGGCGCCACCAGGGCCTCGATGTCGTCGGCGTTGGCAAGGAAGCGCAGGCTGCCGGGGCTGCCCGCGCTCCATTCCTGGTTGAGATAGACCAGCGCCGTCGCGACCTTCGACAGGCTGTCGGTGTGGATGTTGCCGTGGCGCGAATTGAGCGCGCGGCACAGGGTCACCAGCGTGGGGTACTGCCCGAGGTGCTCGATCCCGAGCTGCTCGCCCAGCACGGTGGCGACCTCGGGCCGGCACAGCTCGGCCACCAGTTCGCGCACCGCCGGGCCGCAGTCGGCGTCGGCGTACGGGAAGAACCCGGCGCCCGCGTAGCGGGGAAAATCGCGTTCGAGTTCGGCGCGGGCGCCTTCCGCCAGGGTCCGGTGGGCGACCAGGAACGGGAAGGGTTCGAGTCGCCGCAGCGCGTCGGCGGCCGTGAGCGCCTCGATCCGGAAGCGGGGCGTGGGGGTGTCTGGGCTCGGCATCGCCACGTATTGTGCCGCGCCGGCCAGCGGCGGCCTAGTCGATGGACGGCGGCGCCGGGTGTCCGTATCATTCGTACTCGCCTTGGTCTTCCCGCCCACGGACTGGTCGTTGCCAGCCCGCGGGTTTCCGCGCACCAACGGTTTGGCTGCGGTTGCCTCCGGCGCCGTTGCCGAGCGCCCCGACTGGCAGAAGGCGATCCCGTGACCCGCCCCGCACTCCTGGCCCTCGCCGACGGCAGCCTCTACCACGGGCTGGCGGTCGGTGCCGACGGTATGAGCACCGGCGAAGTGGTGTTCAACACGGCCATGACCGGGTACCAGGAGATCCTGACCGATCCCTCGTACGCGCGGCAGCTGGTCACGCTGACCTATCCCCATATCGGCAACACCGGCATCAACGCCGTCGACGCCGAGTCCGACGGCGTGCATGCCGCGGGCCTGATCGTGCGCGACCTGCCGCGCCGGCTGTCGAACTGGCGCAGCGAGGAATCGCTGGACGCCTGGCTCGCGCGTCATCGCGTGGTCGGGATCGCCGAGATCGACACCCGCCGCCTGACCCGCCGGCTGCGCGACGGCGGCGCCCAGAACGGCTGCCTGATGGCGGGCGAGGGCATCGATCCGGCGCTGGCGCTGGCGCAGGCGCGCGCCTTCCCCGGCCTCAAGGGCATGGACCTGGCCAAGGTGGTCAGCGTGGCCCGCGCCTACGAGTGGCGCGAGGGCAGCTACGACCTCGATGCGACCCGATTCGGGCTGACCAGCGGCGTGCGCCACGTGGTCGCCTACGACTTCGGGGTCAAGCGCAACATCCTGCGCATGCTGGCCGACCGCGGCTGCCGGCTGACCGTGGTGCCGGCGCAGACCAGCGCGGCCGAGGCGCTGGCGCTGGGTCCGGACGGGGTGTTCCTGTCCAACGGCCCCGGCGATCCCGAGCCCTGCGACTACGCGATCGCCGCGATCCGCGAGTTCCTGCGCCTGCGCGTGCCGACCTTCGGCATCTGCCTCGGCCACCAGTTGCTGGGGCTCGCCGGCGGCGCCCGCACGCTCAAGATGAAGTTCGGCCATCACGGCGCCAACCACCCGGTCATCGACCTCGACAGCGGCCGGGTGATGATCTCGAGCCAGAACCACGGTTTCGCCGTGGACGAAGCCACGCTGCCGAAGAACGTGCGCGCGACCCATCGCTCGCTGTTCGACGGTTCGCTCCAGGGCATCGAATTCACCGAGTCCCCCGCGTTCGGATTCCAGGGCCATCCAGAGGCCAGCCCGGGTCCGCACGACGTGGCCGCGCTGTTCGACCGTTTCGTGGGCTTGATGGAGGCGCGCCGCTCCGCCGCGGCGTAGACACGACATGCAGACTATCCGTCGCTATTCCGCAATTTGCGCGCTCGCCTTCGCGGCCGCGCTGGCCGCGACCGCGGCCATTGCCGCCGAGCCGGCCACGGGCCGCGTGATCCAGCAGGAGCTGGAGTACGCCGACCTCGCGCGCTACGTCGGCAAGACCGTGACCATCCGCAGCAAGTTCAACACCACGCGCACCGGCGAACTGATCAAGTACACCGACAACGGGCTGATCATCAAGCTGCCGGCGCGCGAGGGCGGCATGGAGCTCAACATGCCGCGCAACACCGTGGTCAAGGTCAGCGCGCCGATCCCGGTCGACGAGCCCTTCTTCACCGAGCCGGGGGCCGACGGTGCCAAGAAGGACTGACCTCCGTTCGATCCTGATCATCGGCGCCGGCCCGATCGTGATCGGGCAGGCGTGCGAGTTCGACTACTCGGGCGCGCAGGCCTGCAAGGCGCTCAAGGCCGAGGGGTACCGGGTGATCCTGGTCAACTCCAACCCGGCCACGATCATGACCGATCCCGACACCGCGGACGCGGTCTACATCGAGCCGATCAACGCGGCCACGGTCGAGGAGATCATCGCCAAGGAGAAGCCCGACGCGCTGCTGCCGACCATGGGCGGGCAGACCGCGCTCAACTGCGCGCTGGAACTGGCCGACAAGGGCGTGCTGGAGCGGCACGGCGTCGAGCTGATCGGCGCCTCGCGCGAAGCCATCCGCATGGCCGAGGACCGCGAGCTGTTCCGCAAGGCGATGATCGAGATCGGCCTCGCGGTGCCGGCGGCCGAAGTCGCGCGCAGCCTCGAGCAGGCGCTGGCGGCGCAGGCCAAGGTCGGCTTCCCGACCATCATCCGGCCCAGCTTCACCCTCGGCGGATCGGGCGGCGGCATCGCCTACAACCGCGAGGAGTTCGTCGAGATCGCCGGGCGCGGCCTCGAACTGTCGCCAGTGCACGAGATCCTGATCGAGGAATCGGTGCTGGGCTGGAAGGAATTCGAGATGGAGGTGGTCCGCGACCGCGCCGACAACTGCATCATCGTGTGCTCGATCGAGAACCTCGACCCGATGGGCGTCCACACCGGCGATTCGATCACCGTGGCGCCTGCGCAGACCCTCACCGACAAGGAATACCAGCGCCTGCGCGACGCCTCGATCGCGGTGCTGCGCAAGATCGGGGTCGACACCGGCGGCTCCAACGTCCAGTTCGGCGTCAACGCCGAGGATGGTCGCGTGGTGGTGATCGAGATGAACCCGCGGGTGTCGCGCTCCTCGGCGCTGGCTTCCAAGGCCACCGGCTTCCCGATCGCCAAGGTCGCGGCCAAGCTCGCCGTGGGCTACACCCTCGACGAGTTGCGCAACGAGATCACCGGCGGGCTGACGCCGGCCTCGTTCGAGCCCGCGATCGACTACGTGGTGACCAAGATCCCGCGCTTCGCCTTCGAGAAATTCCCCACCGCCGACGCGCGCCTGACCACGCAGATGAAGTCGGTGGGCGAGGTGATGGCGATCGGCCGCACCTTCCAGGAATCGCTGCAGAAGGCGCTGCGCGGCCTCGAGATCGGCGTCGACGGCTTCACCCCGCGCACCCATGACCTCGATCAGGAACACCGCCAGATCGAGCTGGCGCGCCAGCTGCGCGAACCCGGTCCCGATCGGTTGTTCTGGGTCGCGGACGCATTCCGCGCCGGGCTCTCGGCCGCGCGCGTGTTCGAGCTCACCCGCATCGATCCGTGGTTCCTCGACCAGATGGCCGAGCTGGTCGAGGTCGAGGGCGAGGTCGCGGCGCAGGGCCTGGCCGCGCTCGACGCCGCGCGCATGCGCGCGCTCAAGCGCAAGGGTTTCTCCGATTCGCGCCTGGCGACGCTGCTGGCCACCGACGAGCGCGCGGTGCGCAAGCTGCGCCAGGCCTTCGGCGTGCGGCCGGTCTACAAGCGGGTCGATTCGTGCGCCGCCGAGTTCGCCACCGGTACCGCGTACCTCTACTCGACCTACGAGGAGGAGTGCGAGGCCGCGCCGACCGGGCGGCGCAAGATCATGGTGCTGGGCGGCGGGCCCAATCGCATCGGCCAGGGCATCGAGTTCGACTACTGCTGCGTGCACGCAGCGCTGGCGCTGCGCGAGGACGGATTCGAGACCATCATGGTCAACTGCAACCCGGAGACCGTGTCGACCGACTATGACACCTCCGACCGGCTCTACTTCGAGCCGGTGACGCTCGAGGACGTGATGGCGATCGTGGAGCTCGAGCAGCCGGTCGGCGTGATCGTGCAGTACGGCGGCCAGACCCCGCTCAAGCTCGCACGCGCGCTCGAGGCCGAGGGCGCGCCGGTGATCGGCACCTCGCCCGACTCGATCGACCTGGCCGAGGATCGCGAGCGCTTCCAGCAGATGATCCACAAGCTGGGCATGCTGCAGCCGGCCAACCGCACCGCGCGCAATCCCGACCAGGCCATGGCGCTGGCCGGCGACATCGGCTATCCGCTGGTGGTGCGGCCGAGCTACGTGCTCGGCGGCCGCGCGATGGAAGTGGTGTACTCGGACGCCGACCTCAAGCGCTACATCACCGAGGCGGTCAAGGTCTCCAACGACTCGCCGGTTCTTCTCGACCGTTTCCTCGACAACGCGATCGAGGTCGACGTCGACATCGTCTGCGATGCCACCGGCGAGGTCCTGATCGGCGGCATCATGGAGCACATCGAGGAAGCCGGCGTGCATTCGGGCGACTCGTCATGCTCGCTGCCGCCGTACTCGCTGACCCAGGCCATGCAGGAACAGCTGCGCGAGCAGAGCCGCCGGATGGCGCGCGAGCTCAAGGTCATCGGCCTCATGAACACCCAGTTCGCGATCCAGGGCGAGACCCTCTACGTGCTCGAGGTCAACCCGCGCGCATCGCGCACGGTGCCGTTCGTGTCCAAGGCCACCGGCGTGCCGCTGGCCAAGATCGCCGCGCGCTGCATGGCCGGGCGCAGCCTCGCCGACCAGGGCACGACGCGCGAGGTGGTGCCGGGCTACTACTCGGTCAAGGAAGCGATCTTCCCGTTCCTCAAGTTCCAGAACGTGGACCCGATCCTGGGACCCGAGATGCGCTCCACCGGCGAGGTGATGGGCGTCGGCGCGACCTTCGCCGAGGCCTTCGCCAAGGCCCATGACGCCGCCAGCATCCGCCCGCCGCCGACCGGCAAGGCCTTCATCAGCGTGCGCGACCCCGACAAGCAGCGCGTGCTGCCGGTGGCCAAGGAATTGCTGCGACGCGGCTTCTCGCTGGTCGCGACTGCCGGTACGGCGGAGTTCCTCAACGCCCACGGCGCGCCCTGCGATCGCATCAACAAGGTGCTCGAAGGGCGTCCGCACGTGGTCGATCTCATCAAGAACGGCGAGATCGTGTTCATCGTCAACACCACCGAGGGCAAGGCCGCGATCGCCGATTCGTTCTCCATCCGGCGCGAGGCCTTGCAGAGCCGCATCACGTATTCGACCACGGTGGCCGGCGCCTGGGCGCTGGTCCACTCGCTCGATTTCCATGCCACCGGGCGCGTGACTTCGCTGCAGGAACTGCATCGCAGCCTCGCCACCGCCTGATCCCATCACCACCCCGCGCGGGCGCGAAAGCAGCCCGCGCGCGATTGCCGGACCGACGCCAGAGCCATGAGAAGAACCCCGATCACCCAGCAGGGCGCGCTGCGACTGCAGGAGGAACTCGACAACCTCAAGCGGGTGGCGCGCCCGCAGGTGATCGCGGCCATCGCCGAGGCGCGCGCCCATGGCGACCTGAAGGAGAACGCGGAATACCACGCCGCGCGCGAACAGCAGGGATTCATCGAGGGCCGCATCCAGGCGCTGGAGTCGGCCCTGTCCTTTGCCGAGGTCATCGACGTCTCCAGGCTCGGCGCGGGATCGCGGATCGTGTTCGGCGCCACCGTCGAGCTCAGCGACCATCGCAGCGGCGACGAGGTCCGGTACCAGATCGTCGGCGACCTCGAGGCCGACCTGAGGAAGGGCATGATCTCGGTCAGTTCGCCGGTGGCGCGCGCGCTGATCGGCAAGCACGAGGGCGACCTGGTCGAGATCCAGGCCCCGGGCGGCAGCCGCACCTTCGAGATCGTCGGCGTCGCCTACGTCGCCTGAACCCGGGTGCCAGGGCGTGGATCCCGACCGTCCCGACCAGGACACGCGCGCGCCGCGCACGCTGGTCCTGTTGCTGCCCGCGATCCGCGAGCTCGCGCTGGCGCCGGCAGGGCAGGTCGCGGCGCTCTCGATGCTGGTCGGCCGGGGACGCGAGGGCGCTTCGGCGGGGCCGGGCCTGTGGCCGGCGCTGGCCGGCTTGATCGATCCGCATCCGCGCGAACCGGGCGCGGCGGCCCTGACCCGCCGCATCGACGCGCCGCACGACGTCGCCGGCGCGGCGTGGCTGCGCGCCGATCCCGCGCACGTGCGCCTGGAGCCGGTCTCGGCCCGCCTGCTCGCGGTCGGCAGCCTGGCGCTGGACGCGCACGAGGTCGAGGAACTGCTGCGCACGCTCAAGCCGGTGTTCGGCGACGAAGGCATGGTGCTCGATGCGCCCAGCGCCCGGCGCTGGTACCTGCGCCTGCCGCAGGGCGCGCGCCTGCCGGCATTCAGCGCGCCGGAAGAGGCCCTGGGCAGCGACCTCGGGCTGCACCTGCCGGGCGGCGACGAAGGCCGGCGCTGGCGCCGGCTGTTCAACGAGGTGCAGGTGATCCTGCACCAGCATCCGGTCAACGCAGCGCGCGCGGCGCGCGGTCGCGCCGCGGTCAACGCCTTGTGGTTCTGGGGCGCGGGTGCGCTGCCCGATCGGGTGCTCGGCGCGCTCGATGAACTGCACGGCCTCGACCCGGTGCTCGCCGCGGCGGCCGACCTGGCCGGCATCCGGGTCGAGCCCCTCGACAGCGTGAACGCGGCCCTGCAGGCGCCGCGTGTCCTGCTCGACCTGCGCCACGTGCGCCAGGCCGAGGTGCTGGAATCGGCCTGGATCGAGCCGGCCCGTCGCGCGCTGCACGCGCGCCGCATCGGCCAGCTCGAGTTGCGCTGGCTCGATGGTCGCCGGCACCTCGTCCTCCCCGGCGACCTGTGGCGGATCTGGCGCCGCCCGCGCGGTCCCTGGCCGGGCTGATGCGCCCGATCCTGCGGCGCAGCGCCGCCGTTCCCCGCGATCCGCGCCTGGCTGCGCTGCACCCCGTGCTGCAGCGGGTCTACGCCGCGCGTGGCGTGCTCGACGCCGGGGAGGTCGACCACCGCCTGCGGCACCTGGCCGCACCCGACGGGATGGGCGGCCTCGCATCGGCGGTCGCATTGCTGGCGGAGGCGCTGGCCGCGCAGCAGCGCATCGTCGTGGTCGGGGACTTCGATGCCGACGGCGCGACCGGCACGGCCGTGGCGGTCCGCGGGCTGCGCCTGCTCGGCGCGCGCGACGTCGGCTTCAAGGTGCCCAATCGCGTGGTCCACGGCTACGGACTGTCGCCGGCACTGGTCGCGGAACTGCGGGCCGAGGCCCCGGCGCTGCTGCTCACGGTCGACAACGGGATCGCCGCCCATGCCGGCGTCGCGGCAGCGCGCGCGGCCGGCATGCGCGTGATCGTGACCGACCACCACCTGCCGGGCGCGACGCTGCCCGATGCCGATGCGATCGTCGATCCCTGCCTGCCCGGCGACGCTTTTCCCAGCAAGGCGCTGGCCGGGGTCGGCGTGGTCTTCTACGTGCTGCTGGCCCTGCGCGCCGCGCTGCGCGCCAAGGGCTGGTTCGGTCCGGACCGCGCGGAGCCGGACCTGTCGGTGCTGCTCGACCTGGTCGCGCTCGGCACGGTGGCGGACCTGGTGCCGCTGGATCGCAACAACCGGGTGCTGGTCGCCGCGGGGCTGCGCCGCATGCAGGCGGGCGAGGCCAGTGCCGGCGTGCGCGCGCTGATCGCGGTGAGCGGGCGCGAGGCGGCGCGACTGGTTGCATCCGACCTGGGCTTCGCCCTGGCGCCGCGCATCAATGCCGCGGGCCGGCTCGAGGACATGGCGCTGGGCATCCAGTGCCTGCTGTGCGACGACGAGGCGCAGGCGCGGCCGCTCGCCGCGCGCCTCGATGCGATCAATCGCGAGCGGCGCGTCATCCAGGCCGACATGCAGGCGCAGGCCGAGGCGCTGGCGGCGCCGTGGCTGGCCCGGGAACCGCGCGGCCTGCCGGCGGGCGTGTGCCTGTACGACCCGGCGTGGCATGCGGGCGTGGTCGGCCTGGTCGCATCGCGCCTCAAGGACCGACTGCAACGCCCGGTGGTCGCGCTGGCGCCGGCGGAGGAGGGCAGCGCGATGCTCAAGGGCTCGGGCCGCTCCATCGAGGGCTTCCACCTGCGCGATGCGCTGGCCGACATCGCCGCTGCCGAACCGGACCTCATGGAGCGCTTCGGCGGGCATGCGATGGCGGCGGGGCTGAGCCTGCCCCGCGCGCACCTCGAGCGCTTCGTGGCGGCCTTCGCCGCGCGCGCGCAGGCGGCGCTGGGCAGCGCGCCCGAAGTGCAGCCGGTCGAGACCGATGGTTCCCTCGACGCGGCAATGGCGACCCTGGAACTGGCCGCGCTGCTGGCCACGGCCGGCCCCTGGGGGCAGGGCTTCCCGGAGCCGACTTTCGACGACGAGTTCGAAGTCCGCGGATGGCGGGTCATGGCCGAACGGCACCTCAAGCTGGACCTGGCCTGGGCCGCCTGCGGCACCGCGGTCGAGGCGGTGCACTTCGGCGGCTATGCCGGCTGCGCGCCCCCGCCGCGCCTGCGCCTGGTCTACCAGCTCGCGATCGACGAATGGCGCGGCGCGCGGCGCCTGCGGCTGCTGGTGCGCCACGCGGTGCCGGCCTGAGCAGTCTTCGCGGACGGGCGCCCGCGAAGGCTCTGCTAGAATCGTGGGCTGTCCTTCGCAAGCAGCGAGCCCGTCATGATCGAGTCCGGCCTGTTCAATGCGCGCATCGCCGACCTACGCGGCCGGGTGCTGTCGCTCAGGGGGTATCTTTGACTTCGATCGCAAGCGCGAGCGGCTCGAGGAAGTAGGCCGCGAACTGGAGCTGCCCAATATCTGGGACGACCCCCGGCGGGCGCAGGAGCTCGGTCGCGAGCGGGCGCAACTGGAACGCACGGTGAGCGAACTGGTCGCGCTGCAATCCGGCGTCGACGAGGCCGCCGAGCTGTTCGCGATGGCGGCGGGCGAGGGCGACGAGGGCACGGTCGCATCGGTGACCGCGGACCTCGACGCGCTGGCCGCGCGCCTCGACGCGCTGGAGTTCCAGCGCATGTTCTCCGGGCCCATGGACTCGCACAACGCCTTCGTCGACATCCAGGCCGGCGCCGGCGGCACCGAGGCCCAGGACTGGGCCGAGATGCTGCTGCGCATGTACCTCAAGTGGTGCGACGCGCGCGGCTGGAAGGCCGAGCTGATGGAGGCTTCGGCAGGCGAGGTGGCGGGACTCAAGAGCGCGACCTTCCGGGTCGAGGGCGACCACGCCTACGGCTGGTTCAAGACCGAGACCGGCGTGCACCGGCTGGTGCGCAAGTCGCCCTTCGATTCCGACAACCGGCGCCACACCTCGTTCACGGCGGTGTTCGTCGCGCCCGAGGTCGACGACGACATCGAGATCGAGATCAACCCGGCAGACCTCAAGACCGACGTGTACCGCTCCTCGGGCGCCGGCGGCCAGCACGTCAACAAGACCGAGTCGGCCGTGCGCATCACCCACGTGCCCAGTGGCATCGTGGTCGCCTGCCAGAACCAGCGCTCGCAGCACGCCAACCGCGACAAGGCCATGAAGATGCTCAAGGCCAAGCTGTACGAGATGGAATTGCAGAAGCGCAATGTCGAGAAGGACAAGCTCGAGGCCTCGAAGTCCGACATCGGCTGGGGCTCGCAGATCCGCTCCTACGTGCTCGACCAGTCGCGGATCAAGGACCTGCGCACCGGGGTCGAGCGCTCCGACACCCAGCGCGTGCTCGACGGCGACCTGGATGAATTCGTCGAGGCCAGCCTCAAGGCCGGGCTCGAGGTCGGGGCGGGGCGAGCCAGCTGAAGCATCCCCCGGCGTCGCCCCCAGCGGTCGACGCCAAGGCGCTTGATCCTGTTTGCCGCAGCCGGCCCGCCACCGGGCGTCATCCCGGCGCAGGCCGGGATCCAGCGGCGAATCGCTTGTTCGAGGCGCACGGCAACCGGATCCCGGCCTGCGCCGGGATGAAGCCTTGGCTGGGCGCGGCGACCCGCTTGACGCCGTGCACCGATCCGGCGTCGTTCCCGCGCAAGCGGGAATCCATTTTCCTGCCGCGGCCACTAAGATGGATTCCCGCTTGCGCGGGAATGACGCCACGCAAGCGCAGCGCCTGACCCCGAA
>JAGOEZ010000049.1:0-5292 GCA_017997455.1 Lysobacterales bacterium | reverse complement strand
TTGACGCCGTGCACCGATCCGGCGTCGTTCCCGCGCAAGCGGGAATCCATTTTCCTGCCGCGGCCACTAAGATGGATTCCCGCTTGCGCGGGAATGACGCCACGCAAGCGCAGCGCCTGACCCCGAACCCGAACGCGACCGACCCATGCCAGGCATCCCCGAGGAAACCACGGCGCAGCCCGCGCCCGACGAGAACAAGCTGATCGCCGAGCGCCGCGGCAAGCTCGCGGCCCTGCGCGATGCCGGCAACGCCTACCCGAACGACTTCCGGCCCGATGCCACCGCCGGCGAACTGCAGGCCGCGTTCGAGGGCCACGATGCCATCGCGGTCGAGGCCGCGGGTCGCCGGGTCCGCGTCGCCGGACGCATGCTGGCCAAGCGCGTGATGGGCAAGGCCAGCTTCGTGCAACTGCAGGACCGCAGTGGCGCGATCCAGTTGTTCCTGCAGGGCGAGGCGCTGGGCGCGGCCTACGAGGACTTCAAGGGCTGGGACGTCGGCGACATCGTGGGCGCCGAGGGCACGCTGATGCGGACCCGCACCGGCGAGTTGTCGGTCAAGTGCACCACCTTGCGCTTGCTGGCCAAGGCCCTGCGGCCGCTGCCGGACAAGTGGCACGGGCTGGCCGATGTCGAGACCCGTTACCGCCAGCGCTACGTCGACCTGACCATCAACCCCGAATCGCGCCGGGTATTCCGCCAGCGCGCGGCGCTGGTCCGCTACATGCGCGACTTCCTCGAGGCGCCGCCGCGCGGCTTCATGGAGGTCGAGACCCCGATGATGCACCCGATCCCCGGGGGTGCCGCAGCGCGTCCATTCGTGACCCACCACAACGCGCTCGACCTCGACATGTACCTGCGGGTGGCGCCCGAGCTGTACCTCAAGCGCCTGGTGGTCGGTGGCTTCGAGCGGGTCTACGAGATCAACCGCAACTTCCGCAACGAGGGCGTCAGCACCCGCCACAACCCCGAGTTCACCATGCTCGAGCTCTACCAGGCCTATGCCAGCTACATCGAGATCATGGACCTGACCGAGGAACTGGTGCGCGGCTCGGCGCTGGCGGCGGCCGGGCGCCTCGCCTTCCATTGGGAGGAGCACGACATCGACCTGGGTCCGCCGTTCCGGCGCTGGCGCATGGACGAGGCGGTGCGCCACCACAATCCGGAGATCGGCCCCGCCGACATCCGCGACCGGGAAGCCATGGCAGCGCACTGCCGGCGGCTGGGGATCGAAGCCAGGCCCGGCGAGGGCTGGGGCAAGCTCCTGCTGGCGGTGTTCGAGCGCACGGTGGAGGACCGGCTGGTGCAGCCAACCTTCATTACCGGCTACCCGACCGAGGTTTCCCCGCTGGCACGGGCGAATGACGCCGACCCGGGCATCACCGACCGCTTCGAGCTGTTCATCGGCGCCAAGGAGCTGGCCAACGGTTTCTCGGAGCTCAACGACCCGGAGGACCAGGCCGCGCGCTTCCGGGCCCAGGTCGAGGCCAAGGACGCGGGCGACCACGAAGCGATGCACTACGACGCCGACTACATCCGCGCGCTCGAGTACGGGCTGCCGCCCACCGGGGGCCTGGGGGTGGGAATCGACCGCCTGGTGATGCTGGTCGCCGAAGTGCCTTCGATCCGCGACGTGTTGCTCTTTCCCTACATGCGGCCGGAGGCCTGACCACGGCCATCACCGTCCGACCTGGACCGCCCCGGCCCAGGGCCGGGCCGCTTGCGCTGCGCCCCTTGCCTGATGGTCCACGCCGCTCCGGAGCCTCCGCCACCGATGTTCTACCCTGACCGGCACGATTCATGCATCAAATCGGCATGGACAAAGATGTGCCCATGGCCGAAGTTGCGCTACCCTGCGGATTCCTGGACGACACGGAAACGTTCGGGCGGCGCGCCGGGAACAGCGCCGGTGACGGAGAGGCCATGAACGTCCTGATCGTGGATGACCAGCCGTCGGCGCGGGCCATGCTGCGCCACGTGGTCGAGGGCATCGGCCCCGACCTCAACGTGCAGGATTTCGGCGACCCGCTGGCGGCCCTGGAGTGGTCGGAGCGCTGGGACACCGATCTCCTGCTGCTCGACTACCGCATGCCGTCGATGGACGGCCTCGAGTTCGCGCGGCGTTTCCGCCGCCCCCCGTTGCACAAGGACGTTCCCATCGTGCTGATCACGGTGGTGGGCGACGAGCCGGTGCGCCAGGCCGCGCTCGAAGCGGGCGTGATCGACTTCCTGGTCAAGCCGGTGCGGCCGCGCGAGTTGCGCGCGCGCTGCCGCAACCTGCTCACGCTGCGCCAGCAGGGCGAAAGCGTGAAGCAGCGCGCCCGCTCGCTCGAGCGCCAGGTCCTGGCCGGGATGCGCGAGTCCGACCAGCGCGAGCGCGAGATGCTGTTCCTGCTCGCGCGCGCGGCCGAGTACCGCGACCAGGGTTCGGGCGCGCACCTGCTGCGGATGCAGCGCTACGTCGGCGCGCTGGCCGAGGCGCTGGGCGTGTCCGACAGCGAGGCGCAGATGTTCGAGCTGGCGGCGCCGCTGTACGACATCGGCAAGATCGGCATTCCCGACGCGGTCCTGCTCAAGCGCACGCCGCTCGGCGCCGAGGAACTCGAGGTCGCGCGCAAGCACGCGCGGATCGGCCACGACATCCTGCGCGAGAGTTCGAGCCGCTTCGTGCAGCTGGCGGCCGGGATCGCGCTGCATCATCACGAGCGTTACGACGGCAGCGGCTACCCCGACGGCCTGGCCGGCGAGAGCATCCCCTTGCCGGCCCGCATCGTCGGCCTCGCCGACGTCTTCGATGCCATGACCTCCGAGCGGGCATGGCGGCCCGCCCATCCAGTCGAGGCCGCGGTCGAGTTCATCCGCGCCCAGCGCGGCGCGCAGTTCGATCCGGCCTGCGTCGACGCCTTCATTTCGGTCCTGCCGCGGATCCTCGAGATCCGCCGCGCCTTCGTCGGCCCGCCGCCGTCGATGCGGGAGACCTGAGGACCCCGGTGGCGCCATGATCCAGCCCTTCACCGAACTCGCCCAGCGCTATCGCGGTCGCGAAGACTCGGAGCACGAACAGGCCTTCGTGCGGCTGGCGATCATCGTGGTGTTCCTGGCCTACCTGCTGGGAGCCACTGCCTTCGACCGCGCCACCGGCGACCGCGCGACGCTGGTGCTCTACGTGCTGCTGGCCGAGACCGCGGTGGCGATCGGCTTGCTGGTCTGGATCGCGTGGCGCCCGAAGCCCTCGCATGCGCGGCGCTGGATCGGCATGCTGGCCGACTACGCCGCCTGCGGCATCATCATGCACCTGCAGGGCGCGGTGGTGGCGCCGCTGTACGTGGTGCTGATGTGGGTGACGGTCGGAAACGGCCTGCGCTACGGCCCGCGTTACCTGCTGGCCGCGGTCGGCCTGGCCTCGATTTCCTTCCTGGCCGTGATCACCACCACCGACTACTGGCTCGACAACCAGTCGCTGGCCTGGAGCCTGCTGCTGGCGCTGGCGGCGATTCCCTTCTACCTGATGTCGCTGCTCAAGGCGCTGACCCGCGCCACCGAGGAAGCCAAGCGCGCCAACGCGGCCAAGAGCCGCTTCCTGGCCAGCATGAGCCACGAGTTCCGCACGCCGCTCAACGGCATCGTCGGCATGTCGGAGCTGCTCTCGACGACGCGGCTTTCGGGCGAACAGCGTGAATGCGCCGAGGTGATCCAGACTTCGGCCCGCACGCTGCTGACCCTGGTCGAGGACGTGCTCGACATCTCGGCGATCGAGGCCGGCAAGGTCCGCATCCGCAACCACGAGTTCTCGCTGCGACGCCTGGTCGAGAACGTGCAACTCATGCTGCAACCCAACGCCGGCGCCAAGGGCCTGCGTTTCGATGTCCACATCGCGCCCGACCTCCCCGACCAGGTGCGGGGCGATTCCGACCACCTGCGCCAGGTGCTGGTCAACCTGATCCACAACGCGATCAAGTTCACCGATCGCGGCGAGGTCACGGTCAACGTGATGCGGGTGCCGGCGGACTCGCTGAAGGTGCGCTTCTCGGTGCGCGACACCGGCATCGGCATCCCGCCCACCGACCTCGAGCGGATCTTCCAGCCCTTCGAGCAGGTCGACAACGGACCGACCCGGCGCCATGGCGGCACCGGTCTCGGGACCACGATCGCGCGCAACCTGACCGAGCTCATGGGCGGCACGATCGGTTGCGAGAGCCGCGAGGGGCAGGGCTCGATGTTCTGGCTCGAACTGCCGCTCGAGCCGGTGGCGGTGCCGGTTCCGGTCACGCCCGTGGTGGTCGCCGACGAGGGCGCCAACGTGGTCGCCTTCGGCGACCCCTTCGTGCGCCATCGCGCGCGGGTGCGCGGCCTCAAGGTCCTGGTCGCCGACGACCAGCCGGCGAACCAGATCGTGCTGCGCCGGATCCTCGAGAAGGCCGGGCACGAAACCCTGCTGGTCTCCAGCGGCGACGACGTGCTGAGCCGGGTCGAGAACGAGCGCTTCGACGTGGTGATCGTCGACCTGCACATGCCGGGCATCAGCGGGCTCGACGTGATCCTGCAGGCGCGGGTGATGGAGGCGGGGCGCGCGCAGACCCCGTTCATCGTCCTCAGTGCCGATGCGACGGCCGAGGCCCGTCATGCCTGCGAGGCCGCGGGCGCCGCCAGTTTCCTGCTCAAGCCGGTGGTCGTGACCAAGCTGCTGGACGCGATCGCCAACGCCTGCGGGCCCAAGCGCGGCGAACCGGCGCGGGTCGCGGCAGTGAGTCCGCCGCCGGCGCTGGCGCTGGTGCCGGGGAGCGCGTCGCCTGCAGCCGCCATGCCGGGCGGCGTGGTGTCGACCGAGGTGCTGTCGGAGCTGGCCGAGCTCAAGCTCGGCGCCGATTTCGTCGAACTCTTCGTCGCCGAGTGCATGCGCGACGCGGAGAACTGCGTCGCGGGACTGGAGCGCGCCGCGACCGCGGGACGCTGGGAGCAGGTCGTGGACCATGCCCACGCGCTCAAGGGCGTGGCCAGCAATGCCGGCGCCGTGCGCCTGGCCGAACTGGCCTCGGATGCGATGAAGATGCCGAGCTGGCGGCTGGCGCGTGAGTGGCAGCCGCTGGTGCAGAACCTGAAGGCGGAGCTTGGCCTTGCGCGCCAGGCGCTGGACGGCGTGCTCGCGGGATTGCGCCAGGCTGCGCCTGGCGGCGGAGTGGGCGACCGCCCCTGAGCGGTCGCCCATCCGGTGCCGCAGGCCAGGCCGACCGGCTGGCGCGCCGGTCGCCGCTGGCCCTTGAAGCCTTACGAGTTGCGGGCGACCAGGCGCTCGGC
>JAGOEZ010000217.1:2628-4196 GCA_017997455.1 Lysobacterales bacterium | reverse complement strand
ATCTGCACTACAACGTGCAGGCGCCGGCGGGCGTCGACCCGGGCGCGTTCCTGCTCTCGCACGAGGCCGCGATCAACCGCCTGGTCCACGACGCGGTGGCGGCGCTGGGCGGCAGCATCAGCGCCGAACACGGCATCGGCGCGCTCAAGCGCGGCGAACTCGCGCGCTACGAGGGCGCGGTCGCGCTGGAACTCATGCACGCGATCAAGCGCGCGCTGGATCCGCGGGGCCTGATGAATCCGGGCCGGGTGCTTTAGGCACGGTCGCGGTCGCGGTCGCGGTCGCGGTCGCGGTCGCGGTCGCGGTCGCGGTCGCGGTCGCGGTCGCGGTCGCGGTCGCGGTCGCGGTCGCGGGTGCGGGTGCGGGTGCGGGTGCGGGTGCGGGTGCGGGTGCGGGTGCGAGTGCGAGTGCGAGTGCGAGTGCGGGTGCGGGTGCGGGTGCGGGTCCGGTCAAGGCATCGCCCCAGCCCAGGCGCTGCAGCAGCCGCATCCACTCCGCGTCCGGCGCGGCCTCGATCCGCAGCGGCGCGCCGCTGCGCGGATGCGCGAGTTCGACCCGCCACGCATGCAGCAGCAGGCGGTGGATGCCGTAGTGGATGCGGAACAGCCGGTTGTGGTCGCCGCGGCCGTGCGTGGTGTCGCCCACCAGGTGATGCGAGATGTGGTGCAGGTGGCGCCGCAACTGCTGGTAGCGGCCGGTCTCGGGTTCCAGCGCCAGCAATGCATAGCGCTGCTGCGCATAGCGGCCCATCGGGATCGCGACTTCGGCGGTGGCCAGGCGCCGCCAGCGGGTCCGCGCGGGTTTCGGCCCGGGCTTGCCGGGCGCGTCCAGCGGGTAGTCGACCAGGCCCTCGGGCTCGGGCCAGCCGCGGACCACGCCCAGGTAGGTCTTGTGGACCGCGTGCTGCATGAACTGCAGGCCCAGCGCCGCGGCCATGTCGCGGTCGGCCGCCAGCAGCAGCACGCCGCTGGTGGCACGATCCAGCCGGTGCGCGAGGTAAAGCGTGCGGCCGGTCGCGGCGCGCGCGCGGTCGATCAGGTATTCCTCGTCCTGGCCGACCAGGCGGCTGCGATGCACCGCGATGCCGGCCGGCTTGTCGATGGCGACCAGGGCCTCGTCGGCGTACAGCACGGCGAGCGGCGTGGTCGCGGTCATCTTCGGATGGTAACCGGGCGCCGGGTTGGGGCTATGCTCGCGCGGCGCACGCGACACCACGGCTTTCTGCGGACAGGGGGCATTCGTGCACAACGGCGGCTGCCATTGCGGGGCCCTGCGTTATTCGATCGACGCGCCGCTCGCCGACGTCGCGCATTGCCATTGCACCACCTGCCGCCGCAGCACCGGCGGCATCGCCGTGACCTGGGCCACGGTGCCGCGCAGCGCCTTCCGCTGGGTCCGCGGCGTGCCGGCGGCCTACCGCTCGAGCAACCACGCGCAGCGCTTCCATTGCCGGCGTTGCGGCGGCCAGGTCGCGCTGTGGACCTCGCGCGCGCCGCTGACCATGGACATCACGGTGGCCACGCTCGACCACCCCGAGGAACATCCGGCGACGCGGCACGTGTGGACCA
>JAGOEZ010000217.1:0-2528 GCA_017997455.1 Lysobacterales bacterium | reverse complement strand
CGCCAGCGCGAAGGCGCCCGCCCCGGCGGCCGCGAGCCCCAGGGTCAGCCACGGCACCGGACCCCAATGCGGGCCAGGCGCGCCGAGGCCCAGCAGCAGGCAGCCGCCCACCACCAGCCCCGCGCCCAGCACCGCCCAGACCACCCGGCGCTGGCTGCGCGCGGTGGTTTCGGCGAGGCGGTGCAGATCGTCGGAGCGCATGACGAGCGCCTGCTCGCCGCGCGCGGCGCGCTCGAGGTAACCGTGCACCAGGCGCGGCAGTTCCGGTGCCTGGCGCACGATCTCGGGCAGGCGCCGGCGCAGCTCCTCCGAAAACGCGCGCAGCGAATACTTCTCGCGCAGGATCTCGTCCAGCACCGGCCGCGCCACCGACCAGATGTCGATGGTGGGGTCGAGCAGCCGGCCCATGCCCTCGATGTTGAGCAGGGTCTTCTGCAGCAGCAGCAGCTGCGGCTGGATCGTCAGCTCGTAGCGGTGCGCGACCTTGAACAGCTTGACCAGCACCTCGCCCAGCGAGATCTGCGACAGCGGGCGGGTGAAGTACGGCTCGCACACCGCGCGCACCGCGGCCTCGAGGTCGTCGACCCGGATGTGGGCCGGCATCCAGCCGGCCTCGATGTGCAGCACCGCGATCCGGCGGTAGTCGCGCCGGAACATGGCGTCGAAGTTCGCCGCCAGGTACCACTGGTCGGCGTCCGGCAGCGAGCCCATGATGCCGAAGTCCAGGGCGATGAAGCGCGGATCGTCCCTGCGCTGCGCATCGACCCAGATGTTGCCGGCGTGGGCGTCGGCATGGAAGAAGTTGTCGCGGAACACCTGCTCGTAGAACAGGCGCACGCCCTTGGTCGCGAGCTTGCGCCGGTCGACGCCGGCCGCGTCGAGCGCGGCGATGTCGTCGGACGCGATGCCGTACACGCGCTCGAGGGTCAGCACGCGGTCGCCCGACAGTTCCCAGATCACCTCGGGCACCTGCAGGTCGTGCGAGTCGGCGAAGTTGCGCCGCAGCAGGCTGGCGTTGGCGCCCTCGCGCTGCAGATCGAGCTCGTCGCGCAGAGTGCGCTCGATCTCGGCCACCAGTTCCAGCGGCTGGATGCGCTCGGCGTCGGGCATGTAGCGCTGGGCGAGCCCGCCCAGCGTGCGCAGCAGCGCGAGGTCGGTGGCGATGCGCTGCTCGACCTGCGGCCGCAGCACCTTCACCACCACCTGGCGGCCGTCGGCGAGCTCGGCCGCATGGACCTGCGCGACCGAGGCCGAGGCCAGCGGTTCGCGCTCGAAGCGGGCATAGAGCTGCGCCACCGGCTTGCCCAGCGCGCGCTCGACCTCGGCCTGCGCCAGCGCGCCGTCGAAGGGTGCGACGCGGTCCTGCAGCAGGGCGAGCTCGGCGGCGACGTCGGGCGGCAACAGGTCGCGGCGGGTCGAGAGGATCTGGCCGAACTTGACGAAGATCGGCCCCAGTTCCTCCAGCGCCAGCCGCAGGCGCTGGCCGCGCGGCATCGTGGCGACCGCGGCCGGCGAGCGCGCGATCAGCCCGCGCAGCGGCCGCAGCGGCCGGAACAGGCGGGTGGCCTCTACAAGTTCGTCGAGGCGATAGCGCAGCAGCACGCGCGCGATCGTGTACAGGCGCAACAGGCTGCCGCTCATGCGCGCGGCCCCGGGCCCGGGCCCAGCTTCGCGACCCGCGCGGCGAGGCGCTCGACATCGTCGCGCAGGTGGTCGACCTCGTCGTGGAAGCCGTCGAGCTCGGCGCGCGCGGCCACGTCGCCGCGCTCGTCGCGCACGTAGCTGGCCGCATCGCGCGCCAGCGAGCCGCTGCTTTCGCGCGCCCAGTCGAAGGCGCTGCGCAGCCCGCGCGCGAGCTGCGGCCCGAAGGCGATGCCGAAGCGCCGCGCGAAGGCCTCCTCGAGGTCGGGCTCGAAGCGCTCGGCGAGCTGCGACAGGCGGCGCGCGAGGTCGGCGTCGCCGGACATCTGCACCTTGCCGGTCGGCAGGCCGCCACCCGCGGCGCCCGGCAACAGCATGCCGGCGAGGCCGGACAGCGTGCTGGCCACCGACAGGTCGGGCGCGGGACCGCGCGCACGCGGTCCGACGCGCAGGCGGCCGTCGTTGACGTCCAGGCGCAGGCCGAGGTCAGCCGCGCTCCAGCTCAGTTCGACGCTGCGGCCTTCCAGCGGCGCGATGCGCTGCGCGCTGGCCGGATCCAGCGCCAGCGTGCGGTTGAGCACTTCCTCGAGGGCGCCGCCGGCAAGGGCCAGCAGCGGATTGGGGGGGCGGTCGGTGCTCATGCGCGCAGTGTATCCGGGCGCGACGCCGAACCCTCGCGACGCTCCGCATTGCCCCCTGCAGGAGCGGCTTCAGCCGCGACCAGGCCTATCGCGCGCAGAGCGCGCTCCTACAGAGCCGGCCTTGTAGGAGCGCGCTCTGCGCGCGATAGGCCTGGTCGCGGCTGAAGCCGCGGCGGTCTCAACCGGTCGATGCAACATATGGGGCATCGAACCGGGAGGATCAGGGATGGGTACGAGGACTGTTCT
>JAGOEZ010000216.1 GCA_017997455.1 Lysobacterales bacterium | reverse complement strand
AAAAGCACGGGGGCCTGGGCACTTCCTCCGCACGACGGAAGGAAACGCCCGGCCCCCGGGTCCGGCGGCGCGCCGTGCGGCGCGCGGTGGGGTCAGGTCGCTAGTGGTGCGCCTGGTCCCACAGGTGGGTGAGCTTGTCCTTGGCCCAGAGTTTTTCCTTCTTCAATCGGACCAGCGTCATGTCGTCCAGCGGCAGCACGCCGAGCTCGGCGTCGAGTACCTGTTTGTCGAGTTCGCGGTGGCGCATGTAGAGCACGCGGAATTCCGCATTGCTCAGCATCATCGTCTCGACTTCCTGCTGGTGACCTTCGAACATCAGCCGACCTCCTCTGGTTCGGAAATGCAAACGCCCCGCGGCATGGACCGGCGGGGCGTTGCGAGGGGACTGGGGATTGGACCTGCGGACCGCGCGCCACGACCCGCATGGCGCCGATCCGACCGCTGGTGTGCGGCGGCGGCGTCCGGGGTCGCGAGTGGGAAGCTCATGGGGGTTACGCGCTCCTCCGGCATCGCCCACTGCGGGAAACACCGGATGACTGAACCCTACGCCGGTCCAAAAAGCCGCGCAACCGGAAAATTCCGTTACTGCCGGGGGCCGGCAGATCGCCCCCTATATGCCTTTCAAATCAATGATTTGGGTTGCAGCCAAGGGGAGAACGTGGGCAGAACGAGGGGCCGTTTCCGGCCCGCCCGTTCAGCCGCCGCCGGACTCCAGGATGACCTCGACTCGACGGTTGCGGGCGCGCCCTTCGGCGGTCGCATTGGTGGCCACCGGGCGGGTCTTGCCGAGGCCCACGGTGCGCATGCGCGAGGGCGCCACGCCGCGTGCCGCCAGTGCCTCGCGCACCGCGTCGGCGCGCCGCTGCGACAACGCCTGGTTGAGGTTGTCGCCGCCACGGTCGTCGGTATGGCCCTCGATGCGGATCGGCCGCGACGCATCGGCGCCCACGAATTCGACCACGCGATCGAGGTTGGCCAGCGCGTCGGGCTGCAGGGTCGCCTTGCCGGGCGCGAACACCGCTTCGCCCAGGGTCATCACCTGGCCGCGCGCCTCCTCGCGCGCGGTCAGCGACTGCATCTGCATGCGCAGGCTGTCGGCGGCCTCCACCGCGAGGTCGGCTTCCTGGCGCGCCAGTTGCGCCTCGGTCGCCTGCGCGGCGGCGAGGCGCTTGGCCTGCTCGGCCTGCTTGCGCGCGGCGTCGGCGTCCTGCGCGCTGAGGGCTTGCGCCGCGAGCGCCTGGGCGGTCTCTTCGCGCGCGCGCTCGGCCTCCTCGGCGCGGGCCAGGCTCTGCAGGCGGGCCTTCTCGGCTTCGAGGCGCGCAAGTTCGGCGTCCTTGCGGCTGGCCTCGAGCAGGATGCGGTCGTGCTCGCGTTCGAGCAGCGCCAGCTTCTGCTGCTCGCTGGCGGCCTGCGCCGCGGCGTAGGCGATGTCGACGCGGCGCTCGGCCAGGTAGGCGAGCTGAGCCTTCTCGCGGTCGGTGGTGGCGGCGTTGAGGGCGCGCACGGTTTCGCGCGCGCGCGCGATCTCGGCCGGGGCCTTCGACGCCAGCTCCGGGTCGGTCTCGAGCCGGGTCAGCGCGGATTCGATCCGTTCGAGGTCCAGATCGCGGTTGGGCGTGGTCATGCAGGCCGACAGCGCCAGCATGAGCAGCGCAGGCAGCGCCAGCGCGAGGCGGCGCGGACTCATGGCCGCTCTCCTTCGCCGAGCAGTTCGCGGCTCATGCGCGCGTTCTCCTCGGTCTTCTGCCGCACCTCGGCGCGGGCCCGCGCGGCCAGGCTCTTGGCCTCGGCCAGTTCGCCGTCGACCTGGGCCTGCGCCGCGAGTTCGATCGCGAGCGTGTATTCCTCGGCATCCGCGGCGCTGCGCGCGCGGGAGAGCTTGTCCTCGGCGAAGCGCAGTTCCACCGGGGCATAGGTCTGGGCCTCGGCCGCGCGCGCCTGGCGCACGGCCGCGTCGGCGGCCGAAAGCTCGGTCATGGGCGGCGGGGTGATCGCGCAGGCCGCGAAGAGCAGTACGGCAAGTGGCGCCGCACGATGGATTTTTACGTGGCTTGGTGTCATATAGTCCGCGGCGTCGTCAGGGGGCGGTTGCGCTGCCGGACGCCATTGTGTGGAACCCTCCCGCGCCTTGGCAATGGCTCGCGGGGGTCGACGCCGGAAGGGCGCCATTGTGACGGGGATGACGGATGGATATCGGCTATTTCCTCAAGCTGATGACGGAGAAGGGTGCGTCGGACATGTTCCTGACCACCGGGGCTCCGGTGAACATCAAGGTCGAGGGCCGGCTTTACCCGCTGGGCAACACCGGCCTGCCGGGCGGCATGGTGAAGAAGATCGCCTATTCGCTCATGGACGAGGGCCAGGTCCCCGCCTTCGAGCGCGACCTCGAGATGAACATGGCGATCGCGGTCAAGGATGCCGGCCGCTTCCGCATCAACGTGTTCAAGCAGCGCGGCGAAGTCGGCATGGTGATCCGCGCGATCAAGAGCGAGATCCCCAGCATCGAGTCGCTCAAGCTGCCGGCGGTGCTGCAGCGCCTGATCATGGAGCCGCGCGGCCTGATCCTGGTGGTCGGCGCCACCGGCTCGGGCAAGTCGACCACGCTGGCGGCGATGATCGACTATCGCAACGCCAACACCTCGGGCCACATCCTCACCATCGAGGACCCGATCGAGTTCCTGCACAAGCACAAGAAGTCGATCGTCAACCAGCGCGAGGTCGGCCTCGACACCCACAGCTACCACGACGCGCTCAAGAACGCGATGCGCGAGGCGCCCGACGTGATCCTGATCGGCGAGATCCGCGACGTCGAGACCATGGAGGCGGCGATCGCCTTTTCCGAGACCGGCCACATCTGCCTCGCCACCCTGCACTCGAACAACGCCGACCAGACCCTGGAGCGCATCCTCAACTTCTTCCCGGAGTCGGCGCACAAGAACGTGCTGATGAACCTGTCGCTGAACCTGAAATCCGTGGTTTCGCAGCGCCTGGTGATCGGCAAGGACGGCAAGCGCATCCCGGCCGCCGAGATCCTCATCAACACCCCGATGATCCGCGACCTCATGCGCCGCGGGCAGGTGCACGAGATCAAGGAAGCGATGGACCGCTCGCTGGAGGAGGGCATGCAGACCTTCGACCAGTCGCTGTACCGGCTCTACAAGGAAGGCAAGATCGAGCTCGAGGAAGCGCTCAACAAGGCCGATTCGCGCGACGGCCTGGCGCTGAAGATCCGCCTCGCCGAAGGCGGCGGCGACGCGCCGCACGATCCCTTCGACACCAACACCTTCTAGATTCGCGGTAGCCCGGTCGGCTTTTGTAGGAGCGCACCTTGTGCGCGACCGCGGAACCCACGATCGCGTCGCCCTGGATGGGGACCGGGGCGATCGTGGGCTCCGCGGTCGCGCACAAGGTGCGCTCCTACAGGGTCCCCGCAACTCTGCACCCGCCCCGCTAATTCGCCGCTGGGGCGTCGGGCTGCTTCTCGGGCCGCGCGGCGTCGAAGGCGCGCAGGGTGAGGCAGTGCTCGTTGACCCGGCGGATGGTCGGGAAGGCCGCCATGTCGACCGAATAGCGCTGCGCGTTGTAGACCTGCGGCACCAGGCACAGGTCGGCGATCGAGGGGTTGTCGCCCTCGCAGCATTCGCCGGTCGAGGGGTTGGTCGAGAGCAGCTTCTCGAGGGCCTGGAAGCCCTCGGTGATCCAGTGGCGGATCCAGCGCTCGCGCTCGACCTGCGGCGTGTTGAATTCCTTTTCCAGGTACTGCATCACGCGCAGGTTGGCCAGCGGATGGATGTCGCAGGCGATCAGCTGGGCGAGGTTGCGCACCCGCGCGCGCTCGCGCGCGGTGGAGGGCAGCAGGCGCGGCCCGGCGTAGCACTCGTCGAGGTACTCGATGATCGACATCGACTGGCGCAGCACGCGCTCGCCGTCGCACAGCACCGGCACCATCTCCTGCGGGTTGACCGCGTGGTAGCGCGCGCCGTGCTGTTCGCCGCCGTTCTTGGCCAGGTTGACCGGGATCAGCTCGTAGGCCAGTCCCTTGAGGTTGAGCGCGATGCGGACCCGGTACGAGGCGCTGGAGCGCCAGTAGCTGTAGAGCTTCAAGCCTTCGGCCGCCATCGCCCCCTCCTGTGGATCGCCGCCCGGGCCAGCCGGACCGGAAGCGTCCAGGTCGATTCGGCGTGAATCTAGCGTAGATCGGGGGGCGGCGGTAGTTTGCC
>JAGOEZ010000215.1 GCA_017997455.1 Lysobacterales bacterium | reverse complement strand
GCCCGCGGGTTGGGCGTGGCGCGCTGCACGCTGCCGGCATAGTCGTCCTTGCCGCGGATCTTCGGCACCGGTTTGGCGCGCGGATTGCGGGCTTCGGGGGCCTTGATCTCGAGCGGCGCGGTGGCGCTGGCGCCGGCCACGCTGACGCGGGCCTCGTACTTGCCCGGGATCGCGTAGAGGCGGTGGCCCAGCCGCACGGACTCGGCGTAGGGACTGCGTGCGAGCGCGCCTTCGGCGCCGGTCTCCTTCGACTTCGACGCCGCGACCTTTTCGGCCGCGAGCGCGAGTTCGGGGTTCACCCGCACGTCCCAGGTGAACTGGTTGAGGCCGCGCCGCGCCGGCGTGGTCACGCGCTGCACGACCTGCGCGTTGGCGTCGACCAGCTCCACCGTGGCCTCGCCGTCGCTGCCCGACCAGAAGCTGATCGTGCTCTTCGGCAGGTAGTCGCTGTCGTCGAACCAGCGCGGCGCGCGTGAGCGCCAGTCGCGCTCGCCGGCGACCGGGTTGATCGCGAACACGTGCACCGCCTTGGCCTCGACCGCCGGCGTGAGGTCCTGCACCGGCAGCACGTCGACCACCCAGGCGCTGCGCCCATGCGTGGCAGCCACCAGCTCGCGCTCGCGCGGATGGACCAGGAAGTCGTGCACCGGCACCTGCGGCAGGCCGGTACCCAGCACCTGCCAGCGGGCGCCGCGGTCGCGCGAGACGTAGACGCCACGATCGGTGCCGGCATAGACGATGTCGGCGTTGACCGGATCCTCGCGCACCACGTTGACCGGCGCCGCCGGCAGCCCCGCCGCGATCGAGCGCCACGACTTGCCGAGGTCCTCGGTCACGTACAGGTACGGCGTGATGTCGTCGTTGCGATAGCCGTTGAGCGCGACATAGGCGCGCTCGCGGACCTTGCCCGAAGCGGTCACGCGGCTGATCCAGCGCTCGGCCGGCAATTTCGCATCGACCTTTTCCCAGCGATCGCCGCCGCTGGTCGTGACCCAGACGTGGCCGTCATCGGTGCCGGCCCACACCAGCCCGAAGGCCAGTGGCGATTCGCTCACGCTGGTGATGGTGGCGAAGGGCACGTCGCCGCGTTTGGGACTGGTGCTGAGGTCACTGCTGATCGCCGCCCAGGTCTCGCCGCGGTCGAGGGAGCGGAACAGCTTCTGCGCACCGTAGTAGACGATGTCGGGTTGGTGCGGCGACAGCACCACCGGCGTGTTCCAGTTGTAGCGCAGCGCCGGCTCGCCCAGCGCCTCGCGCGGGCGCACCTCGTGGCGGCCGTCGGGACCCACGCGCTGGTAGTAGCCGAACTGGTAGCCGGAGTAGACGGTCTTGTTGTCGGTGGTGTCGACCGCGACGTGCATGCCATCGCCGCCGCCGATCGGCTCCCAGTCCTCGCCGATCTCCCAGCGCGTGCGCGAGCTGCCCTTGAGCGTGCCGTTGTCCTGCAGGCCGCTGTAGACGTTGTAGGGGTCGGCGCTGTCGAGCATCAGGGTGTAGAGCTGGCCCACCGGCTGGCGGTCGAGCTTGATCCAGTTCCTGCCGCCGTCATAGGAGATGTCGACGCCGCCGTCGTTGCCGACCAGCATGCGCTGCGGATTGGCCGGGTCGATCCACCAGGCGTGGTAGTCGACGTGCACGTCGCGGTGCTGCATCGTGACCCAGGACTTGCCGCCGTCGTCGGAGCGGATCATCGGCACGCCGACCACGTACACGCGCTCGGCGTCGTCGGGCGCGACCGCGATGGTGCCGAAGTAGTAGCCGTAGGTGTAGGTCACCTCGCGCACGGGTTCGACATGCGTGCGCTGCCAGGTCGCGCCGGCGTCGTTGGAGCGCCAGATCTCCAGGCCATGGATGTCGGCCGAGAACAGCGCCGCTTCGGCATCGTTCAAGGCGCTGACGAGATCGGAAACCTTGATCTCGTCCGCCTTGACCTTGGCGATGAGCGCCTTGGCGTCGAGCGCGGTGTCGAGATCGTTGTCGCGGATGAAGCTCTCGATCTCCTCGGGATCCTGCCGCAGGAACTCCTCCTTCGACATGCCCTTCAAGCGCTTCGCCGTGAGCGGTCGGTCGCCGAGGTCGGCTGCGGATTCCGGCAGTTCGGTCCAGTTGTCGATGCTGGCGTAGACCACGTCCGGATTCGAAGGCGCCACGGCCAGGCCGATGCGGCCGACCTTGTCGCCCGAGGGCAGGCCGCCGCCGAGCCGGGTCCAGGAGTCGCCGCCGTCGACCGACTTCCAGATGCCCGAACCGGCGCCGCTCTCGACGAAATTCCACGGCGTGCGCGAACGCTCCCAGGTCGCCGCGTACAGCACCTCGGGATTGCGCGGGTCGTGCGCGAGGTCGATCGCGCCGGTCCATTCGCCCTGCGGGCGCAGGGTCTGCTTCCAGCTCGCGCCATCGTCGCGCGTGCAGAACACGCCACGCGAGCCGCCGGTGCTGTAGAGCCGGCCGAGCGCAGCCACGCACACGTGCGCGCCGTCGCCCGGATCGACCCAGACCCGCGCGATGCGGTCGGTGTCCGCGAGGCCCATGTTGCGGAAGGTCTTGCCGCCGTCCTCGCTGCGGAACACGCCCAGCCCGCCATAGGACGAGCGCGAGGAGTTGGGCTCGCCGCTGCCGATCCACAGCCGTTGCGGTGCCTTGGGATCGACCGCGATGTCGCCGGTGACGATGCTGGCGAGCTGGTCGCTCAGCGGCGTGAAGGTCGAACCGTTGTCGGTGGTCTTCCACACCCCGCCCGAGGCATAGGCGACGTAGAAGCCGTGCGGATTGCCCGGGATGTTCTCGATGTCGACCACGCGGCCGCCCTGCAGTACCGGTCCGATCGAGCGCCACGCCAGCCCCGCATAGGGTGTCGAGCGCTGCAGCGCCGCGTGGGCCTCGACCGCGGCCCAGCGTTGCGCGTCGCTGGCCGGGCCGGAGGCCTTGGGACGGGCCAGCGCGGCCGGCGCAGCGGTCGCCAGCAGCAGGGCCAGCACGAGCGGGCGGGACGGGATCGACATGGGGGGCACCGGATGGCTCTGGGCAGGGACGCGACGATAGCGTTCCCGGGGCCCGGTCCACAAAGCCCAAGGTCACGGGCCGGGCGCGTGGCGGGGATTCCCGCGCCGTCCCGTTGCATGGCATGGGCGCGCAGCGCGCCGGGGTCGCGTACGGCCGAACGGCGCCGGAGGACGGATGGATGGACGGGCGCGGGTCGGTTCGGCGCGGCCGGGTCGAGTAGAGTCCCGACGGACGGGCCGGCGCAACGACGCCGGCGCGTCGTGCTGGCGATCGGGGGATCGCCCCGCGTCGCAGGGCCGCGGGCGATGAACAGCAGGCTGGTTCGTACAGGGCAATCCGTGGGCAGGACACCGAGATCCACCGTACGCGGCGCGAAGGCGACCGCCACTCGCGCCCGCGCGGCGAGCGCCAGCGACGCGCCGATCCGCGAACGCATCGGCACGGCGCGCCAGGCCGCCAACCTCTCGCGCGCCGAACTCGCGCGCCGCGTCGGCGTGCGCGCCAGCGCCGCGGCGCAATGGGAACAGCACGAGGGCACCGCACCTTCGGTCGAGAACCTCGCCCGCATCGCGGCCGCGACCGGTGTCGCCTTCGAATGGCTGGCGACCGGGCGCGGTTCCATGCATGCCAGCCCGGCGGAGGAGGCGCCGGCGGTGGTCCTGGACACCTTCGCCCAGAACCCGTTCGAGGAACGCCTGCTGCGCATGGGCCGCCGGGTGCCCCCGCGCAAGCGCGAGGCGCTGCTGGCGACGCTGGAACTGCTGCTGCCCTGAGCGCGCGGCGAATCCCGCGCGGCTCAGGCCGTCCGTCGCCTGCTCAGGGCACGACGCCGTCGTAGGAACATTCGTCGCCGCTGCAGGTTCCGCGCTTGACCAGGATCGAGGCGATCCGGCTGCCGCGCTCGGTTGCCGCATCGGTGCCGATGATCGCGACTCGACCGTCGGCCGGGCTCAGGTATTCATGGACGACATCGCCGAAGCCATTGCGCTGGACGGCGATCTTCTGTCCCTTGGTCACGGTGTCGTTGAGCTTCACCAGCAGCGTGACGAATCCACCGGCCACCACCCTGGCCGATTCGAGGTCATCGCCGACGAAGTAGTTCCGGTCCGCCGCCGTCTGCCGCATCGGGCCCGGCAGGACGCCGTAGTGGACCAGCACGTTGTGGTTGCCGTCGACGCCCATCTGGACCATCTCGGGATGGAAACCGCGCGGGCCGCCCAGCTCGGTCGTCACCGCCGGGATGCCGGCCTTGACCAGCGA
>JAGOEZ010000214.1 GCA_017997455.1 Lysobacterales bacterium | reverse complement strand
CTAGCGCGACTCGTCGAGCGCGATCACGCCGTCGTCGTTGGCGTCGAGCGTGTCGAAGTCGGATGCGCTGAAGGCATCGATCTCGGTCACGGACAGCAGCCCGTCCTTGTCGGCATCGATCTCGACGAAGCGGGTGACATCGGCCGTGGGCGGCAGTTCGGACCTGGCCAGCTTGCTGTCGCCGTCGGTGTCGTACAGCAGCACCAGTTCCTGCACGAAACCGTCGTACTCGGTGCGGTCGACCTTGCCGTCGTCGTTGGTGTCGGCGGCGTCGAAACGCGTGGGCGCGGGCTCGGCGGAGACCTGCGCCTGCGCGAGCGGCGCGGCAAGGGCGAGCGCCAGGGCGAGCAGCATGGGCTGAAGGGTCATGGTCGGGTCTCCGTTGGGCTCAGGCTGCATCCCAGTTGCCGTTAGAGGTCCGGCAAGCGGTGCCGCGGGTGTCGTCGACCGACTGGCCGCCGATCGTCAGGCCACGATGGAAGTCGCGGCACAGGCGCCCGTCGGACATGCGGCGCGTATTGGTAGGGGTGATGAAGCCCGACTCGCCGGTGCGCGAATCCGACCAGGTCACGCGCTGGCCCGAGGGCGCGTCGTTGAGCGCGCGGCGGAAGGCGTCGCGCTCGTACTCGCTGCTGGCGGTGCGCTGGAAGATCCGGTTGCCGACCCAGCCACCGGCCACGGCGCCGGCCGCTGCCAGCGCCACGCTGCCGCTGCCGCCGCCGAACTGGGCGCCGATCAGGCCGCCGATCACCGCGCCGGCGACCACCGCGCCGGCCTGCTTCTGGTCATGCCGGGTACCCGGATCGGTGGCGCAGGCCGCGACCACCAGCATGACCGCAAGCAACAGGAATCTTTTCATCGTGGCGTCTCCGGGGAGCGGGTGCGTGGAGCGCAATCCCGTGGACGCATGATGCCGCAAGCGCGCGGCAACTGCATCCGTGGCGCCGCAAGAGCGAAGGCCCGCACGCGGCGGGCCTTCGGGATTCGGATGGTGCCGTGGGCTTGCGCTGTAGGAGCGCATCTCATGCGCGACCGAGGCATGGTCGCGCATGAGATGCGCTCCTACAGGGCGGGCTGAGGCTACTCGAGGTCGAGGAAGCTGCGCAGCTGTTCCGAGCGGCTCGGGTGGCGCAGCTTGCGCAGCGCCTTGGCCTCGATCTGGCGGATGCGCTCGCGGGTGACGTCGAACTGCTTGCCGACCTCTTCCAGGGTGTGGTCGGTGTTCATGTCGATGCCGAAGCGCATGCGCAGGACCTTGGCCTCGCGCGGGGTCAGGCCCGCCAGCACGTCGCGCACGGTCTCGTGCAGGCCGGTGCCGGTCGCGGCGTCGACCGGCGACTCGATGCTGGTGTCCTCGATGAAGTCGCCCAGGTGCGAGTCCTCGTCGTCGCCGATCGGGGTCTCCATCGAGATCGGCTCCTTCGCGATCTTGAGCACCTTGCGGATCTTGTCCTCGGGCATCTCCATCTTGGTCGCGAGCTCCTCGGGCGTGGGCTCGCGGCCCATCTCCTGCAGCATCGTGCGGCTGATGCGGTTGAGCTTGTTGATGGTCTCGATCATGTGCACCGGGATGCGGATGGTGCGCGCCTGGTCGGCGATCGAGCGCGTGATGGCCTGGCGGATCCACCACGTGGCGTAGGTCGAGAACTTGTAGCCGCGGCGGTACTCGAACTTGTCCACCGCCTTCATCAGGCCGATGTTGCCTTCCTGGATGAGATCCAGGAACTGCAGGCCGCGATTGGTGTATTTCTTGGCGATCGAGATCACCAGGCGCAGGTTGGCCTCGACCATTTCCTTCTTGGCGCGGCGGGCCTTGGCCTCGCCGATCGACATGCCGCGGTTGATCTCCTTGATCTCGGGCAGGGAGAGGAACAGCGTGCGCTCGTGGGCGATGAGCTTTTCCTGCTCGGCCTGGATCTCGGGCTTGCAGCCCTTCATGTGCGCGGCGTACTTGGACTTCTTGCGGCCCTCGTTGTCGCACCAGCGCAGGTTGGACTCGTTGCCCGGGAAGACCTTGATGAAGTCCTTGCGCGGCATGCGGCCCTTGCGGGTCGCGATGTCCATGATGATGCGCTCGTGCGAGCGCACGGTGTTCACCACGTCGCGCAGCTTGCGCACCATGCCGTCGATCATGATCGCCGGCAGCTTGAGCTTGAGGAACTCCTCGCCCATCTGCGCGCGGACCTTGACGGTCTTCTTCTCGGCCGCGCCGAACTTCTTGAAATTGGCCTGGAACTTGGCGTACTGCTGGCGCAGCAGGTCCATGCGCCGCGCGACCTCGGCCGGATCCGGCCCGGACTCGCCCGGACCCGCTTCCTCGGTGGCCTCGGCCTTCTCTTCCTTTTCGTCCTTCTCGACCGCGACTTCCTCGGTCTCGAGCACGGCCTCGCTGATCTCGGCCTCGGGCACTTCCAGGTCGTTGAAGCCGACCAGGAACTCGCTCATGCGCTTCTTGCCGTCGAGGTGCTGCTCGTACTCGTCGAGCAGGATCTGGATCGACCACGGGAACTGCGCCAGCGAGTTCTGGACCTGGTTGAGGCCCTCCTCGATGCGCTTGGCGATCGCGATCTCGCCCTCGCGGGTGAGGAGTTCGACCGTGCCCATCTCGCGCATGTACATGCGCACGGGATCGGTGGTGCGCCCGGTCTCCTCGACCGCGGTCAGCACCGCGACCGCCTCTTCGGTGGCGGTCTCGTCGTCGCTGGTGGTCACCGCCGCTTCGGACAGCAGCAAGGACTCGGCGTCGGGTGCGGTCTCGTGCACCTCGATGCCCATGTCGTTGATCATCGTGATGATGTCTTCGATCTGCTCCGGATCGACGATGTCGTCGGGGAGGTGATCGTTGACCTCGGCGTAGGTCAGGTAACCCTGTTCCTTGCCCTTGGTGATCAGCTGCTTGACTTGCGACTGCTGTTCCTGGTTCTCCAGTGCTGCGGTGGCCATTCCACACCTTCCCGAATCAATAGGCTGGCAGTATAGACGCGCTGTCAAGGCGAGCCTAAATCCCTGTTTGTACTAGGAAAACGCGATCCGGCCGAGGAACCGGCCAAAGCCCGCGAAACGGCGCCGTTGCCCACCTTGGAGCGGGCCTCCAAGGCTTGTGCGCAGGTGTTTTCGTGCTGCGATGCGCTCCGCCGCGCTGCCGGCGGGTCGGGGGGTGGGTGGGTTCGTCGAAACGACACTCCTCTCCCACCCACCCCCCGACCCACCACCAGCGCTCCGCACCGTTCGTGCGAACCGGGAGAGAGCGTAACCACAGGGATGGCTGGGGCGGGGACGGGTTGGAGAGGAGTGTCTTTTCGACGAACCAACCCGTCCCCGCCCCAGCCATCCCGGCCCAGCGACCGAAGCCCTGCTTCAGCCCGTCTCAAGCCAGAACGTCACCGGCCCATCGTTCACCAGCGCCACCTTCATGTGGGCGCCGAAGCGGCCGCTTTCAACCGTGGCGTGGCGTTCGCGGGCGCGCGCCAGCAGGCGCTCGAACAGCGCCTGCGCGAGTTCGGGTGGCGCGGCGGCGGTGAAGCTGGGGCGCATGCCCTTGTCAGTGTCCGCGGCGAGGGTGAACTGCGGGACCAGCAGCAGGCCGCCGCCGGTGTCGGCGAGCGAGCGGTTCATGCGGCCCTGGTCGTCGCCGAACACGCGATAGCCCAGCAGCCGCTCGAGCATGCGCTCGAGCTGCGCGTCGCCGTCGCCCGGCTGGACCGCGACCAGCGCCAGCAGGCCTGCGCCGATGGCGCCGACGCGCAGGTCGTCGACCGTGACCTCGGCTTCGGTGACGCGCTGGATCAGGGCGATCATGCGGTGGCGGATCCTCGCGGGGAGCGCTGGCCGGGAGCGCGGGCCGGCCGGCGCGGCGGGCCGATACTAGTGCACTTGGCTGGCCACATCGGCCGTTCGTCGCCCATGCGGGCTGCCCCCGGTTGTGACACGGGCGCGAACGGCACAGAATCACCCTGGCGCAGCTCGACAGGGGGACTGCGATGGCGGGTTATCGCGCGCACGTCCGCCGGGAGGCGGGGACGACCCAGGGGCAACCGGTGCCAGCCGCACCGGGGCCGGTGGCGGTGGGTGTTCCGGACGCGGTTGGCGCGGGCCATTCTGGCTTCGCGGCCAGGCGTGGTAACCGGTGGCTGGGCTTCACGGTGCTCGAGCTCATGCTCGGCATCGCGATCGTCGGCATCCTGGCCGTGCTCGCCATCGGGCAGTACGGCAACTACCAGGAGCGCGTGCTGGTGACCCAGGCGATCCACGACATCGCCACCATGCAGCTCAACATCCGCC
>JAGOEZ010000213.1 GCA_017997455.1 Lysobacterales bacterium | reverse complement strand
TTCTACCGGACCATGGGCTTCGCCAACGCGATCGCGTGGATGGCGAACCAGCAGGACCACCACCCCGACATGGAACTGGGCTACGGGCATTGCCTGGTGCGCTACAGCACCCACGACGTCGGCGGCCTTTCGATCAACGACTTCATCTGCGCGGCCAAGGTCGAGGACCTGGCGTAGCGCGCCCCGTTCAGAGGCGGTCGAGGACCGCCACCAGTTCGGGCGGCAACGGTGCCGCGATCGTGTAGTCGGTGCCATCCGGCAGCCGGAAGCTGAATTCCGCGGCATGCAGGAACAGGCGCCGCAGGCCCCGTTCGCGCAGGATCCGGTTGGCTTCCTCGTCGCCGTACTTCGGATCGCCGGCGACCGGCGCGCCGAGGTGGGCGGCATGGACGCGGATCTGGTGCGTGCGACCGGTCTCGATCACCACCTCCACGTAGCTGAACGCGCCGCAGGCGCGCAGGAGGCGGAACTCGCTCAGCGAGGCCTTGCCCTCCGGATCGACCCGCACCATGCGCTCGCCGCCCTGCAGGACCTGCTTGCGCAACGCCGCGTCGACCCGCACGCGCGATTGGGGCAGCCGACCCGCCAGCAGGGCGAGATAGCGCTTGCGCACCTGGCCGTCGCGGATCAGCGCCTGGATCGCGGACAGGGCGCTGCGGCGGCGTGCCAGCAACAGCACGCCACTGGTGTCGCGATCGAGCCGGTGCACCAGTTCCAGGGTTTCCTTCGGCCGCAACTGCCGCATCTGCTCGATCGCGCCGAGCTTGATGCCGCTGCCGCCGTGGCTGGCCAGCCCGCTGGGCTTGTCGAGCGCGATGAAGTTGCGGTCCTCGAGCACGATCCGCGCGCCGAGGTCGCGCAGGCTGCGCTCGGAGGCCTGCACCGGGTCCCCCGGGGACGCGACCCGCACCGGCGGGATGCGCAACATCTCCCCGCCGGCCAGGCGCTGGTCGGGCTTGGCGCGCTTGCCGTCGACCCGTACCTGTCCGGTGCGCAGCAGCCGGTATACGTGCGTTTTCGGCACGCCCTTGAGCAATCCGAAGAGGAAGTTGTCGAGGCGCTGGCCCTCGCGGTCGTCCGGCACGCGTTCCTGCCGCACGCTGGGGGGCGGACCGTCAGGCCGGGGGGGTCGGGAATCGGTCATTGCTGCGCCGCAACTCCGGTTGCTATGATCGCTGCTGGCGCCGCGCGTCGAAAGCTGGCCTGATTCAAAGGCTTGTGTCAGCCAGTAGCGGCGCCGTGCTCGCTGTACGTTCCCAGTGCCTGGTCGGACTACGCATGTCGCAGGACATGTGATCCCCGCGATCTAAGGCGGCCATCACTGCGGTCATCGTACCTGTCGAGCCTGCATGGAGTCGCCTCCCCTGGGGGGAGGTTCGGGTGCACGACGCGACCCGATCGTGGATTTCCGTCATGCGGGAATCCGTTTGTTTTTTGGGGCGCTCCCGCCAAAGGCGTGATGCGCCGGCCGGCTGAACCGCGCTGTCGCCGCGACGACCGAACCACCACGGTCGCGCAGCGCCGCAGGATCGCCCGAGCCGTGCGCCTCCCGGTCGCGGTGGAGCGCCAGGCCAGGGTTTTACAATGAAAAGAATGCTGATCAACGCAACTCAGCGTGAAGAGTTGCGCGTGGCCATCGTCGATGGCCAGAGCCTGTTCGACCTCGACATCGAGATCCCGTCGAAGGAACAGAAGAAGGCCAACATCTACAAGGGCCGCATCACCCGGGTCGAACCCAGCCTCGAGGCTGCGTTCATCGATTACGGGTCCGACCGCCACGGCTTCCTGCCGTTGAAGGAGATCTCGCGGGAGTACTTCCCGGAGGGCATCGACCTCAATCGCGCCGGCATCCGTGAACTGATCCGCGAGGGTCAGGAAATCATGGTCCAGGTCGACAAGGAGGAGCGTGGCACCAAGGGTGCGGCGCTCACCACCTTCATCAGCCTGGCCGGCCGTTACCTCGTATTGATGCCGAACAACCCGCGCGCCGGCGGGGTTTCGCGCCGCATCGAGGGCGACGACCGCCAGAACATGCGCGAGGCGATGGACCAGCTCCAGCTGCCCGAGGAGATGGGCATCATCGTCCGCACCGCGGGCGTCGGCCGCGAGGCCGAGGAACTGCAGTGGGACCTCGACTACCTCCTGCAGATGTGGAAGGCGATCAGCGAGGCGGCGCAGAGCCGGCCGGCCTCGTTCCTGATCTACCAGGAATCGCGCCTGATCATCCGCGCCCTGCGCGACTACCTGCGCGCCGACGTCGGCGAGATCCTGATCGACAGCGACGAGGTGTACGAGGACGCCAAGCTCTTCATGCAGCAGGTGATGCCGCAGAACCTGCGCAAGCTCAAGCTCTACAAGGACCCGGTCCCGCTCTTCAACCGCTTCCAGATCGAGTCGCAGATCGAGCACGCCTACGAGCGCCAGGTGCGCCTGCCCTCCGGCGGTTCGATCGTGATCGACCACACCGAGGCGCTGACCTCGATCGACATCAACTCGGCCAAGGCGACCAAGGGCAGCGACATCGAGGAGACCGCGTTCAACACCAATTGCGAGGCCGCGGTCGAGATCTCGCGCCAGTTGCGCCTGCGCGACGCCGGCGGGCTGATCGTGATCGACTTCATCGACATGGACAGCCCGCGCCACCAGCGCGAGGTCGAGGAGAAGCTCCGCGACGCGCTCAAGATGGATCGCGCGCGGGTGCAGGTCGGGCGCATCTCGCGCTTCGGCCTGCTGGAGATGTCGCGCCAGCGCCTGCGTCCGTCGCTGGGCGACACCACCCAGATCATTTGTCCGCGCTGCGAGGGCCATGGCCGCATCCGCGGCGTGGAGTCGCTCTCGCTCTCGATCCTGCGCCTGGTCGAGGAAGAGGCGATGAAGGAGAACACCGGGCAGGTGGTCGTGCAGACCCCGCCCGAGGTCGCGAACTTCCTCCTCAACGAGAAGCGCCGCGCGATCGGCGAGATCGAGCAGCGGCACGAAGCCAGCGTGGTCGTGGTCGCGGACCACAACCTCGAGACCCCCCACTTCGAGGTCAAGCGCGTGCGCATGGCCGAGATGGAGGAGGACAAGCGTCCGAGCTACGAGCGCGTCACGCCCGTGACGCCGGTGCTGCCGCCGCAGACGGTCGACCGCGCGGCGCGCGGCGAGGAGCCCGCGGTGACCGGGGTAACGCCGGCCACACCGGCGCCGGCGCGCGAGGACATCGAGGAATCCGAGTTGCCGGCGGCGCCGGCGCGACCCGCGGAAGCACCGCGCCCGGCGCCGCGCAGCACGACGCCGGCAGCGCCGGCACCGGCGGCCGGATTCTGGTCGCGCATCGCGGCATGGTTCTCGGGCGAACCGGCTGCCACGCCCGCCTCGACCCCGGCCGCGGCATCCGCCGCGCGCGGCGACCGTGGCCCGCGCAACGAGCGCGGCGGCGCACGCAACGAGCGCGGCGGCGAGCGCCGACCGGGACGCGATGGCCGCGACCACGGCCGCAACCGTGGCGAACGCGGCGAGCGCAATGAGCGCGGCGGCCGGGGTGAACGTGCGGGTGGCGACAGGTCGCGTGACGGCTCGCAGCCGGGCGCCGGGCCACGCCAGGGCGGCGCGCAGGGCCCGCGCCAGCCGGGCGCGGGCGCCGCGCGATCCGCCGGCGGTTCCCAGTCGCGCCCCGCTGCCGCTGGCGGCGCGGGCACGCAACCCCGGGCGGCGGCAACGCCCGCCCCGGCACCGCGGTCGCAGCCGCCCGCCGGCGCTGAACGCCCGCCCCGCCCAACGCCCGCGCAGACGCCGGCGGCGGGCGTTGCCACCGGCAGCCCGGCGCCTGCCGACGACCTGCTCACGGGTCTCGCCACCGCGGCGGTCGGCGACGCAGCGACGGCAACGCAGGACCCGAACCTCGCCCCGGCCGACGGCACCTCCGCCGACGGCACGCGGCCGCGTCGCCGCGGACGTCGCGGCGGCCGCCGCCGCCGTCGCGGCGAGCGCGGCACCTCGCCGGTCGCGGGAACCCCCGAGTCGATGACGGCAAGCGACGCCACCGATGACCTCGATGACGAGGACACCGCGGAGCAGGACGACGGGCAGCCCGCGTCGATCCGGGCCGAGGCGCCGCAAGCCGAAACCGCTGCGCGCGCCCCGGCGCTGCGCAGCGACGCAGCGGCGACCGTGCAGATGCCCGTGGTCACGGAACGCCCGGATGCGCGCGAGCTGCCGCTTGCGGCGCCGGTTCCCGCGCCCGCGCCGCGTCCGCAGCCCATGTTCCGGCCGTCGGCGCCACTGGACGACCCGGCCGTCG
>JAGOEZ010000212.1:2027-4308 GCA_017997455.1 Lysobacterales bacterium | reverse complement strand
CCGATGGCGCCGCCACCGCGATCGCCAAGGGCATCGCGCAATACGACGCCGCCGAACTGCGGCGCCTGCGCGGTCGCCCGACCAGCGAGATCGAAGCACTGCTGGGCTACGCCGGCCCCGAGTGCGCAATCCATCGCGACGACCTGGTGCTGCTGTGAAGGAGTCCATGCGCGCGCTCGCGCAGGCCGCCGCCGACGCCGCGCGCGTGGTCGCCTGCCTGCCGCGCGCGGCCAAGGATGCGGTGCTGCTCTCGATCGCCGGCGGCCTCGATGCCGACGCCGCCGCGATCCTCGCCGCCAATGCCGCCGACGTCGAGGCCGCGCAGGCGCGCGACCTGGCGCCCGCGCTGATCGACCGCCTGCGCCTGGACCCGGGACGGCTCGCCGCGATCGCCCAGTCGGTGCGCGCCATCGCCGCGCTGCCCGACCCGGTCGGCGAGATCGAATGGCAGACCACGCGCGACGACGGCCTCGAAGTCGGCCGCATGCGCGTGCCGCTGGGCGTGATCGCGATGATCTACGAGTCGCGCCCCAACGTCACCGTGGATGCCGCCGCGCTGTGCCTGAAGTCCGGCAACGCGGTGATCCTGCGCGGCGGCTCGGAGGCGATCCGCTCCAACCGCGCGCTGGCCGCGGTGATCGGCGCGGCGCTCGCGGCGCACGGGCTGCCGGTGGCCGCCGCGGCGCTGGTGCCGGTGACCGAGCGCGAGGCGATGGTCGAGCTGCTGCGCCAGGACGACCTCATCGACCTGGCGATCCCGCGCGGCGGCGAGGGCCTGATCCGCTTCGTGGCCGAGGTCAGCCGGGTGCCGGTGATCCGCCACTACAAGGGCGTGTGCCACCAGTACGTCGATGCCGACGCCGATTTCGTCCTGGCCGAGCGCCTGCTGGTCGACGGCAAGACCAGCCGCCCCGGCGTGTGCAATGCGCTCGAAACCTTGCTGGTCGATGCGGCGATCGCGCCCGAGTTCCTGCCGCGCGCGCTCGATGCGCTGCGCGCGCGCGGCGTGGCGCTGCGCGGCTGCGAGCGCACGCGGGCGCTCGCCGGCGCGGGCGCCGTCGAGCCCGCCACCGACGCCGACTGGGATGCCGAGTACCTCGACCTCATCCTCGCGGTGCGCGTGGTCGACGGGCTCGATGGCGCGCTCGCGCACATCGCACGGCATGGCACGCGTCACACGGAGGTCATCGTCACGCGCGATCGTGCGCGCGCCACCCGCTTCCAGCGCGAGGTCGATGCTTCCGCAGTGATCTGGAACGCCTCGTCGCGCTTCAACGATGGCGGCGAACTCGGGCTCGGTGCCGAGATCGGCATCTCCACCACCAAGCTGCACGCCTACGGGCCGATGGGGCTCGAATCGCTCACCACCCGCAAGTTCGTGTTGCGCGGGAGCGGACAGGTGCGACACCCCGGGTGACGGCGGTGATGTTGTTTCCGCACCACTCCTGTCCACTTGCTGAACGGGGCATCCGCCCCCAACTTCCGGTTCATGCGGGGTTGACCGCGTGTCGGCGATCCTGCGCCCTTGACCTGTGTCATTGCCGGTAGCGGCACGCGTGGTCACAATTTTTTCGTCATGGCGGCCGCACGGAGCGGATTCCGCTTTTCCTGTTAATCACCACGAAGGATTCACCATGAAGAAGATCCATCTCGCCGCGGCCCTGATCGCCGCCCTTGCTGCCCCCAGCGCCTTCGCCCAGGCCACCGACCGCACCGGCTTCTTCATCGAAGGCCGCGGCGGCAGCGCCAGCGTCAGCGAGGACGAGTTCGACGACACCTCGACCGCCTTCCAGTTCAACGGCGGCTACCGTTGGGGCGCGATCGGCATCGAGGGCGGCTACGCCACCTTCAACGATTTCGAGGACAGCGACTCGGGCCTCGACATCAACGCCGAACTCGACGGCTACACGCTCGGCATCAACGGCCGCTACAACTTCGCCCCGCAGTGGTACCTGGCCGGCCGCGTCGGTGCGTTCTTCTGGGACGCCGATGCCAATGCCGCGGTCTGCGTGGTCGCCGGCACCAACCAGGTGTGCAACCTGGTCGATGCCGACACCGACGGCACCGACTTCTACGCCGGCGTCGGCGTGGGCTACGACTTCAACGAGATGTTCAGCATGGGCGCCGCGTACGATTATTTCGGCGCCGACGGCGACGACGTGACCCTGGACACCAACGTGTTCTCGGTCACCGCCGAAGTGCGCTTCTGATCCACGCCTGACGGTTCGGGCGAGCAGTACGGACGGCGGCCTTCGGGCCGCCGTTCGCTTTTGGCGATCCC
>JAGOEZ010000212.1:0-1927 GCA_017997455.1 Lysobacterales bacterium | reverse complement strand
CCCAACTGCCGCCACGCCTCGTACACCACCACCGCCACCGCGTTGGACAAGTTGAGGCTGCGGTTGCCCGGCCGCATCGGCAGGCGCAGGCGCTGCGCCGCATCGATCGACTCCCACACCGCGGCCGGCAGGCCCCGCGTCTCGCTGCCGAACAGCAGCGCATCGCCGTCGGCATAGGCGACCTCGTCGTAGCGCCGTTCGGCCCGCGTCGACAGCGCAAATAGCCGCGTTGGCGCGACGGCGGCCCGGAACGCATCCAGCGACGCATGCGTGCGCACGTCCGCGAACTCGTGGTAGTCGAGCCCCGCGCGCCGCAGCTTGGCGTGATCGAGGTCGAAGCCCAGCGGCTCGATCAGGTGCAAGGTCGCGCCACTGTTCGCGCACAGCCGGATCACGTTGCCGGTGTTCGGCGGAATCTCCGGCTGGTGCAGGACGACATGGAACATCGCCGCATTATCGCCGTAGCCCTGCCTCGGTAGGTGCGGTCTCGGGTGCGGCCAGGCCTATCGCGCGCAGAGCGCGCTCCTGCAGAGCCGACTTTGTAGGAGCGCGCTCTGCGCGCGATAGGCCTGGCCGCACCCGAGACCGCACCTGCACGAGAAGGTCGTGTCGCATGCGTGGCTCGGGCGTTCAGCGCAACAGCCGCCGTGCGAGCTGCCGCAGGCGATGCAAAAGGCCTGGCGCCTTCGCGCGCAATCCGGCCTCATGCTGCAGCCGCGCGATCCGCGCCAGGCTGTCCGCGCCCAGCGCCGCGCCCGGCACCACGCCGAAGTTCTGCTCGGCCTGCGCCAGCGTGCGCGTGCCCAGTGCCACGGTCGACACTTCGCGGAAGGCGAGGGGGTAGCGCGCGGCCGCGACGGCGAGCGACCCGGCCTCGGCCTCGAGGAAGCGGAAGCGATCCACCATGGCGGCCAGCGCAACGACCTGCGCCGGACTCCAGGCGTGGCGCTGGTCGGCCGGATCGGCAAAGCGCGAATCCGCGCCGTACTTGCCGCTGAGGAAGCCCTCGCGCAGGGCCGAGCGCACCACCACCGCGGCATTGCGCGCGGCGATGCGCTCGCGCCGCGCGAGGAAGGGGTCGGGATCGAGCAGGCTCAGTTTCAGCATGAAGCCGTCGACCACCGGCTGCGCGAGCACGCGGTCGATGTCGGCCGCGGTCTTGAGCGAAACGCCGACCGCGCGCGCCTTGCCGTCGCGCTTGGCCTGCGCCAGCGCTTCGTAGAGCGCTTCCTCGCCCCGGCCCGGCGCCCAGTGCACCATGTAGAAGTCGATCGCGTCGGTGCGCAGCGCGCGCAGTTGCGCCTCCAGCGTGCGCAGCAGTCCCTCCGGCTGGCCCGAGTACTTGGTCGAAACCACCCAACGCCCGCGCCGCCCGGCGAGGAACTCGCCCAGCACCGCTTCCGAGTCGCCGTACACCGCGGCGGTATCGACGAAGTTGCAGCCCAGCGCCTCGGCGCGCGCCAGCGCGCGCAGCGATTCCGCGCGATCGGCCACGCCGTAGGACTGCCCGCCGATCGCCCAGGCGCCGAAGCCGAGCTCCGAAACCCGGATGCCGGTGGCGCCGAAGGGGCGTAGCTGCATGGCCATCTCCGCGGACAGGGCCGCGCAGGATAGCGAAGCGGGGGCAGGCTGCGGCGACGCCCGGAGGCGTCGCCCCGCGCTCAGTGGCGCGTGCGGATCACCACCGCGGGCAGCAGCGAGCGCCAGTTCTGCCGACCGCCGGCCACGCGCACCGTGCCAACCTGGTCGGCTTCGGCCGGCAGCACGGCCTGGCAGGCCGCCGCGACTTCCTGGGCCATCATCCCCTCGACGGCGCGGCTCTCGGCCTGCGACACGATCACGCCCAGCGTCCCGCCCACGAGGGCCAGGGAGAGCAGGGAGCGGCGGAGTTGGGTTTCCAGGTTCATGATGCTGTCCTTCACGGGGA
>JAGOEZ010000048.1 GCA_017997455.1 Lysobacterales bacterium | reverse complement strand
GCGGCGCCCGGCCTGATCAAGGGCTACGTCAAGTTCATCGGCGCGAACAACAGCGGCCAGGCGGTCAAGAACATCGGCGTCAACATGATCGAGCGCAGCTTTACCTGGCTCAACGATCCCAAGTACTCGCAGCAGAAGCTGGTGTACAAGGACGGCGGCCAGCTGCTCGCGATCGAGGCGGTCGAGAATACGCCGGATGAGGCGGTCCAGTTGCCGAGCA
Organism: Lysobacterales bacterium; assembly: GCA_017997455.1. Lineage (GTDB taxonomy): Bacteria > Pseudomonadota > Gammaproteobacteria > Xanthomonadales > Ahniellaceae > JAGOEZ01. Next base: position 16,010 of record JAGOEZ010000048.1, on the reverse strand, counting down.
ACCCCGGCTACGAGATCGGTCGGCTGCGCAACGAGACCAACAACCAGCGCCTGATCACGACCTACATCGGGCGGGACGGCGGCACCTTCGCCAGCACCCCGATCGACGGCACCCACCAGCAGGCCGGTCGCGACGGCGACTCGACCCTGATCGACACGGCGGTCGGCGTGACCTATGGGCCGGAAACCACCACGCTGTTCGACCAGTCGATCCCGCTCTTCTACTACACCTGGGGCGTGCCGGTGCTGGCCGGGGTCGAGGTCGGGGCCAACTTCTCGTTGCTGGCCGAAATTACGATGGGCAGCCGCGTCGACCTCAACGCGAACAAGGAACCGCGACTGACGCTATCCACCACGCCCAGCATCGACATGGGCCTAAACTTCTACATCGATCTCGACATCCTGTTCGACCTGGTCGACGGCGGGGTGGACCTCGGCGCCAACTTCGCCGTGGACATGCCGATCCGCGTGGTCAACGGCGTGAACCAGGACCTGCAACCGGAGTTCGATGCCACGCTGGTGCTGTCGTGGTACTTCGAGCTGATGTGCCTGCCGGTGTGGATCGATCCGATCTGCAATGCGATCCCCAGCTTCGACGACTGCGAGCGTCTGCTGCCGACCAACGACAACCGGCCCTGCCCGGACGTGTTCGCCGCCAACGGTCCACGCGCGCCGGGCGGGGAGCCGTTCGTGGAGCGCGTGCGACCGCTGCAGTCTGCACTCGCCTACTCGCGCAGCGGCGCCGGCCTCATGGCCTACACCAAGGCGGACCCTGCGCTGCAGAACCCGCCGCGACTGGTGGCGCGGCCGATCGATGGCGGCGACTTCGGGCGCCTGCCCGACGAGACCGTGCTGTCGACCGCACCCGGCATCCGCAGCGTGGCGATCGAGTACTACGACGACGAAAGGGCGGTCGCGGTGTGGGCCGAGAACGCCGACACCTATGCCGTGATGGCGACGCGCACCGCCGTGCAACGCCTTGCACGCCAGCGCCTGATGTATGCGCGCTGGGACGGTGAAGCCTGGAGCACCAAGGCGCAGCTCACGCCGGTGAGCGGTGGCGAGGGGGGCGTAGATCTCGCGCGATGCCTGGAGCGCGAGGATGCCGATTGCCCGGCCGGTGGCGAAGTGCTGGCGGTGTGGACGCGCGACATGGCCGGGGACCTGCTGCAGCACCGGACCCGGATCTACTCCTCGCGATTCACTCCCGCGCGCGGCTGGACCACGCCGCAACCAGTGGACGCCGCGGCGCTGCTCGACTCGGCGCCGAGTGCGGCCTATGTCGACGCCGTTCCCGCAGTGGCGTTCGTGCGCAGCACCAGCGGCGTCTTCGCCGATACCGCTACGCGGCGCGTGGCCTACCGCTTCCTGCAATCGGGTACGACGGTGCAGGTGCCGGCCGGGTTGCCGGGGGGCGTGGCGTGGCCCAGCATCGTCGGCACGCCGGATGGTGGCTTCGCGATCGTCCACACGCACGGTGAGAATGGACGCGCCTTCGTCAGCAACCGCCATCGCGCGGCGATGGCGTTCGCGAACGCCTGCAGCGCCGGCACTTGCGCGGTCGTGGCACAAGCGGTGACGGATGCCAACGGCCGGCCGGTCTACGGCGAGCGGCCCACGGCCCTGCTCGACGGCGACGGAAACGTGACGGTGGTCATGCGCGGCACCGGCTTCGGCCCGGGCCCGCAGGGCACCGAGCCGCTGGAAGGCGATCCGCTGGGCATGGTGGCGCACACCGGCGAGCTCATCAGCTACACCACCGCGCGCGGACAGGCGGTCATCCAGCCACTGGCGCTGTCGAACGACGGCGCCGGGTACTTCGCGCCGACGGCCGCCTTCGATCCGGAACTGGGCCAGATCGTGGCCACCGCGACCCGCACCGTCGAAATGCCGTTCGGCCTGCGCAGCAAATACGCCAAGGCCGGCGTGGAGGCACCGCCCGCGCGCGCCTCTGCGGTGGCGGGCGAGGACAACATGGTGGTCTACAGCGCCGAGCAGGGCGTGGACTTCGCGATCGAGGAGATCACGACCAACGCCGCCACGCTCACCGGTGGCAGCACCGTGCAGGTGACGGTGAAGCTGCGCAACGTGGGCTCCGCCTTCACCGCGCAGTCGCCGTTCTGGCAGATGGTGTTGAGCATGGACAGTCCGCGCGACGCCGGCGGCACCACGTTCGGCGGACGCTTCGTCCCCTCGCTCGCGCCCGGCGAACTGGCCACGCTGGTCAGCAACATCGTGGTGCCCGCGGGCTTCAGCCCGGACGAGGCGCATCGCCTGTACGCGCAGGTGGTCCGCGGGTCCAGCACGGTCGAGGATGTCAACAACACCAACGACGTCGCGCACAAGGATTTCGGCGGCATGCCGATGCCGTTCGCGCTCAGCGCGAGCGCGGTGCCCGGCACGCGGCTGGTGCAGCTGGCCTGGAACCCGATCGACGATCCGGCCGACCTGATCGCCGGCTACCGCGTGTGGTACCACGACGGCGACGGCGAGTGGCTGCACCTGGGCAGCAGCTTCAACCTGGGGTTCCTCGACCTCAACGCGCCGATCGGCGTGCAAAGGCACTACCGGGTGACCAGCTACTCGCGCAAGGCGATCGAGTCGCCGCCGAGTTCCGAGGCGGTGGCAACGGCGGCCTTGAACGATGGCCTGTTCGCCAACGGCTTCGAGTGAAGGCAGCGTGGCCGGCGGCGCGGGATGCGCCGTCGGCTAGGGCCGCTTCGCCGCAGGCTCGCCGGGCGGGGGATCGGACGCCGGCCGCGCGCAGCCGGGGATCGGCACGGCCTCGTCGAAAGTGAGCCTGCCGGTGTACGGGAAGTCCGCGCCCGACATGCTGTCCTGGCAAAGCATCGGGGCGATCCGGATTTCGACCCGGCCGGCGTCGTCCTGCGCCATGACATGCCGACCGTCGGGCAATGCCTGGTTCACGGTGATCGTGAGCCTGCGCTCGCCGTCGAGTCCCTTGAGAACCAGCACATCGCCGTCGACCCGGGCGTTCCAGAACGGCTCGTTGGTCGAGAGGATGAACGCAGGCGCCGTGGGCGCGAAGCTGTCCAGCACCGGTGCCGGGACCGGCGAGGTCCTGGGCGGATCGGCCGCGTCATCGGAGATCCGCGTCGGAGACGTACCGGTTGCCGGCGCGCGGCTCCCGCAGGCGCTCGCAAGTCCAACGATCGCGAGCAGCAGGATGATTCGAGGGAGCATGTCGGGATCCGTGGCGCCGGTGCGGTGAAGCAGCTGCCTTCCGCGCCGTCGACTCAGGGGGAAGGCGCGATCACGCGGCGCATCGGGGCCGCCGGAATCGTGGCAGTCGCCGTGCCCCTGCTGGCGCATCGAGCGGCAGATGCAACCTGCGCCGGCACGCCCGTCGGATGGTAGGCATACAGGTACTGGCCGCCCTTGATCTCATCGATCAGCGGGCGGGCGACGTCGGCCCGCACCGCGGGACAACCCCAGCTGCGGCCGAGGCGACCCAGTTGCCGGACGGTGGCTTCGCTGACGTACGGGGCGCCGTGCATCACGATCGCGCGCTGCATCGCGCGGTCGTTCACGCCCGGATCGAGTCCCTCGAGGCGCAACGAGTAGCCGTTGCGCCCGATGTAGGTGTCGCGCGTGCGGAACAGGCCGAGGCTGGTCTGGTGGCTGCCCGGGTCGTTGGAGAATCGCGTGGCGTGGTTGTCGCCCGAGCCTTGGCCATGCGCGACGCGCTCCTCGCGCGACAGCGTGCGCGTCGCAAGGTCGAATACCCACAAGCGCGGCGCGGTCGACGGCCGCGAGTAGTCGATCAGGACCAGTCGCGAAACCGGCTCACCATCGGGCTGCCCGGCGCATTGCATGGCCTGCACGGCCTGCGCGACCGCGATCGGATCGGCGGCCGGTGCCGCCGCGACCAAGGCGGCCGCCAGTTCCTTGCCGGCGGCGGTCGCGCTCGACGCGGCGACGGATATCAGGACCAGGAATGCGAAGCGCTGCATCCGGGGTTACTCCAGGATCGGTGACGCGCAGGCTAGCGGCGGCACCCCGACCGTGCCCTGAACCGCGCTGCTCCCGGCCCTATGGCGCCGCATTGGTGACCACGGTCATGGACACGCCCGTGGTCGACGGCAGGACCGCGGCATCGGTCACCATCAACGTGGTGCCGGGCACCAGCAGCGGGGTGACATTGGCGCGGAAGGCGTCGGGAACGGCGATGCGCTCGACCTGCGCCGGGTCCAGCGGCATCCCGTCCTCGCCGGCATGGCCGGGAACGCCGACGGCCGACCATCTGGGCGTGCCATCGGCCTGCGACTCGACCACGGTGAACACATGTGTCCCGAGCGCCTGGTCGGGATCGCGGACCTCGACCTGGGCGCGCCCGATCTCGACGCCGTTGCGGAATACGATCAAGCGTCGGTCGGCGCTGCTCAGCAGCATCGCGACCGGGCCTTCGGGCGACAGGTCGGGTTGCCAGCGCGAGGTCTCGTGCGCGGCCAGGCGCGGGGTCTCGAGCGCGACGCCGGATTCCGGATCGACCGGCTCGAGCATCGCCGGATGCGCCACGTCGGCCGGCACGACCGCCTCGTCGCCCACCACCACGGTCATGCCCATCGGGCTGACCTCGAACAGCAGGCGCGCGAACTCCGAGGGCAGGTGCACGCAACCGTGCGACGAGGGGTAGTCGGGGATGCCGCCGGCATGCAGCGCGACACCGCCCCAGGTCAGGCGCTGGGTGTAGGGCATCGCCGCGTTGTTGTAGATCGAGGAATGGTGATCCTTGTCCTTCTGCAGGGTGGTGAAGACACCGGTAGGCGTCTCGTGCCCCTTCTTGCCGGTGCTGACCTTGGCGTAGCCGATGCGCACGCCGTTGCGGTAGGCATAGGCGATCTGATCGTCGAGACCGACAACGACCACGATCGGCCCGGCAGGCGCGGCCTGTGGCAGCCAGACGAAGTGCCCGAGATCGAGCTCGGCGGGCGCGACGTCGACTGCGTCGGACGACTTCGCGCCCCAGAACGGCGTCGCGGCGATTGCCGGGACCGCCATCGCACACAGCATGACAAGGGCGGCTGGCAGGCGCATGAACCACTCCGATCGCGACGACGCTTCCGCGTAGGGTAGCGCCGGATCGCCATGCCTGCACCCGACTCGGCCGCCGACATCTCCTCACGGCACGGTCTCGAAGCCGTCGCTGAATATCGCCAGGCCCTCGCGCCCCGGTTGCACCGGCATCACCGTGATCGGCGTGCTGCGCTCCGACTCGATGCCGCGTGCGGAATAGCTGCTCACCGCATAGGTGCGTGGCGTGGCGAATTGCGCGCTGATATCCAGGAAGCCGTGGTTGGGGCTCGCGCCCAGCGGCATCCATGATCCATCGGTGGCGAGCCGGTAGATGCGGTAGCCGGCGATGCGCGGATCGTCGATCTCGTCCCAGCCCAGTTGCACCACCGGCGCGCCGGGGCGGGTCTGGCTGGCGAGCGAGGTTGGCACCGGCAGGCCGGCGAATTCCACTTCGGCCGCGTTGTTGTCGGCGGTCAGCTCGTCGAGTTCGGGCGCGATGGCGATGCGGGCGTACAAGGTGTGGGCCTCGTCGCCGTAGGCGCTGGCAGGAGCCGCGAAGGCGAGTGGCAACTCGACGCTTGCGCCATCGGCCAGATCGGCCAAGGCAATGCTCGCCACCGGCGCGCTCGCCGGCGAGTTCCAGCGCAGCTCCAGGACCGCCGCGCCATCGCGCGCGACCACATAGGGCGTGCCGCGGTTGGTGATGCGGGAAAGCGTGGCGATGCTCGCGCCCGGGCTCACGCTGGCGCTGTCGGCTTCGAAGGATTCGATCACGAAGTCGGGAATCGCCGGCAGCGCGCGAACCTCGATGTTGCTGGCGAGACCAGCGGGGCTGAGCAGCTTGCCGTAGCCGGTAACGCTACCGATGCCGCCTTTCTTCAGGATGCTGCGGACCGGGGCCAGGCCGCCCGAGTCGAAAAGGGTCGCCATGGTGACCACGGAATCCGAGCCGGGGTCGTAGGCCACCGCGTGGCCATAGTGCATCAGCCCGTCGGCGGTGATCGAGGTCACCTGGACCACGCCGTTGGCGTAGTTGGGCGAGAGCCTGACCAGGTCGCCGGAGCTCAGGATCGAGCCGATCGGATCGTTGGACGCGATCGGCTCGCCGTTCTTGCCCTCGAAGCGGAACACGCGCAACACGATCGACGACCAGGCGCCGCCGCGGACGTACTGCGGGCGCTCGCCATAGATCGTGCGGCCGCGCGGATCGCGGGCCTGGTGCCAGGTCCAGTCGCAGAGTCCGATGACGCACTCGGCTGCAGCGACGTGCAACGACAGCTCGGTGCCGATCGGACCGCGGTCGCCGTCCGGGCGCACGAAGGTCAGCAGCACATCGGGATTGCTCCCGCCAGGGCCCGCGACGAGATTTGGCGCGACGATCGAATCCGGCAGGTCGTTGGCGACATGCATCGGCCCCACGCCGATGTGGCGGTAGGCGAGGCGTCGTCGCGGTAGCGCGTCGGCGTCGGCGGGCGACCCCAGGATCTGGCGGGTCCAGGACAGGAAGGGTTCGTCCGCGACGTAGATCGCGCTCGGCGTCATGTCGTGCACGACGACCTGGCCCGCGTCGGGGTCGGCCTCGTTCACCGCGGTCCAGCCGAAAGCCGGCAGCCAGGTGGCGTAGCGGATGCGATAGCGCGGCTGGAACGGATTGCCGCTTTCGTTCTGTTGCCAGGCGAGGAAGACCTCGCCGCCCGCGGGGCAACCGGCTTCCCAATCCGGACATGCGACCAGCGTGGGATGCCCGCTGCCGGTACCCGGATCGGTCAGGAACTGCTTGGTGCCCCAGGATTCGCCGTCAAAGGTCGCCCACGCCACGCGCTGGTTGCGCGACAGGATCGGATAGTCGTCGGCGGCGGCGAGCGCCTCATCCACGGTCAGCGCGCTTTCCATCCACACCGCAATTGCGCGGCCGGGTTGGTAGTAGGCCAGTTTCGCCTGGCGTGCGGCGGGCGCGATGCTGAGCGGCTCCTGCACGCCGAGCTCACCGCCGCCCTGCAAGGGAATTGCACGGAGGGCGCCATCCTCGGACAGCACCAGCGCCTGCCCGCTGCCGTTGACGTCGAAGGCGAGCGCGGGGTGGCGACGCAGCGCGCGCGCCTCGGGCGTGCCGAAGACCAAGCCGCTGCCCGCGGCGCGCGCGAGGTCGAAATCCGAACCCGCCGGCCGGTTGGGGAAGAAGGAACAGTCCGGCGGATCCTGCACCGGCGGATCGAGGATGGGGCCGCCGAACTCGATGACCGGCGTGGGGCAGAACGCGCAGGGATCGACGTAGCCGTTGAAGTTGAGCGAGAAGGTCACGCAGGGCTGCAGGATGGGATCCGCGCCGGTTTCGGTCTTGAGCGCGATCTCGGACTGGATCCGGCCCACGATACTGGCGCCCGCATCGACGATGAAGCCGAACAGCACGTCGATGTCGACGCCGATCAGGATCTCGGCCGCGAACAATGCATCGGCCAGGACCTCGATGTGCTCGTCGCCGTTGCCGTTGCGCGTGAGCGTACCGGTGTAGAGGTAGGACGCCAGCAAGCGCAGCCGCGCATAGACCTCGGCCGAGAGGATCTCGGGCACGCCCCAGTACCACTGGAACAGGGGGATCGTGACATCCATGATCTCCTGGAACTCGTCGTCGCCGATCGCGATCTCGACCGCGCCGTCGCCGAAGTCGGCGGCCTGCGCGGCCCCCTCCGCGTCCTGGTTGAACTGGTCGGGGTTGTTGCCATTGAAATTGCGCACCTGGCCGCCGACACCGTTGGCCGTGATGGTGTCGAAAATGCCACTGCTGGACGTGCTGCGACTGGTGGTCGCGCCGGGCTGGTCCGGTTCCTCGCCGAAAAACTCGCCCGGCGCCCGCGTGGCGTTGCTGGCACCTTGTTCCTCGCCTTCGACCTGGACCCTGACCCGGTTCGGATCCGAATCCTCGACCACGATGATGCCGTCGGCCTGGTTGAAGTAGTCCGGCGCCTCCTGCCACACGAAGCAGATCAAGCGGCGGCCGATGGCGCCATTGAAGTTGGAAACGTCGATGTAGCCGCAGGCGCGGCGATCCTGGCTGTCGTTGGGGTAGAGCACGCCGCGCGGGAAGCGCCAGGAGTTGTTGAGGACGCCAGGCATGCGCAGCTCCCAGGTTTCGCCGGCGCCTGCGCCGGGATCGTCCTGGATGTTGCAGCCGTCGACGAAACTCACCTGCTGGAAGTCGCCGATGAACGAGGGCTGCCCGTTGATCAGGTTGGGCAGGAAAAGTTTCGCGCTGGTGATCGAGCCGTTGACCGCCGGCACGTGGGAGAAGCGCAGCACCTTGACCGGCACGGTGTTGGCGAACTGGGAAACATTGGCGGTGAACTCGAGCCATTTGCCGTAGCTGCGGTCGTCCCCGATCCTGGGGATTCCCACGACCGCCGGCCCGACTTCCTGGGTCATGACGGGATCGTTGATGACCAGGAAATCGTCGGCGCCGGTCAGTGCCGGAACCAGCACGTCGATGTTGGCAGTACCGCTCTGCAGGTAGACCACGTTGGTGCGCAGGTCGACGATGCGGTAGCTCTGCAAGTCGCGCCGGTAGGTAACCTTGTAGCGGCTGGGCGCCTCGATGTTCTCGATCGAGCCACTGGCGATGTAGCCCGCGCCGCGATGCAAGGTGTAGACGGTGATGTTGAACTCCCACGGCCGGTTCTGCGCGATACGGCAGCCGTCGCCGTCACAGGCGCCACCCTCGTACTGCGAGTAACCCAATTCCTGCCAGCTGTCGGGCGGTTCCTCCTGGCCCCCTGCGAGTTGGAAGCCGGTCAGGCCTGCGGCATTGGTGTAGCGCCGGTACATCGATTCGCCGCACACCGGCGGCGGCAATTCGAACTGGGACGCGAAATTCGTGGCCTGGTTGACCGCACCGGCCGGTTCGAACGTGGCGTCGAGCCGCGGTTGCGTGCCGTCGAGAAACGCCCGGCCGCTACCCGCCCAGCCGGACTGACCGCTGCCTGCCGGTGGATTGGTGGGCTGTGCCTCCAGCGGCGCATTCGCATCGACCACCACGAAGGCGCCCTCGATCGGCTCGCTGTTGCCGCCGCCGATGTTCTTGCGCACGTTGATGCGCAGGTCGGAGGCGAGGAACTGCTGGTAGTCGGTCTGCAGCAGCGGGCCGTCGGTGACCACGTGCTCCATGCGCCCGAACGGGTCCGGGCGGCGCGTTACCAGGCGAATCCGTCCGGGACCCTCGGGAATGAAAGCCGCCATCGAGCCCAGCGAGGGCGGGAAGGTGTCGAGGCGGAAGGCGCCGTTGGCATCGACCGCGAGCGCCGCAGTGGGCATCGAGGTGATGCGGCCATCGTTGGCGACCCAGAAGGCGCTGGTCTGGACCTGCGCGGGGTCGGTGTCGTCGTTGAACACGCGCTGGCCGTCGATGCGCACCGGCTCGCCGGGGCGCGGCAGCGGGTCACTGACGTCGATGCCGCCGAGGTCGACGAATGGTGCCGTGTAGGGCGCGCGCACGTTGGCCGTGGCAATGGAGGAGCGCACGACGCGGCGACCGGACAACTCGTCGATGCGGATCTCGACCGGCGCCGGGAAGCTGGCCGGATAGTCCGCGGGCGCGACGAAGGAAAGGCCGTTCACGCAGTCGAAGACCTGGGGACCGGCCACGGCCCGCGATCCATAGCGGACCCGCACAGTGCTGCCGCAGGCGGCGGCCACGCCTTGCTGGGGGTCGAACAGGAACAGCCGGACGGCCCTGCCGGCACGCAGTTGATCCGCGTCGGTCAGCAGGTCGAGTTGCGGCAGGATGGGAAACGGACGCCGGCGCTCCAGGATCGACCGCGTACCGAACCGCGAGTTCAGCACCAGCTCGGCGGACCCTTCCTCCGGCAGCACCGGCGGCAGCGTCCCGAGCCACAGGGCCGATTCACCGCTGGCGATCTGCTCAGTCACCGCGACTCCCGGGGCGTCGGGGAAAGCGAGCCCCACCTGGTAGGTGCGCCCCGGCACCAGGCCCCAGGCATTGATCCGCAGTTCCGCGCCGCTGCCGGCCGTATCGGGCGTCACGCGGAACTGCGCGCGCCGCGACAGCAGCTCGACCTCGCTGGCGTCCAGCGCGCGGTTGTAGACCCGCAATTCGTCGATGTGACCGGTCGGGCCGACGTTTCCGTCCTCGCCCACGCAGGGCGAGTTGCCGATCCCCAGGGTCGGGTTCACGGCGTCGAGGTTCATCGGCGGGCTGGTCGGCACCGTCGCCGGCGCACCCGCCTGCGCGTTCACGTAGAGGCGAATGGTGCCGCCCTCGCGCACGGCGGCCACGTGGGCCCACGCGCCGTCGGCGACCGCGGCGGTCACGGCATGGCTCGATTCCAGGAAGACAAGGGTAAAGGTCAGCGTCTCCGGCCCGTTCAACCCGTGCACGATCTCGAGCGAGCGCGTGCCAGGACAGTCGGCCGCACGGCTGATCAACCGTTGGGGACTATTGTCGGCAGTCGCCTCCCACTTCATGAACCAGCTCAGGCTGAAGTCGCCGGCATAGGTGCTGGCCGGGATTCCGGGAAAGCCGACCGAGAAGGCGCCGCCGAGATTCAGCGCATCACCTGAGGCGCCGTCGGCGTAGCCCCCGGAGCCGCCGCTGGGCACGCCGTCGTAGCCGCCAGTCTGGACATCGGTGAGGGAGCGGTTGAACGGGTAGTAGGCGATCAGCCCGTTGTCGAGCGCCTGCGCGCCGGCTGTCGGCGTCGCCGCAAGCAGCGCCAGCCCCAGCACCCTGCCCAGTCCGTTACGTGGCATGTTCCGCTCCCCCGCGCCGGCCTGCAGTATGCCGGCCTCCAGGGTTGACCACGCAACAAGCGCCGGAGCGGGGACAGGTCGCTCGCAACTGCCCATCAGCGTGGGTTTGGGTGTAGAAAGCCGGTCCCGACCGGCGCCTGCCATCGTGGCGGCGCCCGCTACCTGGAGCCGCGCCATGTCGAACTCGATGCGTTCCCGCCTGGCCCTTGCCGCCCTGCTGCTGTCCCCCCTGCCCGCCGCACTGGCCGCGGCTTCCGGCACGGTCAACCTCAAGGGCGCGGAATGGACCGTCGCCGACGGCGTTGCCATGCCCGACGGCGAGGAGCTCGAAGTCGTGCTGATCTCGCAGGCCTTCGACCGCGCCAAGGCGCTAGAGGACGGCAACCTCAATACCTTCGACGTCATGCGCCAGGGCGGCAACACGGTCACCATCAACGTCGCCGCCGACGGCCCCACGATGTGCGTCGACTTCATGTCGCGCTCGGGCGACACCATGAACAGCGGCAGCAGCTGCAACAGCGACTTCCCGCCGACCATCAAGATCGAGAAGCGGACGCCTTCCCGGATCGCCGGCAGCATGGACTGGTCCGAGGACGGCGGCGACCACGTCAAGGTGCAGTTCGATCTCCCGATCGAGGACGCGGCGAAGTAGGGATCGCGACGCGCCCTGCCCGCCTGCCCATGTCACCGCGCTCCGACACCGCGACGCCGGTCGCGGGCGGCATCGTCCCGCCATGGCGGGTGCTGATCGTGGACGACCATCCGATCGTGCGCACCGGCCTGGCCATGCTGATCGACGCCGAGCCCGACATGCGCAGCTGCGGCCACGCCGAGGACTACGATGGCGCGCTGCAGGTGCTCGCGCGGGACCCGCCGGATCTCGTCCTGATCGATCTCTCGCTGCGCGGGTCCAGCGGCCTCGACCTGGTCAAGGAGGTCGTGCGACGGGGATTCCGGGCGATCGTGGTCTCGATGCAGGAGGCGCCGATCTGGGCCGAGCGCGCCTTCGCCGCCGGCGCGCGCGGGTACGTGCAGAAGAGCGAGGCGGGGCGCAACGTGGTCCATGCGATCCGCAAGGTGCGCGCCGGGCGGATGTACGCCAGCGAGTCGATCTCCGAGGCCCTGCTCGCGCACCGGGTCGGCGGCGCGGCGGGCGAGGACCCGAACCGGCGCTTCGCCACCCTGACCGATCGCGAGATCGAGGTCCTGGTTCGCATCGGCAACGGCCTGACCACCCGCCAGATCGGCGCGGAGCTGCGCCTGAGCCCCAAGACGGTGCAGACCTATCGCGAGCGGATCAAACGCAAGCTGGCCCTGGGCAGCGCCGCGGAGCTCTCGCGCGAGGCCGCGCGCTGGGTGCTGGACACGCAGTCGCCGGCGATGCGGACTGACTGAAAGCGCAGCCGGCGCGCTGCTTCCGGCGGGTGCCGGATTCAGCCTTCTGCTTCGGTTCCGCGCGGCGCTGGCCGGACACGCACGATCACGACCAGCCGCGTGCCGGCACCGCGCGCGCTTTCGATCCGGAACGAGGCGCCGGCAAGCCGCGCGCGCTCCTGCATGCTGGCCAGGCCGAGTCCGGGCTGCGCCATCGCCGCGGCAGCATCGAAGCCGACCCCGTGGTCGATGACCTCGAGGCGGATGCCGCCGGCATCGCGCGCCATGGTGACGCGGGCCTCGTTCGACCCGGCATGCGCGAGGCAGTTGCGCAAGCCCTCCTGCACGATGCGGTAAAGCGCGAGCCCTACTTCGGGAGCCGGATCATCGAAGTCGCCCGGGCATTCGAACGAGATCGCCATGCCGGTGCGCTTGGCGAAGGTCTCGCATTCGGCTCGCACGGCCCCGGCCAGGCCGAGGCTCTCCAGCGCCGGCGGGTGCAGGTCGCGCGACAGCGCCTGGACTTCATTGGCCACCCGTTCGAGCTCGCTGGCGAGTTCGGCCAGGTTGCCGGTCACGTCGCGCGAGGGCTCGCGCGCGATGGCCTGCGCGGTACTCCACGCCAGCATCGCCAGGCCGGCGAGCTGCTGGGTGAGGTCGTCGTGGATCTCCCGCGCCAGGCGCTGGCGCTCGTCCTCCTGCGCGCGCAGCAGCCGGCGCGCCAGGCGGCGTGCTTCCCCGCGGCTGCGCCTGAGCCTGGCCTGTTCGCGCTGGAGGCGCTGCTCGGCAAGCTTGAACTCGGTGACATCGACTGCCATCCCGATCACCTGTTCGACGGTCTTGCCGTCGGCGCCGAAGCCCGGCCGCTTGACGATGCGGAACCAGCGCTGGCGTCCCTCGTGGTCGACGATCCGGTCCTCGGCGAGGATCCGTTCCTGCGCCGAGGCGAACACCTCGGCGTCGAGCACATCGACCCGCGCCATGCCCTCCGGCGACGTGCCGAGCTGCCGCGGCGAGCGGCCCTCGAGTTCGCCCGGCGACAGCCCGTAGAACGTCGCCGCCGCGCGGTTGGCCAGCGCATAACTGCCATCGCGGCGGCGCGCGAAGATCGGGTTCGGGCTGGTGTCGATCACCTCGCGCAGGAAGGCGCGGGCGCGACCGAGCGTGCGCGCGTGCCGGCTCTCGATCCGCAGGCGCCAGCCGAACGCGGCGGCAACCAGCAACAGGGCAAGAGAGAGGGCCGCCGCACGTAGCCACGGCGACTCCCAGGGTTGCGGCTCGACCTCGACCGCCAGCACCTGAGCCGCGTCGACCCAGTCGCGTCCGGGCAAGCGGGCCTGCAACCTGAATGCGTACGAACCCGGCACCAGGTGCGACCAGTTCGCTTCGCTGGCGCGGGTCGCGGGAATCCAGTCGGCATCGAATCCGTCGAGACGATAGCGAAAGCCCAGCGCCTCGGGCCGCAGTAGCTCGATGGCCGAGAATGCGATCCGCAGCGAACGCTCGTTCGCAGCCAGCTGTAGGGGCCGGTCCAGCGCCAGTTCGCGCGGGCCGCTTGCGGCGGACTGGATGTAGATCTCGGCGGGCGCCAACTCGACCGTCGGCAACGCGCCGGGGTCGAGCACGGCGATGCCGCTGACCGTCGGAAAGACGAAGCGTCCGTCGGTGAGGCGCGTGACGGCGGGCCTGCCCCAGCCGTTGCATTCGGCGTCGCGCATCCCGTCGCGACGCCCGAGGCGCTCCACCGGGACCGACGCCAGCTCGCCGCGTTCCCAGCGCGCATGATCGTGGAGCCGCAGGCGCGCGAGCCCCTGGTCGCCGGACATCCACAGCCCGCCGGCGGCATCGAATGCGAGGCTGTGGATCGGACGGAAGGGCAGGCCGTCGTCGAGCCCATAGGTGGAGCTGCGATCGCCCGCGACGTGCACCAGGCCATCGCGGCCGCTGGCGAGCCATAGTCCGCCGCCATCGTCCTCCAGGATCGCCTTGAGACCACGGGTCGTGCGTCCGCCGACCCGCTGTTCCGACCAGACCCGCCCGTCGTAGGCGTACAACCCTTCCTCGCCGCCGGCGAGCAGGCGCCCCGAGCGGTCGCGGTGGACGAACCGGACTCGCTGCAGCGGCAAGCCGCGCGCGGCGTCATGGGCGATGCGCTCGCCGGGTCGCAGTTCGATCACGCCGCCGGTCTCGCCGGCCACCCAGAGCGTATCGGCCTGCGCGGCATCGGCGTGGAGGATTCGAGTCGCGTCGGCGTGGGCGATGCCGCCGGGACCAATGCGCCGCAGCGTCCCCTCCTCGAGCCAGGCGATGCCGCTGTCGCCGCCGACCCAGATGCCGCCCGGCCGCCGCGGATCCGGGGCGAGCGCCCACGCTACCGCGCCCGGCAATCCTTCCTGCGGGGTCCAGCGGGCGCGCACGCCGTGGTCGGGATGCCATGACAACAGGCCCCGATCCAGCGCGCCGATCAGGACGCCGCCATCGGGCATTGCCAGGACGGCACTGGTGCCATCGATCACCAATCCCTCCGGTGCACCGTACGCGCGCACCGGGCCGCGATACAGGCGGGCCAGGCCACCGGAATAGGTGCCGATCCACAGGTCGCCACGGGCGTTCTCCGCGAAGGCGCGCACGCGCCAATCGCCCAGGCCGGACCTCATGGGCAGCACCTTGAATGACCCCGAGGTCCAGCGCGCGAGGCCCTCGCGTTCGCCGAACCACAGGTCGCCGCGGCGATCGGTGTGCAGCCTGCCCACGCCCTGTCCGGCGGAAATTCGCAGCCAGCGCCCCTCGACCGGGTCCCAGCGCCAGACACCGTCCAGGCATGAGGTGTAGCGCGCATCGCCGGGTCCGATCGCGATGCCCGCGCCGCGGCATGCGGGCGGGTCCGGCACGACCTCGACCGCGTCGCCGACGATCCGCCACAGCCCGTGATCGCGCGTGCGGACCCAGACCTCGCCGTGCGGCGACGTCGCCAGCGCGCGGACCTCGGCGCCGTGCGCCGCCGCGTTCGGCGCGATGCGCGCAGCCGTCTCGCCCTCGACACGCCACAAGCCGGCGCTCGTGCCGATCCACAGGATGCCGGCCGGATCCTCGAGCAGGACGGTCGCGGGCAGGTCGTCGGGCAGCGAGGGAACCGGCACGGCCTGCGGCGATCCGGCGGCGGGCAGCATGCGGATGCCGCCGTACTCCAGCGCGATCCAGAGCCTGCCGCCGCTGCCGCGGGCGAGCGCCGCGACCGAACCCAGCGACGACCGCGCAGGCCCGCTTCCGGCGAAGGGGTCGAACGAGCGCCCGTCGAAGCGCAGCAGGCCGTTGCCGGTCGCGATCCACATGGAGCCGTCGGGCCCCTCGACGACGTCGCGCACCCAGTTGCTGTCGAGGCCGTCCGACTCGGTCCAGCGTTCGATGCCGAACTGCGCGATGCCGATCTCGTCTGTCGCGACGGCGGAGCCGCCGGGCACGCCCAGCATCGAGGCCAGCAGCACGATGCCGCGGACGACGCCCGGTGCCCGGCGCGCAGGCCGTCCGGGGATCATGTATGCATCGGCGGGCATCGTCGCGAGCATATCGAAGTGGCGCCGTGCACCGCGAACACCTGGCCATCACGCGGATCAGCATCCTGCTGACAGACGCCACGCCGCGCATCGCGGATCATGGCGCACGCCCGCCGCCCGGCTTGCGCCAACCGCGCATTCGCCGCACGGCCCTCCCCAGCCCTGTCGCACGAGGATCCGGCTCCATGCGCCGTCAACTTCGCTTCCTCGCCACGCTCGCGCTCGCCGCGACGCTGGCGCCAGTCACCACGATCGCCGCGGAAGCGGACGCGAAGTTGGCCGAGGC
>JAGOEZ010000211.1:2271-4385 GCA_017997455.1 Lysobacterales bacterium | reverse complement strand
ACGACCAGGATGGCCGAATCACCGTAGCGATCGGCCTGCAGGATCTTCATCGTCCGCGCCTTGCGTTCCTCGCGGATGGCCGTGGCGATGGCGTCCGGATCGCCGTAGTAGCCGTAGTCGTCCTTGGCCTCGCCTTCGGGCATCAGGCGCTGCAGTGCCGCGTAGTCGCCGGTTTCGAAGGCCTTGAGGTACGCCTGGTAGGCCTTGCCGGGTTCGCCGCCACCGGGCAGCGCTTCACCGGCCGCCGGTGCTTGCGGCTTCGGCAGGTCGAAGCGCACGTCGAAGCGCACGTCCATGTCGGACAGCTTCAGCGGCGTGGACGTGGCCGCGCTGCCCTGGATGCGGTCAGCGGCGACCTTCGCCACCAGCGTGCACGCCGTGCAGGCATCGTCGCCCAGCGTGAACCCGGGGCCGTATACCGACACGCGACCCGGCTGGAGTCCCTTCTGGAACGAGATCGAGAGCAGCACGCCGGAATTCCCCTCGACCACCTGCTCGAAGGCCCCGCTGTCGGGGCTGATCCGCGACAGCAACGCGGTGCAGTCCAGCGCGAGGTCGCTGAACAGCAGCACGGCTTCCGGCTTTCCGAAGGCGCCGGTAGCGAAGCGGGGCTGAAGGGCACATGCGTGGGCCAGCGATTTCGGGCCCTTGTCGCCGACCTCGAGGGTGCCGAACTCGGCGGCCCCGGCCGGCGATAGTGCGGCGGTGATCAACACCAGACTCAATGCGCGGTACATGCTCATGTCCTCCCGTGCGGGGCGAGAGCGCCCGGCTTGCAACGCAAAACGCGTCATCGGAGTCGAATCGAACGTCGATGGCGCATGGATCGGCTGGATCCGACCTGAAGCAATACGCTGACTCCGGTTCCG
Source organism: Lysobacterales bacterium (assembly GCA_017997455.1). Taxonomy (GTDB): domain Bacteria; phylum Pseudomonadota; class Gammaproteobacteria; order Xanthomonadales; family Ahniellaceae; genus JAGOEZ01. Next base: position 3,516 of record JAGOEZ010000211.1, on the reverse strand, counting down.
TGACCCGGTCTGCTGGCGCGCTAGCGCAGTGCGTAGTCCAGGGCGGCGCGCACCGCGGCGACCTGCGCGGCGATGCATTGCGCGGGCGTGGCGCGCGGGCTGTCGGGGTAGACCTCGGTGGTGGTGGTGTAGCGGGCGTCGGTGACGCCGGCGCACAGGCCCAGCTTGGCGAAGGGGTACTCGATCACGCCGGGCGCCACCACGCGCGAGCCGATGATCTCGCCCTTGGCGTCGGCGGGCGCGATGTGGGTGATGCCGGCGACGGCAGCGATGATCGCCTGCTGGAACGCGGGCTGCGGCTTCGCGCTGTCGTCCACGAGGTAGAAGCCGTCGGGAATGCCTTCCGGCTCGAAGGGCTTGCCGTCGCGCGCAGCCAGCGCAGGTCGGAATTCGGATTCGTCGCTGTCGGTGGTCTCGTGCAGGTCCACGTGCACGAGGAACTGGCCGCGCAGCGGCGCCACCAGCTGCAGCAGCGCGGCCGACTCCGCCGCGGGACTCGGCTCGCGGAACGAGCGATTGGGATCCACCGCGTGCGGGTTCCAGCGATGGATGCGCTCGTAGGCCCATGGACTGATGCAGGGCGCCACCAGCACGTTGAGGCGTCCGTCGTAGTCCGCGAGGTGATCGCGCGCGAAGTGCAGCGCGCCGTGCACGCCACTGGTCTCGTAGCCGTGCACGCCGCCGGTCACCAGCGCCAGCGGCAGGCCTTCGCGCCAGGCGCGGCTGCGCAATGCCACCAGCGGATACGTGCCGTCGGGCGGGTAGTCCAGGCGCCCGTATTCCTGCACGTCGTGCCGTTCGCGCAGCGCGTCGACCGCCGCCTGCACGTCATCGGCATAGCTGCGCAGCTTGCGCTGCCGCGCCCGCCAGGCCGCCTTCTCGGTTTCGCCCCAGGGTCGACCGGGTGTGCCGATGGGATAGGTGGACGACGTTGCATTCACGGTTGCCGGGCTCCTTGGCCTCGCCGGATCGGTGCGCCGTGGGGGACTACAGCGGCCCGACGTTGTTGATGCAAATCAGCGGCCGCGCGGCCGGGTAGTACATGCCCACGCCGATGCACTGCTCGTCCGAGTCCTCGCTCTCGCCGAAGGACACCGTGAAGGGGTTGGGATTGCTGTAGATGCATTCGTACGTGTACATCGCGCCCGCCGTGAACTCCACGACGTTGGGCGCGGCGAGCCGCGTGGTGCGCGGGGCGATCCAGTCGTTGCTCGCGACCAGGTCCTGCGTGCCGCGGCGGACGCG
>JAGOEZ010000211.1:0-2171 GCA_017997455.1 Lysobacterales bacterium | reverse complement strand
CCGCGGAAGTAGTAGCAGAAGGTCTGGATCTCGCCGGCCGGCACGTTGAGCGCCGGCGTCTGCACCCGGAACCCCGGGCAGGTGGACGGCGTGGCGACGGGGTCGCACAGCTGCAGGGGATCGAAGCCGCTGCGCAACACCACGTCGATGTCCGCGCGCGCGGGCCAGGCGAGCACTCCGGCAGCCAACGCGAGCAGCGCGCGACCCATTGGCGCATCAAGGCGCATGGCGACTCCGATACCGTGCCCGCACTATAGTCCAAGCAAGCACTGGTGGTGCCAATCCGACCTGCATGGAGATCGTGCGATGCAACAGTGGCTCAAGGGGCTGGCGGCAGCGGGCGCATTCTGGGCGGCGCTTGCGGGTGCCGCCGAGGACGCCAAGCCCATCGCCAGCGACGCGCCGCCCGACGCACTCGAAGCCGCCGTCACCCGCATGGCTCGCATCGGAGCCGCGTTCGGCCCCGCGCTCTCGCCCGATGGATCGCAGGTCGCCTACGTGTCGAACCTGAGCGGCGTTTCGCAGGTCTGGATCGTGCCGACCGCGGGCGGCTATCCGCGCCTCGTCACGGCCTTCGACGATCCGGTGGGCAACGTCGCCTGGTCGCGCGATGGCGCCCTGCTGGCCTTCGACGTATCGCCGGGCGGCGGCCTCAACACGCAGGTCTACCTCGCGCGGCCCGATGGCACCGAGGTGCGCCGCATCACCAGCGGCGGCGAGGTCAACAACAACCTGGGCTTCTTCAGCGACAACGGCCGCTGGCTCAGCTACACCTCGAACGAACGCGATCCCGCCGCCACGGACCCGTACCTGTACGAGTTGGCCACTGGAAAATCGACCCGCGTACTCGATGGCACCGGCATCACCGATCTCGCCGACATCAGCGCCGACGGCAAGCAGGCGCTGGTATTCCGCCTGCGCTCGCGCGGCAGCAACGACCTCTACCTGCGCGACCTCGCCAGCGGCAAGGAACACGAACTCACCACCCACCGCGGTCCCGGCACCTTCTTCGGCGACTTCGCCCCCGACGGCCGCACGGTCTACCTGGGCTCGAACAAGGATCGCGACCGTATAGCCTTCGCCCGCATCGATGTGTCGAAACCGGATCGGCCCGGCAAGATCGAGGTGCTCGCCGGCCGCGACGACGCCGAACTTTCGTACTTCGTGCTCGACGAGGCCGGCGAACGCGCGCTGCTGGCCTGGAACATGGGTGGTCGCTCGGAACTCGAGATCTACACCATCGCCGACGGCACGCGCGAACCGATGCCCGCGCCACCCGGCGAGATCATCGGGGAATTCGTTTTCACGCGCGACGGTGCGCGCGCGGTCCTCGCGGCGCAGGGCGCGGCGCAACCCAGCGACCTGTGGGTGCATGATTTCGCCGACGGCAGCTTTCGCCAGCTCACCTTCAGCCCGCACGCGGGCGTCGCGCTCGACGGCCTGGTGCGCCCGGTGCTGCGCAGCTTCAAGGCCCACGACGGCCTGCCACTGTCCGGCTGGCTCTACCTGCCACCCGGTTTCCGCAAGCCCGGCCCGATGGTGCTGAACTTCCACGGCGGTCCCGAGGGCCAGGACCGGCCGGTGTTCCGCAGCGATTTCCAGGCCCTGCTTTCGCAGGGCATCGCGGTGTTCTCGCCCAACATCCGCGGCTCGTCCGGGTTCGGCAAGCGCTTCGTCAACCTCGACAACGGCGAGTTGCGCTTCGACGCCAACCGCGACGTGAAATCCAGCGCCGAATTCGTCGTGCGCGAGGGCCTCGCGGCCCCCGGTCGCATCGGCATCATGGGGGGTTCCTACGGCGGCTACGTGGTGATGATGGCGTTGACCGACTATCCCGACACCTTCGCCGCCGGCGCCAACCTGTTTGGCGTCGTCAACTTCGAGACCTTCTTCTCGCACACCCAGCCGTGGATGGCCGCGATCTCCACCGTCGAGTACGGCGACCCGAAGACCCAGCCCGACCTGATCCGCCGCCTCTCGCCCATCCACCGCATCGACCAGATCCGCTCGCCCACCCTGGTGCTGCACGGCGCCAACGACACCAACGTGCCCGTGATCGAGGCCGAGCAGGTGGTCGCCAACCTCAAGCAGCGCGATGTCCCGGTGGAGTACGTGCTGTTTCCCGACGAGGGCCACGGCTGGCGCAAGATCCCGAACCGCATCCGCTCCAC
>JAGOEZ010000210.1 GCA_017997455.1 Lysobacterales bacterium | reverse complement strand
TGCGCTACAACGAGCGCCTGCGCATCGATGGCGCCGACATCGACGATGCCGCCCTGGTCGAGGCCTTCGCGCGCATCGAGGCCGCGCGCGGCGACACGCCGCTGACCTATTTCGAGTACGGCACGCTCGCGGCGCTGCGGATCTGCGCGGCGTCCAGTCTCGACGTGGCGCTGCTCGAGGTCGGGCTGGGCGGCCGCCTCGACGCGGTCAACCTGGTCGACGCCGATGCCGCGATCGTCACCACGGTGGACCTGGACCACCTCGATTGGCTGGGCAACGACCGGGCCACGATCGCGCGCGAGAAGGCCGGGATCTTCCGCGCCGGGCGGCCCGCCGTCATCGCCGAGGCCGACCCGCCGCCCTCGTTGCGGGACGCGGCGCGACGGATCGGCGCGCAGGAAGTCGTGCGTGGCAGCGATTACGGTTTCGACGGCGGCGCGGCCGGCTGGCACTGGTGGCACCGCGACGGCACCCGCCTCGCGCTGCCCGATCCGGTGCTGCCGGCACCGTCGCAGCGCGCCAATGCCGCCGCCGCGATCGCGGCGCTGCACGCGCTGCGGGGCGCGCTTGCCGTGGGACCCGACGCCATCGCGCGCGGCGTCTCCGGCGCCCGCGCAGCCGGTCGCCTGCAGCGCCTGGCCGTCGCGCCCGCGACATGGGTGGATGTCGGGCACAACCCGCAGGCAGCGCGCGAACTGGCGGCCTGGTTGCGCGGGCAATCCGGTGACGGCAGCACGCGCGCGGTATTCGCGGCACTCGGCGACAAGGACATCGCGGGCATCGTCGAACCGCTGCGCGACCAGGTCGCCGCGTGGCACCTCGCGCCGCTGGACCGGGTCTCGCCGCGCGGCCTCGCGACCCCGGCCTTGCGCCAGCGCATGGGCCTGCCCGCGACGGCCGGGATCCATGAGCACGAAAGCGTCAGCGCCGCGCTGGCCGCTGCCACGACGGCCGCGGCGCCGCGCGACCGGGTGCTGGCCTTCGGCTCCTTCCACACCGCGGCTGCCGCGCTGGAATGGGGCAGGGAGACCTCGACTGCCGGCTGAACCGGCGGCGCCGCGACGCCGGTCGACGGGCGCAATGCCGGTATGATTCGCGCGCCGCCGCCGCTGGACCTCGCCCGCAATGGATCCACAGCTCAAACAGCGCCTGATCGGGGCCGCCGTCCTGGTCCTGCTTGCCATCGTCTTCGTGCCGATGGTGCTCGACGGCACCTCGACGCCGGAATCGCAGACCATCGACCTGACGATCCCGCCGTCGCCCGACCGCGCGATGGAGACCCGGGTCGTGCCGCTGGATCCCGCGGCACTGCCGCAGCCTGCACCCGCGGCGCCGTCGTTGAGCGACGCCATCACGACCGTGGACACCGGCGCCGCGCCCCGTCCCGACGCGGTCGATGCCGCCGCGACGCCGGGCGGCGCACCCGCTGGCACGGCCGCTACCGGCGCGGCGGCGCCACTGGCCACGCCGCCGCCGGCAGCAGCTCCGGCGACGGCCGCCGCGGCGCCGACGACCGCGGCACCCGCCCCGGCGGCGCCAACGGCGGTCCCGGCAGCGGTGGCGGGCGGTCGCTACGCGGTCAGTTTCGGCAGCTATGCGCGGCCCGAGAACGCGCAGGCGCTGGTCGAGTCGCTCAAGAAGTCGCGCGTCCCGGCCTACGCCGAATCGGTGGAGGTCAATGGCCAGGCCGGCATGCGCGTGCGCGCCGGACCCTACGCCGATCGCACCCAGGCCGAGCAGGTGCGCCTGGTCGCGCGGCAGGCCAGGCCTGACGTTCCGGGCAGCATCGTCGAGGTCGACGGCGCGCCCGCGGCCGCCAGTGCCCCGGCCGCGGTGACCGGCTGGTCGGTGCAGGTCGGCGCCTACCGCGACCAGGCCGATGCGACCGCCCAGCGCGACACCTTGCGCGCCGGCGGATTCGCGGCCTACGTCGACGTCCTGCGGGCCGAGGGCGGCACGCTCTATCGCGTGCGCGTCGGACCGGAGGCGCAGCGCGCCAATGCGGACAAGCTGCGCGACACACTGCGCGCGAAGTTCGGCCTCAACGGCAACGTCGTCACCCAGCCCTGATCCCGAGCCCGGCTTGAACGGCGCTGACCTGTTCATCCTCGCCACGATCGGCCTGTCGATGGCCATCGGGCTGGCGCGCGGGCTGGTGGTCGAGGTGATGTCGCTGGCGGCGTGGGTCGCCGCCACGCTGGCGGCGATGACCGTGGGGCCGCGGATCGCGGTCCATTTCGAGGACTCGATCGAACTGGCCTCGGCGCGGATCGCGCTGGGCTACGTGCTGGTGTTCATGGTGGCGCTGGTCGCGGGCGCGATCGCGGTGTGGTTGATGCGCAAGGTCGTCGCCGGCACCGGCCTGACCGGCACCGACCGCATGCTGGGCCTGTTCTTCGGCCTCGCGCGCGGTGGCGTGATCGTGGTCGCGATGGTGATGCTGGGCGGGCTCACGCCCTTTCCGCGCGACGACTGGTGGCAGCGGTCGCGCGCGTTGCCGGCCTTCGAGGAGATGGCGGGCAAGGCGACGCAATACCTGCCGGAGGCCCTGCGCGACAACATCGACTTCAGTCCCGGGGGCGAGGTGCCGGCGGCGGAGCCAGCCCCGGAGGGCGAGGCAAGCGCGTGATGGGCGCTTTGCCGTTGTAGGAGCGCATCTCATGCGCGACCGCTGACGCCGGGTGGTACATCATGCGATGCGGCAGTTCGTGGTGTTGCGGTCGCGCATGAGATGCGCTCCTACGGGCTACGGCGACTTTCAAGGCAACCACTGTTGCAGGGAACGGAAAAGCAGGCACATGTGCGGAATCATCGGCATCGTCGGACGCAGTGAAGTAGCGGCGTCGCTCTACGACGCGCTCACGGTGCTGCAGCATCGCGGCCAGGACGCGGCCGGCATCGCCACCGTCGACGGCAAGCGCCTGCGGCTCTACAAGGGCAACGGGCTGGTGCGCGACGTGTTCGACGATCCGCACATCCAGTCCCTGGCCGGGCGCATGGGCATCGGCCACTGCCGTTATCCCACCGCCGGTTGCGAAAGTTCGGAGGAGGCGCAGCCCTTCTACGTCAACTCGCCGTTCGGCATCGCGCTGGCGCACAACGGCAACCTGGTCAACACCGCGGTGCTGCGCAACGAGGTGTTCGAGGAGGACCGGCGCCACGTCAATACCAGCTCCGATTCCGAGGTGCTGCTCAACCTGTTCGCGCACGAACTGCAGGTCCAGGCCCACCTCAAGCTCGAGATCGACCATGTGTTCAAGGCCATCGGCGGCGTGCATGCGCGCTGCGTCGGTGGCTACGCGGTGGTGGCGATGGTGCTGGGCGTGGGCGTGGTCGCCTTCCGCGACCCGCACGGCATCCGCCCGCTGGTGCTGGGCCAGCGCGACACCGCCGACGGCAAGGAGTACGCGATCGCTTCGGAAAGCGTCGCGCTCGACGTGCTCGGTTTCCGCCGCCTGCGCGACGTGGAGCCGGGCGAGGGCGTGATCCTCGGCGCCGACGGCCAGCTGCACACGCGCCATTGCGGTCCGCCGGTGGTGCACGCGCCGTGCATCTTCGAATACGTGTACCTGGCGCGCCCCGACTCCATGATCGAGGACGTCTCGGTCTACAAGGCGCGCCTGCGCATGGGCGAGCGCCTGGCGCAGAAGATCCTGCGCCTGCGGCCCGACCACGACATCGACGCCGTGATCCCGATCCCCGACACCAGCCGCACCGCCGCGCTGCCGATGGCGGCGATGCTGGGCGTGCCGTACCGCGAGGGCTTCGTCAAGAACCGCTACGTCGGGCGCACCTTCATCATGCCGGGGCAGGAGGAGCGGGTGAAATCGGTGCGGCGCAAGCTCAACACCATCGAGCTCGAGTTCCGCAACAAGGTCGTGCTGCTGGTCGACGATTCGATCGTGCGCGGCACCACCAGCAAGCAGATCATCCAGATGGCGCGGGAAGCGGGCGCGCGCAAGGTCTACTTCGCCTCGGCGGCGCCGCCGGTGCGCTATCCCAACGTCTACGGCATCGACATGCCGGCCGCGCACGAGCTGATCGCGCACGGCCGCAGCGAGGGTGAGATCGAGCAGCTGCTGGGCGCCGACTGGCTCGTCTACCAGGACCTGCCGGACCTGGTGGCCGCGGTGGCGGAGGGCAACGAGCGCCTCAAGGCCTTCGATACCTCCTGCTTCTCCGGCGAGTACATCACCGGGCTCGCCGACGGCTACCTCGGCGAACTGGCCGAAGCCCGTTCCGACGCCGCCAAACAGGAACGCCGCAAGGCTTCGTGACCGTTCGCCACGACATCCCCGCCAATCACCGCGACATCCCCACAATGTTGGTGTCATCCCGACGCAAGTCGGGACCCAGTAGCGTATCCGCCGGGCAATGCGTCCATGCTCCCCAGT
>JAGOEZ010000208.1 GCA_017997455.1 Lysobacterales bacterium | reverse complement strand
GTGAAACCGAGGACGATGGCACGCCCGTCACCGATTGCGGGCCGGAGGAGTTGCAGGCACCCAGCGGACAACAGCTGCCCATCACCCCCGAGTTCAAGGGCAACCTGATCGGGCGCTACAACTTCGACATGGGATCACTGCAGTCCTACGTCCAGGGCGCCCTGGTCTACGAGGCGGAGCGCACGTCCGACCTGCGGACGCTCGAACGCGACATCCTCGGCGACTTGCCTTCGTACACGACCTTCGATGCCTCGTTCGGCTTCGGCAAGGACAACTGGACGGTGGACCTGTTCCTCAACAATGCCTTCGACGAGCGCGGGCAGGTCAGTCGCTTCTCCCAGTGCCGCGAAGAGGTCTGCGGCGAGCAGGTCTACGTGGTCCCGATCCGGCCGCGCATGTTCGGCGTGCGCTGGACGCAGACCTTCTAGCGCCACGAACCTCGCGCAACCGTTGCAAGCGAACGGCCCTTCGGGGCCGTTCGCCTTCAGGAACCCGCGATCGTTCGCATGCCCGCGCAGGCCGTCTCGCTGCAGGAGCGGCTTCAGCCGCGACCCGGGCACTGGTCGCGGCTAAAGCCGCTCCTGCAACGGGATCCTGGATCTGGCGGGCGAAGCGACGTGCTCAGGACGGGCGTTCGATCGCGAGCGCGACGCCCTGGCCCACGCCCACGCACATGGCGAGCAGCGCGCGGCGCAGGCCGCTGCGTTCCAATTCCCGGGTCGCGGTCAGCGCCAGGCGCGCGCCGCTGGCCCCCAGCGGATGACCCAGCGCGATCGCGCCACCATTCGGGTTCACATGCGCAGCATCGTCGGGCAGGCCCAGCGCACGCGTCACCGCCAGCACCTGCGCGGCGAAGGCCTCGTTGATCTCGATCCGCCCGAAGTCGTCGAGGTGCAGGCCGAGGCGTGCAAGCAGCCGCGTGGTGGCAGCCACCGGACCGATCCCCATGATGCGCGGCGCGACGCCGGCGCTGGCCGTGCCCAGCACGCGCGCCAGTGGTTCGAGACTCCAGCGCGCCAGCGCGGCGTCGGAGGCGAGCAGCAAGGCGCAGGCGCCATCGTTGATGCCCGAGGCGTTGCCGGCCGTGATGGTGGTGCCGGGACCCAGCAGCGGCGGCAGCGCGGCCAGCCTGGCGAGCGTGGTGTCGGCGCGGGGTTGCTCGTCGGCATTGGCCTCGGGCTGGCCCGGCACCGGCGGCATCGCCATCAACTCGGCCGCGAAGGCGCCGTCGGCCCGGGCCTGTTGCGTGCGCCGCTGCGAGCGCAGGGCATAGGCGTCCTGGTCGGCGCGCGCGATCGCAAGCTCGCGCGCGAGGTTCTCCGCGGTCTGGGTCATGGAGTCGACGCCATGCGCGGCGCGCATCCGCGGGTTGACGAAGCGCCAGCCCATGGTGGTGTCCTCGAGCCGCTGTTCGCGCCCGAAGGCTGACTCGGCCTTGCCCATGACGTAGGGCGCGCGCGACATGCTCTCGACCCCGCCCGCGAGCACCAGATCGGCGTCGCCCGCGACGATCGCGCGCGCGGCCAGGCCCACGGCATCGAGGCCCGAGGCGCACAGCCGGTTGACGGTCAGCGCCGGGACCGTCTCCGGCAATCCGGCGAGCAGCGCGGCCATGCGCGCGACGTTGCGGTTGTCCTCGCCGGCCTGGTTGGCGCAACCCAGCAGCACCTCGTCCAGCGCGGCCCAGTCCAGCGCCGGGTGGCGCGCCATGAGCGCGCTGATCGGCAGCGCGGCGAGGTCGTCGGCGCGGATCGCGGACAGCGCGCCGCGGTAGCGCCCGAAGGGCGTGCGCAGGCCATCGACGATCCAGGCGTTGCGGCCGCTCACGGGCGCACCGCCGGCAACCAGGTCGAGGGCGTGTCGCGCTCGATCGCGGCGGCGGTTTCGCGCAGCGCCGGCAGGAACTCGCGCAGCGCGCGCGCCACCGCGCCGGGCTCGTACCGCATGCCGATGTTGAGCGCCGCGGCGACCCGGCCCTCGCGGTTGCGCAGCGGCACCGCCAGCGAGCACAGGCCCAGTTCCAGCTCCTGCTCGACCACGGCATGGCCCTGCGCGCGGACCTCGGCGATGAGCCGGCGCAGCTTGCGCGGCTCGACCACGGTGTGGCGGGTGTGGCGGACCGGCGCCAGGCCCTCGAACCAGGCGTCGAGCTCGGGCTCGGACAGGCCGGCCAGCAGCACCCGCCCCATCGAGGAGGAGAACGCGGGCAGGCGCGCGCCGACGCCCAGCGCCACCATCATCAGCTTGCGCACCGGCACCCGCGCCACGTACACGATCGACTGGCTGTCGAGCACTGCCATGGAGCAGCTCTCGTGCACGCGCTGCGAAAGCGCCTCCAGGCGCGGTTGCACCAGTTCGGTCAGCGCCACCGAATCGAGGTAGCTGAAGCCGAGTTCCAGTACCCGCGGGGTCAGCGACACGTCGCGCTCGACCAGGCGCACGTAGCCCAGGTGCTGCAGGGTGAGCGCGAGGCGCCGCACCGCGGCGCGCGAGAGCCCGGCGCGGGCGGAGATCTCGGCCAGGGTCATCGCCGGATGTTCGCGGTCGAAGGTGCGCAGCACGGCGAGGCCGCGCGCCAGCGACTGCACGTAGTCGCGGCTGCGTTCGAAGCGTCGGGCAGGGGCGAGGGCTCGGCTGCTGGGCATGGCGTGCGGCCGCCGGCGCGGCGATTGACGCGGAGGTTACGAGTTCCTAGCATTGTACGCAATGCGGACACGCGTGCGGTAATCGCACACCCGCGTGATCCCCGGAGGGCCGCGCGTGATCCCCGAGCGCCAGGTCGTGCTGCACAGCTGGTGCGTCCAGGCCGAGTGGGACGCGCCCGCCGTGGTCGGCGGCGCCGGCGCGCGATTGCACCTGGCCGATGGCCGCGAGGTGCTGGACTTCAGCAGCCTCGCCGAGTGCTGCAACCTCGGGCACCAGCACCCGAAACTGGTGGCGGCGATCCGCGCGCAGGCGCAGCAGCTGTGCTTCGTCACCAGCAGCTGGGGCGCGGCGCCGCGTGCCGAACTGGCGCAGCGCCTGCTCGAGTTGTCGGGCTTCGAGGGCGGGCGGGTGTTCTTCACCGTCGGCGGCGCCGACGCCAACGAGCAGGCGGTCAAGATCGCGCGCCTCGCCGCGCGCAAGCCGCGCGGCCTGGTCATCGCCCGCGACCGTTCGTACCACGGCGCCACCCACCTGGCGATGGCGCTCTCGGGAGATTCCCGCACCCAGGCACAGGTCGACGCGCACGCCCTCGGCGTGCGCCACGTGCCGCCGCCCTACGCCTATCGCTGCCCCTTCGGCAGCCGCAACGAATCGGAGTGCGGCGTGCGCGCCGCGGCGGCGGTCCGCGACTGCATCGACGCGGTAGGCGCCGAGGCCGTGGCGGCGGTGCTGATGGAGCCCAACGCCGGCACCAACGGCATCGTGGCGCCACCCAACTACTGGCAGGAGCTGCGCTGGCATGCCGCGGAGCAGGGCGTCTACCTCATCGCCGACGAGGTCATGAGCGGCTTCGGCCGCTGCGGCGAGTGGTTTGCGTGGCAGCGCCACGGCGAGGCCGGGCGTCCGGACCTCATGACCCTGGCCAAGGGCCTGACCGGCGCGTCGGTACCGCTGGGCGCGGTGGTGGTCTCGGCCGAGGTCGCCGCGCGCATCGAGCACGAGATGCTGCAGACCGGGCTCACCTACTGCGGTCATCCGCTGGCCTGCGCGGCCGGCCTCGCCGCGATCGAGGCCTACCGCAGCGAGAACCTGATCGCGCGCTCGCGCACGCTGGGGGCATCGATGTACACCGAGCTGCGCGCGCTGGCGCAGCGCCATGCCGTGATCGGCGAGGTGCGCGGCGGCGACGGCCTGTTCGCCGTGCTGGAGCTGGTGCGCGACCGCGCCACGCGCGAGCCGCTCGCGCCGTGGCCGCAGCAGGCGCCGGCGCTGCGCGCGCTGCTGGCCGATGCCCTGGCGCAGGGCGTTTCCTACGCTGCCCGCGGCAACCTGCTGCTGCTGGCGCCGCCGCTGGTGATCGGCGAGCAGGACCTGGCCGATGCGCTGGCGCTGCTCGACACCCTGCTGGCGCGTCATTTTCCCGATCCTCATCCCGGGTGAAGCCATGTCGTTCCGCCTGACCTACGCCTCGATGTACAACCCGCCCTCGGAACTGCACGAACGCTTCGAGGCGGCATTGGCCTCCGTGCGCGCCGGCCTCGGCCAGCGCCACGCGCTGCACATCGACGGCGTGGACCGCCACGCCGAGGCCGAGGTCGAGCGCCACAGTCCGATCGATGCCGCGCTCGCGCTCGGTCGCTTCCCACTGGCCAGCGCCGCCGACGTCGACGAGGCGATGCGCGCCGCGCAGGCGGCCTACCCGGCTTGGCGCGAGACCCCGGCCGCCGAGCGCGCGCGCCTGGTGCGCCGGGTCGGCGAGATCATGGAACAGC
>JAGOEZ010000209.1 GCA_017997455.1 Lysobacterales bacterium | reverse complement strand
GACAGGTCCTCGTCGCCGCCCGCGACGAGGCGGTCGCGCCAGTGCTCGAGGCGATGCTGGCGCGCGGCTTCGCGCCGGCCGCCGTCGCGGTCGTGCGCGAGCGCGGCCTCGATGGGCGGCAACTCGTCCGCGCGCCGGCGCAGGTGCTTGGCGAGGTACTGCAACTGGCGCTTGCGCGCGATGTGCTGGGTGACCTTGCGGCTGGCCATCACCAGGGTGCGCAGTTCGTCGGACAGCGGCACCGCCTCGAGCTGGGCCTCGCTCAACGCCACCAGTCGCTCGGCCAGCTCGAACACGGCCAGCGCCGCGCGCCGCAATTCGCTGCGGCTGGGCGGGTCGGGCACATGCGAGAATTCGTCGTTTGCAGTCATTGATGAAGGATAGGCATTGAACGCAGTCGTCGCCAGCACCGATACCAGCCTCGCCGACCTCGACCGGCTCGCCGAGATCGCGGCCGACGTGCTCGCGCGCTGCCGCAAGGCCGGCGCCAGCCAGGCCGAGGTCGGGCTCAGCGCCGACCGCGGCATCAACGTCAACGTGCGCATGGGCGAGGTCGAGACCCTGGAACACACGCGCGACCGCGGGGTCGCGGTGACGGTATGGTTCGGGCAGCACAAGGGCTCGGCCAACACCGCCGATCTTGCCGCGGCTTCGATCGGCGCAACCGTCGAGCAGGCCTGCGCCATCGCGCGCCATACCGAGGCCGATCCGGCCACCGGGCTGGCCGATCCCGCGCGCCTGGCGCGCGAATTCCCGGAACTCGACCTGTGGCACCCGTGGGCGCTGGATGCGGGCGCGGCGATCGAGCTCGGCATCGCCTGCGAGGCGGCCGGGCGCGACGCCGACGCGCGCATCAGCAACTCCGACGGCGCCAGCGTGGCCAGCGGCGAGAGCGTGTCGGTGTACGCCAACTCGCACGGCTTCGTCGGGCGCGAGCGCGCCACGCGCCATTCCATCAGCTGCGCGCTGGTCTGCGAGGACGCGCAGGGGATGCAGCGCGACTACTGGTACAGCAGCGCGCGTGCCGCCAGCGACCTCGAAGCGGCGGAGCACATCGGGCGCCACGCCGCGGAGCGCGCCGTGCGGCGCCTCGGCGCGCGCCAGCTCGCCACCCGCGAGTGCCCGGTCCTGTTCGTGCCCGAGGTGGCGCGCAGCCTCCTCGGCCACCTGGTTGGCGCGGTCAGCGGCGGCGCGCTGTACCGGCGCGCTTCGTTCCTGCTCGACCACGCCGGCAAGGCCGTGCTGCCGGCCTGGATGAGCCTGCGCGAGGAGCCGCACCTGCGCCGCGGCCACGGCTCGGGCGCTTTCGATTCCGAAGGCGTGGCGACCGTGGCCAGCGACCTGGTGCGCGACGGCGTGTTGCAGCGCTACGTGCTCGGCAGCTACTCGGCGCGCAAGCTCGGGCTGGAGAGCACCGGCAACGCCGGCGGCATCCACAACCTCGTGGCCAACGCCAACGCGGGCGATTTCGCCGACCTGGTTTCGCGGATGGGCAGCGGCCTCGTGGTGACCGAGCTGATGGGGCAGGGCGTCAACCTGGTGACCGGCGACTACTCGCGCGGCGCCGCCGGCTTCTGGGTCGAGGACGGCGCGATCGCCTATCCGGTCGAGGAGATCACCATCGCCGGCAACCTGCGCCAGATGCTGCTCGGCATCGAGGCGGTGGGCAGCGACGTCGACCATCGCTCGCACATCCTGTGCGGCTCGATCCTGCTCGGGCGCATGACCGTCGCGGGGTCCTGAGTCCAGCAACCTGGCGCGGCTCGCGCTGTGGGAGCGGCTGATTCGCGCGATCCTGGCGCTCACCCTCCGGGCCCGCTTCGCGGTTGGTTCGCGCTTCCTGCGCGAACCAGGCAGCCGCGACCGGGCCTATCGCGCGCAGAGCGCGCTCCTACAGGGCCGGCTTTGTAGGAGCGCGCTCTGCGCGCGATAGGCCTGGTCGCGGCTGAAGCCGATCCTGCAGACGAGGAGTGCGGCGTCAGCTCGGTGCTAGTGCCCGCGGTCGACCGCGTAGTGCGCGAGGTCGCGCAGTTGCCCGGCCGCGAGGCCGGCGGCATCGAGCGCGGCCAGCGCCGCGGCGCGCTGCGCCTCGCACAGCGCGCGCGCGGCGGCCATGCCCAGGATCGCGGGATAGGTGGGCTTGGCGCGGGCCTGGTCGGCGCCCTGCTGCTTGCCGATTACGGCCGTGTCGCCCTCGACGTCGAGGATGTCGTCGCGGATCTGGAACGCCAGTCCCACCGCGCCCGCGTAGCGATCCAGGGCATCCAGCGCGACTTCGTCCGCGCAGCCGCCGGCCAGCGCGCCGAGCACCACCGCGGCCCGGATCAACGCGCCGGTCTTGTGCGCGTGCATGCGTTCCAGCGCCACGGCATCGAGGCGCTGGCCCACGGCCGCGAGGTCGATGGCCTGGCCGCCCGCCATGCCGGCCGAGCCACAGGCCCGGGCCAGCAACCCGGCCATGCGCACGCCGCTTGCATTGGCCAGGGCCGGATCGTGCAGCAGCACCTCGAAGGCGAGCGCCTGCAGCGCATCGCCGGCCAGGATCGCCAGCGCCTCGCCGAACTGCACGTGGCAGGTGGGCAGCCCACGCCGCAGCGCGTCGTCGTCCATCGCCGGCAGGTCGTCGTGCACCAGCGAGTAGGCGTGGATGATCTCCACTGCCGCGGCCGCCGCGTCGGCGCGCGCGGGATCGGCGCCGACCGCCGATGCCGCCGCGCAAGCGAGCATCGGGCGGATGCGCTTGCCGCCGCCGAGCACTGCATAGCGCATCGCCGCGTGCAGCGCGCGCGGTTCACGGTCGGCCGGGGGCAGGGCGAGGTCGAGCACGCCCTCGACGCGCCGCGCATGCTCGCGCAGCGCCGGCGTCAGCTCAGGGCGTGTCGGGTTCAAACGCGACGGCGCTGTCGGGATCCTCGGGATCGAGCAGCTGGCTCACGCGCAGCTCGGCCTGCTTGAGCGCGCTCTGGCAGCTGCGGTACAGCGCCACGCCGCGCTCGAAGGCCTGCAGCGAATCGTCGAGGGTGAGGTCGCCGCGCTCGAGCTTCTGCACCAGCGTCTCGAGCTCGTCCAGCGAGTGCTCGAAGTCCGCCATCGGGGACCCGGTCGCGATTGCCGTGGAGGGTTGCGGCATGGCGCGCACGGTAGCCCGCGGCGCGCGCCGGGTCAATCGGTCGCGGTCGGCGCGCGCGGCAGCCAGCGCAGGCGCGCGCCACTCGCGCGCAGCGCGTGGTCGCAGGCGACGTCGCCGGCCGCCAGCAGCGTTTCGCCGCGCCAGACCAGCGGCAGGCGCGCGCGGTGCCAGGGCGGCAGGCCGAGTTCCTGCAGCACGTGCTTGAGCTCGCGATTCGGCCCGTCGGCCAGCAGCCGGATGCGCTCGCCGCCGCGGCGCGGGCGCACCTGCAGTGCGAGCCCGGCCGGCGCGCCGTCCAGCACCAGGCTGCCAAGTCCGTCGGGCAATTGCAGCGGCGCGCGGCCGTCCCAGTCCAGCGCGTACGCGGCCGCCGTGCGCGCCAGCGGCGCCATGGCGTGCAGCAGCTCGCGATGGCGCCGCAGTTCGGCGCCGGGCCAGCGCACGCAGGGCTTCGCGTCGGGGCGCGCGGCCAGCAGTTCGCGCTCGATCGCGGCCAATGCGCTGGCGCCCGGCGGCGCGAGGCCCAGGTCGAGCAGCCACTCGCGCAGCACCGCGCCGCGCAGCACTGGTGTCGCCGCAGCGAGCGCAGCCCAACGCAGCGTCGCGGGATCAAGGCCGCGCCAGCGCGCGAGCAGGCGCCGGGCATCGGCCCGCAGCTGGCGCGCGCCGTGGTCGAGCATGGCGGCGCTGCGCGCCAGGCCACCGGCCGCCCGTGGCCAGCGCGATTGCAGCAGCGGCAGCACCGCGTGGCGCAGGAAACTGCGATCGTGGCGCAGGTCGGCGTTGGCCGGGTCGTCGATCCAGGCAATGGCATGGCGATCGAGGTAGGCGCGGATCGCCGCGCGCGGCAGCGCCAGCCACGGGCGCGCCAGCCAGCCGCGGCCGAAGCGCCGCAGCGGCCGCATGGCGGCGAGGCCCTGCGGCCCGGCGCCGCGCAGCATTCGCCACAACAGGGTCTCGGCCTGGTCGTCGGCGTGGTGCGCGGTGAGCACGAGTTCGCCCTCGCGTTGGGCGGCGCGCAGGGCGGCGTAGCGCGCCTCGCGCGCCGCGGCTTCGAGCCCGGTCCCGCGCGCACGCACGTCGACCGGCACGACCTGCAGCGCGATGCCGGCGTCCGTGCAGGTGGCCTGCGCATGTCGCGCCCACTCCGCGCTGGCCGGATGCAGCGCATGGTCGACGTGGAGCGCGCGCAGGCCGCGCGCGCGCGCCAGCGGCTCGGCGGCCAGCGCGTGGAGCAGGGCGCTGGAATCCGGACCGCCGCTCAGCGCGAGCAGCAAGCCGCCCGGCG
>JAGOEZ010000047.1:8827-16746 GCA_017997455.1 Lysobacterales bacterium | reverse complement strand
CCGCGACTTTCGTGCTGTACGCGGACTACCGCTACGGCTGGGGCGCGCAGACCGTGGGCTACGTGCTGGCGGCGGTGGGCGTGTGCACGGCCATCGTGCAGCTCGGGCTGGTGGGCAAGGTGGTGGCCAGGCTGGGCGAACGCCGCGCGCTGCTGACCGGGCTGGTGTTCGGCACCGTGGGTTTCGCGATCTACGGCCTTGCACCGACCGGCGCGTGGTTCCTGGCCGGGATCCCGGTGATGGCGATCTGGGGCATCGCCGGCCCCTCGACCCAGGCGTTGATGACGCGCACCGTCGATCCCGCCGAACAGGGACGCCTGCAGGGCGCGGTGACCAGCCTGATCAGCCTCGCTGGCGTGTTCGGACCCTTCGTGTTCGCCAGCACCTTCGCCGCCTTCATCGGCCCGCGCGCGAGCTGGCACCTGCCGGGGGCGGCGTACCTGCTTTCCGCGGCGCTCCTCGCCCTCGCGTGGATCGTGGCCTGGCGCAGCACGCATGCGCCGGTGGCCGCGGCGGTCGACGCGCGGGCGTGATGCGCGTGCTTCTGTAGGAGCGCATCTCATGCGCGACCGCGGAGCTACGGACTGGCCACTCCGCCCCAACAGGCGATACCGCGTCGCCGGCCGCGCATGAGATGCGCTCCTACAAAGAAGCCGCGGATCGGATCGGGCTAACCCCGCGGGGCGCGATCGTGCGTTCAACCCCACGCACCCCAACGAGAGATCGCCATGCGCATCCTGCTCCCGCTCGCCATCGCCGCCGCCCTCGGCACCCTCCCGGTTGCCGCCGCCGAATCGCCCGACTATTCGCTCACGGTCTACAGCTCCGCCGCGCCGGGCGCGCTCAACATCGAGCGCCTGACCCAATACGGCGCCGCGCTGCCCGGCTACGCGCTGGTGCGCGACGGCCGCCGCATGAGCCTCGAGCGCGGCACCGGCACGATCCGCTTCTCCGACGTGGCCAAGCGCATCGATCCCACCACGGTGAGCTTCAGTTCGCTCACCGATCCGGCCGGCACGCGCGTGCTGGAACAGAACTACCAGTTCGACCTGGTGAGCCAGTCCAAGCTCATCGAGCGTTACATCGGCCAGACCATCAGCGTCGACCAGCAGCGCGGCGACCAGATCGTGCGCGTCACCGGCACGCTGCTCTCGGCCGAAGGCGGCCTCATCCTGGCGCAGGATTCGGGCAAGGTCCTCACGCTCAACCAGTGGAGCAACGTCGAGTTCCCGAGCCTGCCCGGCGGACTCATCACCAAGCCCACGCTGGTGTGGCTGGTGAACGCGGCCAAGGGCGGCGACCACGACACCCGTGTCGGCTACCAGACCACCGGCATGACCTGGTGGTCCGACTACAACGTCACCCTGCGCGAAGCCAACGGCGGCTGCGACATGGACCTCGCGGCCTGGGTCACGATCGTCAACCAGTCCGGCGGCAGCTTTCCCGGCGCGCAGTTGAAGTTGGTTGCCGGCGAAGTGAACCGCGCACCGGCCGCCGCGCCGGCCATGCTGGGCATGGCCAAGCGCCAGTCGGTGGCGATGGAAGCGATGGCCGATGCCGGCTTCCAGGAATCCTCGCTGTTCGAATATCACCTCTACACCCTAGGCCGTCGCACCGACCTGCCCGACAACTCGACCAAGCAGCTAGAACTATTTCCGGCCGCGACCGGCGTGGCGTGCAAGAAGCAGCTCGTGTTCACCGCCGCCCCGCAGCCGTGGAGCTACTGGGCCGCGCCGATCGTCGACCAGGGTTACGCCGCCACCGCCGAGGGCACGGTCGGCGCGTACCTCGAATTCGACAACAAGGAAGGCAATCGCCTCGGCATGCCCTTGCCCGCGGGCCGCGTGCGCGTCAACCAGGCCGGCCCCGACGGCAGCCTGGAGTTCATCGGCGAGGACCTGATCAAGCACACCCCGCGCAACGAGACCCTGCGCATCAAGCTGGGCGAGTCCTTCGACATCGTGGGCGAGCGCAAGCAGATGAGCTTCGTCTACGACAGCGCGGCCGACACCATCACCGAGACCTTCGAGCTCAGCGTGCGCAACCGCAAACGCGAGTCCGCCGAGGTGGTGGTGCGCGAGTACCTCTACCGCTGGAGCGCGTGGGACCTGACCGCGAAGAGCCACGCCTTCACCACGCGCGACGCCCAGACCATCGATTTCCCGGTGACGATCCCGGCCGATGGCGAGGCGAAGCTGACGTATACGGTGCGCTACCACTGGTAGCCGAAACGGTGCCAGAGCCCTGTAGGAGCGGCTTCAGCCGCGACCGGGGCCTATCGCGCGCAGAGCGCGCTCCTACAAAGCCGGCCCTGTAGGAGCGCGCTCTGCGCGCGACAGGCCCCGGTCGCGGCCGAAGCCGCTCCCGCAGCGCGAATCCGGACCGCATCGGCACCCATGGCAATTCGCCTACAGGTCCGTGCGCCAACCGCGCTACCATCCGCGCCCGCACCGCGCGACGCTAGCGCCCATGGTCGCCGAACCCGCCACCCTCGCCACGCCCACCACGCCCGCGCGCGAGATCCTGCGCCGCACCTTCGGCTTCCCGGAATTCCGCGGGCCGCAGGAGGCGATCGTCGGGCATGTCATCGGCGGCGGCGATGCGCTGGTGCTGATGCCCACCGGCGGCGGCAAGTCGCTGTGCTACCAGGTGCCGGCGCTGGTGCGGCCGGGCTGCGGGATCATCATCTCGCCGCTGATCGCGCTGATGCAGGACCAGGTCGAGGCGCTGGCGCAACTCGGCGTGCGCGCGGCGTACCTCAATTCGACCTTGAGCGCCGGCGACGCGGCGGCGATCGAGCGCGAACTCATCGAGGGTGAACTCGATCTCCTGTACGTCGCGCCCGAGCGCCTGCTCACGCAGCGCTGCCTCGAGCTCATCGACCAGAGCTCGATCGCGCTGTTCGCCATCGACGAGGCCCACTGCGTCTCGCAATGGGGCCATGATTTCCGGCCCGAGTACCGCCAGCTCTCGATCCTGCACGAGCGCTGGCCGCGCGTGCCGCGCATCGCGCTCACCGCCACGGCGGATGCACCTACGCGGCGCGAGATCATCGAGCGCCTGGCGCTGGAAGACGCCGAAGTCTTCATCAGCTCCTTCGACCGGCCCAACATCCGCTACACCGTGGTGCCCAAGGACGAGCCCAAGCGCCAGCTCGCCGACTTCCTCGCCGCGCACGAGGGCGAGAGCGGCATCGTGTATTGCCTCACGCGCAAGAAGGTCGACGAGACCGCTCTGTGGCTGCAGGGGCAGGGCGTGGATGCGCTGCCGTACCACGCAGGCATGGACGGCAACGCGCGCGCCGCGAACCAGCGCCGCTTCCTGCGCGAGGACGGCGTGGTGATGGTGGCCACGATCGCCTTCGGCATGGGTATCGACAAGCCCGACGTGCGCTACGTGGCGCACCTCGACCTGCCACGCTCGATCGAGGGCTACTACCAGGAGACGGGCAGGGCGGGGCGCGATGGCGAGCCGGCCGATGCCTGGCTCGCGTATGGCCTGGCCGACGTGGTGGCGCAGGGCCAGTTGATCGGCTTGGGCGAATCGAGCGAGGAGCGCAAGCGCCTCGAGCGGCGCAAGCTCGAAGCGCTGGTGGGCTACTGCGAGACCACCCGCTGCCGCCACCAGGCACTCCTCGCCGTGTTCGGCGAGGAACACCCGGGCCACTGCGGCGCCTGCGACAACTGCCTCAACCCGCCGCAGGTCTGGGACGGCACCACCGCCGCGCAGAAGGCGCTCTCGGCCATCATCCGCACCGGCCAGCGCTTCGGCGTGGTGCACCTGATCAAGATCCTGCGCGGCGTGGCCGACGAGCGCATCGAGCAGTTCAACCACCACCTGCTGCCGACCTACGGCGTGGGCGCCGACCTCGACGAGACCACCTGGCGCAGTGTCTACCGCCAGCTCGTCGCCGGCGGCTACGTGAGCGTCGACATCGAAGGCTACGGCGCCCTGCGCCTGGCCGAGTCCGCCCGCGCAATCCTCAGCGGCCAGCAACCCATCGCCTTCCGCCGCGACCTCCCCAAGCCCGCCCGCCCGAAACAGCGCAAGACCAAAGCTCGCCGCACCCCCGTAGGAGCGCCCCTGGGCGCGACCGCGGACTCCCAATCCGCCCCTGTCCCAGAGAATGTCGCCCTCACCCCCGCCGCCGAACACCGCTTCGAGCGCCTCCGCCAATGGCGCGCCGACGAAGCCCGCACCCAATCCGTCCCCGCCTACGTCATCTTCCACGACGCCACCCTGCGCGCCCTCGCCCACAGCGCCCCCGCCACCCTCGACGAGCTCGCCGCCATCCCCGGCATCGGCGCCCGCAAGCTCGACCGCTACGGCCCCCATCTCCTCGAACTCCTCGCCGAAGCCCCCTGACCCCCGGCACCGACGCCGTTGTTCACCCGCCCCGCCGACGCCCCAAACCCCACATGCTGATGCTCCTGTAGGAGCGCATCTCATGCGCGACCGCGGAACCGCGCCAAACGGCGACCTGCGGTTCCGCGGTCGCGCATGAGATGCGCTCCTACAACAGCGGCCTGCGCTGGGGCGGTCGCCCCGCTACATTCCCTGCCATGCACCTCGCCATCCTCGCCGCGGCTGCCCTGTTCATCACCGGCGCCGCCACCGCCCAATCCCCGGATACGCCCAGCGACTACCTGCGCGACATGGACGCCAACCGCGACGGCCGCGTCCAGCTCGCCGAATACCAGGACTTCCTGAGCTACGCCTTCCTGCAGATCGACCGCAACCGCGACGGCATCCTCCAGCCCCACGAGTACCCGCCCGGCGTCACCCCGCGCGGCGGCGAACTCCGCACCCTCGACCAGCACCACGCCGCACTGGCCAAGCAGTTCCGCCTGCAGGACAGCAACCGCGACGGCACCCTCGACGCCCGCGAGCTGGGGCAGCCGCCGCGTTGAGGAAAGGCAGTTCCGCGTCCAGGCCGGCAACCGCGACGGCACCCTCGACGCCCGCGAGCTCGGGCAGCCGCCGCGCTGACCCGCAGCGCCTGTCGCGCGCAGAGCGCGCTCCTACAGAAGCGGCCTTGTGGGGGCCTATCGCGCGCAGAGCGCGCTCCTACAGAGCTGGCCTTGTAGGAGCGCGCTCTGCGCGCGATAGGCGCCGCAACCCGCAGTGGCGCACGCGACCCGCAGCGCCCCTCTACGACCCCAGAATCCTCGGATTATTCATTCACAGTGCACACGAAAAGCGCATGAAATCGGCATCAAAACAGATAGTTAGAACAAGACTATCGATGCTATGATCCATTCATGCTCGAACGCGTCGCGGCCCACCTGGAAGCCTATCTCCGCAGCACCGGCATCACCCCCGCGGCGACGATCCAGACCGCGCTCGGCATCAGCCAACCCACGCTCTCGCGCGCCATCGCCGCGCTCGGCCCGGTCGTCATCCGCATCGGCCGCGCCCGCGCCACCCACTACGCGCACGCGCGCAACGTCGGCCTGCACGGCAGCAGCTGGCCGCTGTACCGCATCGACGCCGCAGGTCGCCCCGCCACCCACGGCACGCTCACCGCGCTGCACGGCGAGGCCTTCGCCTACAGCGCCCAGGACTACGCTGAGCTGTGGCACGCCGGCACCCGGCCGCCCGGCGCCTTCGCCCAACTGCCGTGGTTCCTCGCCGACCTGCGCCCCGGGGGATTCCTCGGCCAGCACTACGCGCGCCGCCACGCCACCGAGCTGGCCGCGCCGCCGCAGCTCGAACACTGGCGCACCGACCACGTGATGGCCGCGCTCCTCACCCACGGCGAGGACCTGTCCGGCGACTTCGTCCTCGGCCAGGCCATGCTGGAGCGCGTGCAGCGCGCGCACCTGCGGCCGCCGCCCGCCGTCGCCGCCGCAGATCGCGGCACGCGCTACGCCGAGCTCGCCGCCGAAGCCGTCGCGGGCGAAACCGCCCGGCCTTCGCTGGGCGGCGAGTTCCCCAAGTTCGCCACCTGCGTGCATCTGGGCGAAGACCGCTACCGCCACGTCCTGGTGAAGTTCACCGAAACCGCCAACACCCCGGCCAAGCGCCGCTGGGTCGACCTCCTGATCTGCGAGCACCTCGCCGCGCGCGTGCTGGCCGGGCAGGGCATCGCCGCGGCCGCCAGCGAACTGGTGGTCGCCGGCGAACGCCTGTGCCTGGAAGTCGAGCGCTTCGACCGCATCGGCGCCCACGGCCGCCGCGGCACCGTCACCCTGGCCGCACTCGACGACGCCTTCCACGACCAGCACGACGACTGGCCCCATGCCGCCGCGCGCCTCGCCCGCGACGGCTGGATCGACGCCCCCACGCTCGCCACCATCCGCTGGCTGCACGCCTTCGGCATGCTCATCGCCAACACCGACCTGCATTTCGGCAACCTGAGCTTCCACACCCAAGCCGCCCGCCCGCTCGCGCTCGCGCCGGCCTACGACATGCTGCCGATGCTCTACCGCCCCGCCGCCACCGGCGAGATCGTCGAGCGCGAATTCCAGCCGCCGTTGCCCTTGCCCGAAGCGCGCGCGTCGTGGCAACTCGCCGCAACCCTCGCGACCACCTTCTGGCGCGCCGTCGAAGCCGACGCGCGCGTCTCGCTCCCGTTCCGTCGCATCGCCGGCGCCAACGCCGCGCTCATCCAGCGAGCGCGCGACGCGGCGTAGTGGCACGCCCATCTCCTCGGTCGCGCATGAGATGCGCTCCTACAGTGCATTGGCCTGGCCGACGCGCTGTCTCCGGTCGCCAACGCGCAGCCCTGTAGGAGCGCATCTCATGCGCGACCGCAACACCACGATCTCGCACAAGCCCACGCGGCGTTAGCCGACAGACCTCGCGCACTGCCTGCGATCGAATCGCCGCATGTGCACGCGTGCGACGCCACGACCCAACACCCGGCTACCCGACAGCAGTGCCGCCGATCTGTCGACCACGACCTGTGACGGCTCTGTAGCTGATGAGCTACAATGGTCCCCGTCTCAGTAGTTCAATATCAGACTGCAGAGGGCCGATCTCCGGTCGCGGACTGGATGGATGGCCTCCAGGACCGTACCGCCAGGGCAAGAATCGTCAAGCGCATCGACCGCCTGCGCCTGGGTTTGCGTGGCGATTGGCGGCCAGTCGGCGGTCGGGTGTTCGAGCTGCGCATCGACCACGGGCCCGGCTATCGGATTTACGCGGCGCAGGTCGGCATCACCGTGATCTTGCTGCTTTGTGCCGGCGACAAACGAACCCAGCAACGTGACGTCGAGATCGCCCATGCCTACTGGAAGGACTACCAAGGTCGCCGCTAGCGTTCCGTTCCGCAGCGGCGAACTGCTGCGCAGCGACTACGAGATTGCCGTCTACCTCGAAGGCATGCTCGAAGACGGCGACCCCCGCCTCGTGCCCATCGCGCTACGCACCGTCGCCGAAGCCGTCGGCGGCATGGCCGCCCTCGCAACCCGCACCGGCCTCAGCCGCGAAACCCTCTACCGCACTCTCTCGCCCAAGGGCAACCCACGCCTCGATACCTTGGGCGCCATCCTCGACGCCTTCGGCCTGCGCCTCGCCGTCGCCCCCAAATCCAAGCGCCTCACCAAGCGCCGCCGCAGCGCCGCCTGACCGCGCGGACTTCGCCCCGGAGGGAGCGGCTGATTCGCGCCGTCCTGGCGCTCACCCTTCGGGCCCGCTGCGCGGTTGGCTCGCGCATCCTGCGCGAGCCAGCCAGCCGCGACCACGAAACGTCGCGCTCCGCGGAGACGCCTCGTGGCCTATCGCGCGCAGAGCGCGCTCCTACGAAGCCGGCCTTGTAGGAGCGCGCTCTGCGCGCGATAGGCCCACCCGCGCGGCCAGGCACCACGTTGCTACAATGGCCACCATGGGCAAGCTCGAGCACATCCAGCACGAAATCGCCTCGCTCACGCCGGACGAACTCGCGGCATTCCAGCAGTGGTACGCCGCCTTCGAAG
>JAGOEZ010000047.1:0-8727 GCA_017997455.1 Lysobacterales bacterium | reverse complement strand
CGCGCGGCCAGGCACCACGTTGCTACAATGGCCACCATGGGCAAGCTCGAGCACATCCAGCACGAAATCGCCTCGCTCACGCCGGACGAACTCGCGGCATTCCAGCAGTGGTACGCCGCCTTCGAAGCGGACACGTGGGATCGCCAGATGGACCGCGACGTAGCCAGCGGAAAGTTCGATGCTGTGGCAGAGGCGGCACTTGAAGAGCATCGCCAGGGCAAGACGCGCCCCTTGTGAGGCACTCCGCGTCATCCGCGTTCTGGGCGGCCTATGAGCGATTGCCTGCGGAACCTCGATCCCTCGCCGATCGGTGCTACGCGTTGCTCAAGTCCAACCCGCGGCACCCCTCGCTGCACTTCAAACCAGTCGGCCAATACTGGTCAGTGCGCGTTGGCCTCAGATACCGCGCGCTCGCGGTCCCGGTTTCCGAGGGATTGGTCTGGTTCTGGATCGGGACCCATGCTGAATACGACCGACTGATAAAGAACTGATTGTCGAGCGCCGACTCCATGAAGAAGGCAAAGAACCCCAGGCAGGACGAACTCCGACCTCGCTACAAGCGATCCGACTTTCCGCGAGGGTTGGCGCGCGGCAAGTACAAAGCGCACATTGCGCCCGGCTCGAACGTCGTGGCGCTCGAGCCCAAGGTCGCCGCCGCTTTCGCCACCAGCGCCGCCGTGAACAGCGCGCTGCGCTCGCTGATGCCGCGCGCGGGATCGATCAAGCGATCCCCAAAGACCCCGGGCGGGACATCCGGGCGCCGCGCAACATCCACCAAGTAGCGCCTGTACCTGTACAAGCGGCTTCAGCCGCGAGCGAGGCCTATCGCGCGCAGAGCGCGCTCCTACGAAGCCCGCTCTGTAGGAGCGCGCTCTGCGCGCGATAGGCCTGGTCGCGGCTGAAGCCGCTCCCACAAGCGAGCGCTCACACCACTAACGTCGGCAACCCTCACCGCTCGCTCCACAACTCCCGATCCCCCACCACCTCGCGCATCGCCGCGTCGTGCAGCGCCTTCACCCCAGGCTCGTCATCTGCCCGATCCTCCAGCGCGATGCTATGCGCCGCCCGCGCGTACTCGCGCCCGGCCACCAGCACCCGCCGCGCCTCCACCATCTCCTGCAACGGCCGCCGCGGCACCAGCGCGTAGACAACGTCGCAATCGAGCGCCGCCGCCACCCGCCGCAGGCTGTCGAGCTGGATCCGGTCGGCGGCTTCGGATTGCTCGAGCTTCGTCAGCGTCGGCTGCGCCACGCCCATCCGCCGCGCTAATTGCGTTGCGCTCATCCCCAGCGCCTCGCGGATCGCGCGGATCCATCCGGTACGCGGAGCGGCCAAGGCGTCCGCCTGAATCCGCACCGGGGCCAAGCGTTGGTCCAGCGAGGTCCGGGCCATCGCAGAGGTCTGGGTCATAGCAAATAGCCTATGAACTATCGGATATGCGATGCGTCATATCCTAAAGGCTATGTGATCGCCTCGACAAGCCCTCATGCAAGCGCCACGGCCCTACCCAACAAATCGTCGAGCCAGGCGCGACATTTCATGCGACAAATTCATCGTGCATTGCTACTTAATCAATTGATTTTCCGTGGTTCAATCTGCATTTGACTGGCGACATCATGTCCGACAAGATGTTCGACATGCCCATCACCCCACTGCCCCCCTGAAGGTCCAGACGAGCCGCGCCGGCCCTTTCACCTTCCAGCTCGGCGTCGACCCCATCGCGCTCCAAACGCCCACCATCCGGGTCGACGACGCATGGCAGACCTTCCGTGACTCGCCGCTGGCCGAAGTGGCCAACCAGCTCCAGCGCGAAGTCCTGGTGCAGTCCGTCTTCGGTACCAACACGATCGAAGGCGCGACGCTCACCCTGGACCAGACGCAAAGCGCCCTCGATCTCGACCCGGACAAGGTGCAGGGCGAGCAACAGCTCCGGGTGCGCAACATCAAGGCCGCGTACGACCACGCCGTCGCCGCCGCGGAAAACCCCGGCTGGCAACTGAGCGTCGACTACGTCCGTGCCATCCACGCCCGCATCTGCGCGGACCTGCCGCACCCGGACAATCGGCCGGGCCTGTTCCGCGACAATCCCCGCGAGCGACCCACGGTGGTCGGCGATGCCGACCACGGCGGCCAGTACAAACCACCGCAGTTCCGCGGCGACATCGATCGGTTGATGGACGCGCTGATGGACTGGCACCGCCAGCTCGTCGACGCCGGCATCTCGCCCCTCGTGCGTGCACCGCTGGTGCACCTCTACTACGAGTTGATCCACCCCTTCTGGGACGGCAATGGCCGCGTCGGCCGCGTGCTCGAGGCCACCATCCTGCGGCACGCGGGCTACAAGTACGCGCCATTCGCCATGGCCAAGTACTACCAGGAGCAGCTGCACCCGTACTTCGCGCTGTTCAATGCCTGCCGCAAGGCCGCTGCAACCGACCAGCCCCATCCGAACCAGCCATTCGTGTTGTTCCACCTCGAAGGCCTGCGCGTGGTCATCGCCCGCCTACAGGGCCGCGTGAACGAGCTGGTCGACGAACTGCTGCTGAAGAACCAGGCCCTCGGTGCCTGGAACGAGAAGCTGATCAACCCACGCCAGTACGCCATCTTGCGCAAGCTGGTCGACCATCCCGGCCCGCTCACCCTCGAAGCCCTGCGCGTCGACCCGATCTACCAGGGCCTCTACTTCCGCAAGACCGAAAAGACCCGCCAGCGCGACATGCGCCACCTGCGCGATACCGGCCTGATCGTGGTCGACCCGAACGGCGTGCTGCGCCTGGGGCGCCGCCACGCCGAAACGGCCAG
This sequence comes from Lysobacterales bacterium, assembly GCA_017997455.1. Lineage (GTDB taxonomy): Bacteria > Pseudomonadota > Gammaproteobacteria > Xanthomonadales > Ahniellaceae > JAGOEZ01. Next base: position 5,925 of record JAGOEZ010000047.1, on the reverse strand, counting down.
CGCCCGCAAGCCGAAGTAGCGATCGGCCTCAACGCCGCAACGGGCGGCGCGGCGACATCGGTCGCGCATGAGATGCGCTCCTACACGCGAAGCCGCGCCGTCGCTGTCGCGCACCTTCCGCACGACCTCACACCCCACCGTCATCGCAACCGCCGCCAGGATCCCGAGAACCCGCCCCCCTGTAGGAGCGCGCTCTGCGCGCGACCGCACCCCCTCACCCCACCGCACCCCCCACCTTCAACGTCACCGCCGCCACCAACAACAACCGCTCCGACGTCGTCAACAAATCGTCCCCACCCCCCGCCAACAACGCCGCCTCCCGCCGCAACAACTTCGGCGACGTCCCGTCGTCGAACTCGCTCCCCACCCCGAACTGCACATCCCCGATCCGCCACGCCCGCCCCGTCACCGCCGTGAATCGCTCCGCGCGCTCCATCGCCATCAGCAGCAGCTTCTCCTGCAGATCCATCGTCGCCCCCGCGATCACCTCCCCCGGCAAGCGGTAGTCCACCACCGGATCCACGATCGCCAGCCCCTCCTCGCTGGCCCGCCGCGCCCGCTCCGCCAGGTTGTGGTTCTCGCGCGCCGGCACCTGCGCCGAAGCCGCCAGCTTCACCCGCTCCAGCCCCGAGCTATCCGCCTCGCGCTCCACCCCGCTCACCGTCCACGCCGCATCGATGAAGCGCCGCAACACCTCGCCCACCCGCCCCACCAGCGCGTCCTGGTCCGCATCGCTCACCCGCACCAGCGCCTGCACCGACGCCCCGATCCGGATCGCACTGCGCGGCAAGGTCTTCGCCGCCGCCAGGCGGAAGCGCAGGGTGTCGACGAGCGTCGAGGAATCGACTGCGATCATGCTCATGGGAATTGCTCCGGGAGGCCGGCGGGTTGCCGGCGAGGCCTATGCTCCGGGGTGGTGTGTCAGAACCTGCGATTCGCGAGGTGGCGCTGCGACCCCGGCACAGGCGATCCAGCGGTGCGTGAGGCCGCGGTCGCCCACGGAGTGGGCTCCTACAGGGGGAACGAAGTGCCTCGGGTGCGGGTAGGAGCCCACACCGTGGGCGACCGTCCCACCCCCACCCGCCACACCCTTCGCCCACGTGGAACGCCCCTGTAGGAGCGCATCTCATGCGCGACCGCAACACCGCAATCTCGCCCAGGCCCCACAGCGATAGCCGACAGACCCGACGCACCCACTGCCGTCGAATCGCGCCACGCGCTATCCCCGCGGAATCTCCGCAAGGGAGTAGCTCGTACTACGCCCGCCCCCGGCATCCCTCGCCAGCACGCCACGCCGCACCAGGTCATCGATATCCCGCAGCGCCGTATCCTGCGAGCACTTCGCCAGCGCAGCCCACTTCGATGAGCTCAACTTGCCCTCGAAGCCATCGAGCAGCCGATAGAGCACGAGCCGCTGCCGCTCGTTGAACGATTGCCCGGCGCGGGCTTCCCAGAAGCGGGCCTTCGCCATCACGGTGGCAAGTGTCGTTTCCGCACCATCTATCGCGCGCCCAAGACAGCGCAGGAACCACTCCAGCCAGCGCGTGACATCGAGCTCGCCCTTCTGCGTCGCTTCCAGGATGTCGTAGTAACCCTCGCGCTCCGCGCGGATCTGCGCCGACATGCTGTGGAAGCGCTGCACGCTGCGCTCGGACCGCGCCAGCGCCATGTCCGCGATCGCACGCGCGATGCGCCCATTGCCATCGTCGAACGGATGGATCGTGACGAACCACAGGTGCGCCACGCCCGCCTTCAGCACCGGATCAAGCGACACCTCGTGGTTGAACCAATCCACGAACGTGCCCATCTCACGGGCCAGCCGATCGGCCGATGGCGCCTCGTAGTGAACACGCTCGCGCCCGACGGGCCCGGACACGACCTGCATCGACCCCGTGCGGTCATCGCGCCAAGCGCCCACGATGATCCGGTGCATGCCGCTGCGCCCGGTGGGAAAGAGCGCGGCGTGCCAGCCGAACAGCCGCTCGGCCGTCAACGGCTCGACGTATCGTTGCGTCGCATCGAGCATCATCTCCACCACGCCCTCGACGTCGCGTTCGGCCGGCGTGAGCGCGCCAATGTCGATGCCCAGGCGACGGGCGATCGATGAACGCACTTGATCCCGGTCGAGCCGCTCGCCTTCGATCTCGCTCGACTTGACCACGTCCTCGGTCAGCGTCAAAAGCGAGGCCTCGGTGCGTAGCGCGAACCCGAGCGCTTCCATTCGGCCCAGGAGTCGGCCTTGCCGATGGCGCACGTCGGCCAACTGGGTGGACAGGGTGTTCCTGTCCCAGTCGAACTGGGGCCACTTCGGGGACTCGTGGATGTACGTCATAATCACCGCGCGATATGCGGTGATTGTGGCGAGGAATCACCGCAGGCGCAAGCCCAATCTCCGTGTAGCTTGCGGAGAATAGACGAATCCCTCGAGCTGCCGACGTGCCTGCGCTCGCGCCAGCTGCACCAGGCCGTCGCGCATAAGCTGATCCGGGATCCAGGCCTGCTGGAATTTGCGAGTGCGCGACTGGACAAGCTGCGCGCCGCGAACCCGTCGGCGCGCCGCTACCACGCCCGCTGGAACGAACTCATCGCCGGCCCGCGCACCAACCGGCTGCGCGCGCTGACCGAAGACTCGGAATCCGCCGCCGACCTGCGCAAGGAATCGCCCTTCACCACCTTGCTGGCACCCGACGAGCGCAAGCGCGTACTGCAGCGCCTGGCCTCCTGAGCCATGGACCTCAACCAGCTCCGCCACGTCATTCTTGACTGGGTGAGCGGTTCGACCTGAAGCAGGTCCGTGTGGTGAGCTCGACCGCTGCTTTCGCGAGCTTGCCGTTTGCCAATTGCCCAGGAGTGATCACTCACGCAGGAGGTCATGCCTCAAGGGCCAGAAACAATCTACTTTGGAGCGTCAGGAGTCGGGATGGCCTGTCCGATTGGACAAGGCTTCAATCTCCCCCATTCGCTCCATGATCCATTCGAATGACGGCGCGTCATCCAACAACAGGCCGTCCGTAACCATCGCTGCGTAGTCCCTGGCAAGTGCATCTCGCGACGCATGTCAGGCGGCAGTGCGAGAAACGACTCACGCATCCGCAAGCATTCCGCTGACCTGCTGCGCCATCCACGTCGGCATCCGCGTGCGCAACGCACCCAACGCCTTGACCTCGCTGGCGGGCAATGCAAGACGCAGTGCTTCAACAGCGCCGCGTGCGCGTTCTGGTCCAAGCCAAGCCAGCGCACGAACCGCATCCCCGGCCGGTTGGCCGGGCAACAGCAGCTGCCAGGGTGGCGCGTGCTGCAACTCGACCCGCTGCGCACCCAGCTTGAGCTGACGCGTCCGACCCGAGGTGAGATAGACCTCGCGTACCGGTACCTGTGTCGTCAGGCCCAGGGCGTTGGCCGTAGCCGCACCATGCCGCACCAGGGTCTCGCCCCGTTGCGCAGCCAACGCGGGAACGAGCTTCGCGGCCTCCGGCGGCCGCACGCCGAAACGCCCGACGATCGGCCGCGCATACAGACCGCGGCCCACGCGCAGCAAAGCCCCGCTGCGCGCCAATCGCGACAGTGCCTGGTCCACCGCAGCCCGGCCACCGAGGTGCAGCAGCGCCTTCGCGGACAGCGTCGCGCCCTCCGGCAGGGCTTCCACCAGCGCCAGGATCCGCTTCGCGGTACCACCTTCAATCGAGTTCATGTCAGAAACATACCACATATTCTGACAACATGGCGACGACCCCGCCTGGCGCGAATTCCTCGCCTCCCCGCGCGTGCACGCCCAGCTCGACGCGCTGCTCGCCACCGTCGAAGCGCGTCGCGATGCCCTGCGCCACCATGGCACCGCGCACGCACGGGCAATAGGCCGCGCAGGGGGCGTGGCGGATTGCCGACGCGTTCTCGGCGGCGCCCACCAACTCCAACCGATCCCCACGCGCCCATCACGCCTGCGGCACAATCCCGTCATGCCCAAGCCCCGCAAGAAGCCCGCCACCGCCGCCAACATCAGCTACACCGAACTTGGCGAGGCAACGCGCGTGAGCCAAAAGGGGGCGGTTCAAGTGTCCCGCACCCTCGCTGCCCTGCATGACGCGCTTCTGCCCAAGCTCATCCCCGGCGAGCTGCGGGTGAGGGATGCGGCAAGGGTGGCCGGGAGCGCCTGCTGATGCCGAAGATTCCGGGCGGAGAAATCGTCCTCTACGAAGCACCGGACGGCGAGGTGCGGGTCGACGTGCGGCTGGACCATGAGACCGTCTGGCTCACCCAGCAGCAGATGGCCGAGCTGTTCGGGCGCGAGCGGTCGGTCGTCACCAAGCACATCCGTAGCGCCTTCAGGGAGGGGGAACTGGATCCCGTAGCAACCTGTGCAAAATTTGCACAGGTTCGATCCGAGGGGAGTCGAACCGTTTCGCGCGAGGTCGAGCACTACAACCTGGACGTCATCATTTCAGTCGGCTATCGCGTGAAGTCCCTACGCGGCACCCAGTTCCGCATCTGGGCGACCCGCACGCTGCGTGAGCACCTGGTCCGCGGTTACACGATCAACCGCCAGCGCTTCGAGCACAACGCCCGCGAGCTGGAGGCCACGCTGGCGCTGGTGCGCAGGGCGGCAGCGGGTGAACTGAGCACCGACCAGGGTCGCGGCCTCGTCGACGTCATTGCGCGCTACACGCAGACCTTCCTCCTGCTGCAGCGCTACGACGAAGGCTTGCTGGTCGAGCCCAAGGGCATTACGGGCGGCACGCTGCCGGCGGTCGACGAGGCGCGTGCGGGCATCCAGGCGCTCAAGCACGAGCTGGTCAGGCGCGGCGAGGCCACCGATCTCTTCGGACGCGAACGCGAGGATGGGCTTGCCGCGCTGCTCGGCAACCTGGAGCAGAGCGTATTCGGCGAGCCGGCCTATCCCACCGTCGAGGCCAAGGCTGCCCATCTGCTCTACTTCACGATCAAGAACCATCCGTTCTCGGACGGCAACAAGCGCATCGGCGCGTTCCTGCTCGTCGGGTTCCTGCACCGCAACGGGCAACTGTTCCGCAACGGCGAGCCGGTGATCAACGACGTGGGCCTTGCCGCGCTCGCACTGCTGGTAGCCGAATCCGCGCCGAAGGACAAGGACGTGATGATCCGTCTGGTGATGAACATGCTCGCCGGGCCGGCCGTGTGACGATGTGCGGCAGCAGTGCGCCGATTTCGCGGTACTTGGTGGTCGACAGACGCCTTGGCGCGTCGTTCAGCGATGGGTTGCGCATTCCACGCTAGCTGGCCACCCCCATGCCCCAACTCCCCTCCGGCCGCCACGTCGGCCTCGAAACCCACCCCCTCGAATCCCTCCTCGAGGCCGACCCCGGCGGCACCCGCCTGCCGGAGCTCCTGCGCATCCGCACCCGCGAACACCTCACCCCCTACCTCGACGTCGTCGTCTTCGAACCCAGCCCCGAAGGCCACGAGGTGATCCTCACCGACGGCTTCGCCGCGCTGCCGCTAGGCCTGCGCTCGCGCCCGACGCCCTACACCGTGGCCACCCTGCCCGTCGGCCGCCCCGAGCGCCGCTGGCCCGACTGGAGCACCAGCGACGACCCCGCCTGGCGCGAATTCCTCGCCTCCCCGCGCGTGCACGCCCAACTCGACGCGCTGCTCGCCACCGTCGAAGCGCGTCGCGATGCCCTGCGCCACCATGGCACCCCGCACGAGCAGAGGCAGATCCAGATGTGGGACACCCAGTGCCACCCCATGCAGGCGGAAAACGGCGACACCCACGCCATCGCCCGCAACCTCATGGCCATGGTCGGCGTGCTCTACGACCGCGGCCACCAGCGCCTGACCTTCCTGCCGCACATCGCGGGCGCCGGGTACTACCGCTACCTCCTCACGGTGGAGGACCCGCCGCGGTTCCCGCGCGGGGACGTGTACCCGGAGGAGGCCACCACCGTGTGG
>JAGOEZ010000207.1 GCA_017997455.1 Lysobacterales bacterium | reverse complement strand
TAGCTGGTGCCGTAGCCCGGCTGGCGCAGGTACAGGAGCTGCTCGAAACCGAGCAGGTCGAGGTCCTCGCGCATCCAGCCGCGCGGGGTCCAGGCGACGTGGAAATCCTTGGCCTGCTTGAGGGTGAACTCGTTGGCGTGGGCGTACAGCGAACCGAGGCCGCGCGCCGCGCGCTGCGCCAGCATGATCCACACGATCTCCCGCGCGCGCGGCTGCGCGTCGTAGAGGCCGGCATGCATCATCATCTCCTCCATCCCGGTCGCCATGCCCTCGGCGCGGCTGTCCCAGATGTTGTAGAGCAACGGACCGCGCCGGATCGCGCTCGCGTGCGGCTGCTCGCGCATGCGCGCCAGGTCCCACCAGTGGTAGAAGTGCGTGTACAGCGTCAGCGGCTCGTAGTGGGTGGCGATGGCGAAGAAGTTGCGCTGGTCTTCGGCCACGAACTCGCCGACATGTGCGCGCATGGCCGGGTCCATCCAGGGCTCGACCGCCATGATGTCCTTGGCCGCCAGGAATTCGTGATAGCGGGTTACCGCCGCGTTGCCGCGCTCCTGGTACTCCTCCGCGGTGGTGATCACCGGCATCGGCGGCAGATCGCGATTGCGCTGCTCCTCCAGGCGTAGCGAGGCATGCGCCCGCGCCAGCTCGCGCTGCAGCAGGTCGACCTGCTGCTCCCACGACAGCGGAACCAGGTGCACGTGGCGCTGGTACCAGGTGTAGTTCTCCTTGCCCACGCCCGAGGGCCCGGTCTTCGAGGGCGCCTGCGCCTGCAACCACGCCACGAAGGACTCGGTCGCGGCCAGCGCCTCGCGCCGGGCGCGCTCGACCCGCGATCCGGCGCCGGCGATGCGCGCATCGAGTTCAACCAGGGCCTGGGCCTGCTGCAGCAGGTTGCCGATGCCTGCCAGCCACAGTTCGCGCGCATTGCCCGTGAGGTTCGCGCGCGCCTGCCCGAGCAGCGGCGGTATCGTCGCAAGGCCCTGCGCGAGTTCGTCCGCGGCGGCCGCGGAGAGCGGGAATTCGTAGGTCCACAACTCGACCAGGCCGTGGTGCACCGGACCCTCGTGCGCCGGCGTGTCGCTCTGCTCGGTCCACACCGTGGTGTAGAAGGCCGGATCGCGCGCCCACGGCCGCAGCACGCGATGGTTGAAATCCATGCCGTGCATCTCGGCGCGCAGCAGCTCGTAGTCGACCCGGTCGGCCACCGGCCAGGCGCTGGCGTCGATCGCCGCGAGCCGCGCCTGGTAGTCCTTGAGCGCGGCATGCTGGCGCGCCATCGCAGTCGCGCCGTAGTCGGGCGCGCCATCGCGCAGCGGCGGGTGCTCGAAAGCGCGCCAGTCGGCGAAAAGCGACTCGAGTTCTGCGTAACCCTTCATTCGTTCCCCTCCCGGTTCTGCAGACTGCGGCGCCGACCCGGGCGACAGGGCCAGGATCCAAGCGAAGGCCAGCATGGCGATGGCGTGGCGCATCACGGCTTGACCAGGTCGCCGTAGGAATCCGGCCGCCGGTCGCGGTAGAACTGCCAGGTGTTGCGGACCTCGCGGATGCGGTCGAGGTCGATTTCGGCGGTGACCAGTTCGTCGCGGTCGCGCGAGCCGGTGGCGAGGAACTGGCCGCGCGGGTCGCAGAAGTAGCTCTGGCCGTAGAACTCGCCGATGTTCCACGGCGCCTCGGTGCCGACCCGGTTGATGGCGCCGACGAAGTAGGCGTTGGCGACCGCATGCGCGGGCTGCTCGAGCTTCCACAGGTATTCGGACAGGCCGGCGACGGTGGCCGAGGGATTGAACACGATCTCGGCGCCGTTGAGTCCCAGCGCGCGCGCACCCTCGGGGAAGTGGCGGTCGTAGCAGATGTACACGCCGACCTTGCCGTAGGCCGTATCGAAGACCGGATAGCCGAGGTTGCCCGGGCGGAAATAGAACTTCTCCCAGAAGCCGGGCGCGCAGTGCGGGATGTGGTTCTTGCGGTACTTGCCGAGGTAGCTGCCGTCGGCGTCGATCACGGCCGCGGTGTTGTAGTAGATGCCGGTGCCGTCGACCTCGTAGATCGGCACCACGATCACCATGCGGTACTTCTTCGCCTGCTCCTGCATGAGGCGCACGGTCGGGCCGTCGGGGATCGCCTCCACGGCCTCGTACCAGCGCGGGTTCTGCTCGGCGCAGAAGTAGGGTCCGGTGAAGATCTCCTGCATGCACAGCACCTGCACGCCCTGGCGGCCGGCCTGTTCGACATGGCGCAGGGTTTTCTCGAGGTTGGCGCTGCGGATGGTCTCGATCGATTCCTCGACGGCGCAGGCCATCGAGGCCTGGATCAGGCCGCACTGGATCTTGCGGGGCATGGCGCTTCCTCGGGTTACCTGGGCACGGGCCGGCTCGTGGCCGCGATCATCGCGCAGGGCGCCTGCCGCTGACTATGGGCACGAACCAGACGGCGTACTGGTCCGGATCGCGCACGCTGGCGATGACCTGGTCGAAATGCGCGCGGAACTGCGTCACCGTCCATTGCGAATGCTCGGCCAGCGGCTCGGCGTAGCCATCGCGCCAGGCGACCAGGATCTGCGCCAGCACCTCGCGCTCGACCCGCAGCGTGTCCACGATCGCATAGTCGACGCGCAGGTCGGCCAGGCCGAGGCGCCGCAGCAGCGACCAGGTGCCACGACCGATGCGCGCGTCCGTGCCGGTGCACGCGGTGTAGTTGATCGGGCCCTCGCGCCAGAGCAAGTCCGGGTCCAGCGCCCCCGGCATCATGTGCAGCATGCCGTAGTCTTCCGACAGCACATGCACCCAGCCGCCCGGGCGCGTGACCCGCACCAGTTCGGCCAGCAATCGCTCGGGTTCCGGCACGGCCTGGGTCACGTGGCGGCAGGCGACGAGGTCGAATTCGCCGTCGGGAAAGCGCAGGTGGAAGGCGTCGCCCTGCTCGAAGGCGAGGCGCGCCGCGAGGTCCGGATGGCGCTGTCGCGCGGTCTCCAGCGAGGCCTCGATCAGGTCCACACCGGTGACGTGCACCGCAGGAAAGGCATCCGCCACCCGCGCGGCGAACTCGCCGGTGCCGCAACCGGCGTCGAGCACGCGGCTGCCGGCGCCCAGCCCGTAGCGATCCAGCAACGGGCGCTCCTGCGGCCAGATCGCCGTGGCTTGCGCCGCGAGCGTGCGCACCATCGACTCGTCGGCCATCTGCCGCGCCTGCGGATTGCGTTCGTTGCCTGCTGGATTCATGGCGCTGGTGGCATCCCGAGTTGGCGAGGTTATCGCAGGCAATCGACCCGGTATCGCTTTTCCGATCACCGGAATCCGCGCAAGGGCAGGCTGTCGTCGCGTTGCAGCCAGTTGCTGGCGGCATAGGCGGCACGCCCGTCGGTGGCATGCAGCGAGTAGGCGTGGCGCGACACCGGCGAGCGGTTCGGCGCGCTGTAGTGCGGCAGCAGGCCGTGGAAGCACACCAGCGTCCCGGCCGGAACCGGCAGCGGGATCGCGCGGTCGGCGCCCGGCCACGGGGTCTCGTCGAGGCGCTGCATGCGCACGCTGTCGCCCTCGCGCACGAACAATTGCCGCAGCGGGCTGCGGTGGCCGCCCGGTTCCACCCACAGGCAACCGTTGTCCAGGGTCGCGTCCTCGAGCGCGAACCAGAACGTGGTCACGCTGACCGGATCGGTGTGGAAGAAGGTCGCGTCCTGGTGCCAGCCGACTTCGCCGCCGATGCCTGGTTGCTTGAATATGTACATCGACTGCCAAAGCAGCGGTTCGGCGAGGCCGAGCTCGCGCGCGAGCGCATCGAGTTGCGGCCCGCGCGAGAAGCGGTCGAAGACCGGATCGAGGTCGTGCAGCGCGTGCCCGATCTTGTTGATCGACAGGGCCTTGGCCTGGCGCAGGCTGCCGTCGGCCGCGAACGCCTCCTCCTCGAAGAAGCAGCTCACGCGTTCGGCCGAGGCGAGGAAGTAGGCGTCGGTGACCCGCGCCTGCTCGCGGGTCGTGAAGATGCTGCGCTGGTTGCCGGGATCGAAGGCCTCGACGATGGCGAGTGCACGATCGCGCACCGCGGCGATCTCCGCCGCCGACTTGAAGCCCTCGAGGACAAGGTAGCCGCGTTCGCGGTAGTCCTGGATCCGTTGCCGGTCGAGCATGGTCGGACGCGGGTCTCGCGGGCCAGTCGGGCTCAATCGCCCGTGGCCGTCGTCGCCGGCGGCGCGAGCACGAGGCGGAAGGCCTTGAGCGCTGCGCCATGGAAGATGCTGGCGTGGGTTTCCTCCGGCATCGGGTGGTAATGCAGTCGCACGCGCGCATCGCCGCGACCGCGCAGCTGCCGCGCCAGCGCGGCGACCTGCGGCTGCATCTCCTTCTCGTCGGCCACGCTGAGGAACACGACCTTGGCCTGCAACGCCTCGTTGGCCAGCAGCGGCCCGGCCTGCCGCACCAGGTAGTCGCCGTTCCACCACAGGCTGGGGCTGACCGCGACGTAGATGTCGAACAGGCC
>JAGOEZ010000046.1 GCA_017997455.1 Lysobacterales bacterium | reverse complement strand
TAGACCGCAACCACGCGTGCGTGACTCCGGCCGGATCGCGCCAGCCACTGGTAGAGATGTTCGCGATGGCGAGTGTACCAGCGCCTTCCGCGCACGATCCGGCTCGCCAGCGTCAGGCTGGCATCGACCACGAACGCGGACGCGAGCACCAGCGAGGCTGCGAGCGGCAGGCGCGCGTTGCCCGCGGCCAGTACGGCCACCGTTCCGACCAGCAGTCCGAGCGGGCCACTGCCGACATCGCCGAGGAAGACCCGCGCGCGTGGGCAATTGAACGGCAGGAAGCCCAGCACCGCGGCGGTGCCGGCGATGCCCAGCAACTGCGCAAGCGTCGGCGCCGGTGCCATCAGCAGCACGCTCGCGCCCAGCACGAAGGCGCACTGGGTCGCCAGCAGGCCATCGATGCCATCCATGAAGTTGTGCAGGTTGATCGACCAGGCCAGCCCGGCCACCACCAGTGCGGCACCCGCTGCCGTCGCCGCGAGCGCAGCCGGCGGCGCATCCTCGCGCGCGACCCACGCCACCAGCACCGCGGCGACCACATGCGCAAGCAGGCGCGGCCAGCGCGGCAGGGCCTTGAGGTCGTCCCACAGGCCGACCGCGCCGACGAGCAGGAACGCGAGCGACAGCGCGGCGCCGGCGCGGGCGGAAACCCCGTCCAGGGCGCCGGCCCACACGCCGAGCCCCAGCGCGGCCAGCACCAGGGCGATGCCGAGCCCGCCGCCGCGCGGCGTCGGCTGCGCGTGCGAACGCTGCGGTCCGGGCGCATCCAGCAACCAGCGCTGGCCGCGCGACGCCACCGCAGCCGCCGCGAGCGCGGCCGTCGACGCCGCGAGCAGCGCGACCGGCACCAGCAACCAGGCGTCCATGCGCGCCGGGATCTCAGTCGCCGGCCACGCCATGGATCGGCTTGACCGTGCCCCAGCTCTTGCAGCTCGGGCATTGCCAGTGGTGCGCGCGGGCGCCGAAGCCGCAGCGCGTGCAGCGGTAGGCCGCCTTGCCTTCGAGCAGCTTGCGCACCAGTTCGTCGAGGATCGTGAGCTGGGTGCGGCCGCCGCTGTCGGCGGACTTGAGGCCGAGTTCGATCAGCGACATCAGGCCGCGCACCGAGGGCCGCACGCGCAACTGCTCGGTGAGGAAGGCCGCCGCCGCCGCGTCGCCGTCCTCGCGCTCGATCTGGCGCGCCAGCGCCAGCACCGGCGAGATGCCCTCGTAGCGCGCCGACAGGCCGCGGAGGAAGTCGCGCGCGCGCGCGGCCTGGCCCAGCTTCTCGTAGCAGCTCAGGATCGGGCCGAGGATCTCCGGCACGAACTCCACGTCCTGGTCGACCACGCGCTCGAAGGCGCGCACCGCGCCCTCGGAGTCGCCGCCATCCAGCGCCATGCGCCCGGCGATGATCAGGCCGCGCACGCAGTTCGGCTCGCAGGTGAAGGCTTCCGCCAGGTAGCGGCGCGCACCCTCGAGGTCGCGCCGGCTGCGCGCGTGCTCGGCCAGTTCGCACCAGTACTGCGCGATCAGGCGGCCCTGCGACTCGCCGGTCGCGGCCTCGAGCCGGCGCGCGTGGTCGATCGCCTTGTTCCAGTCGCGTTCCTGCTGGTAGATCGAGATCAGGTGCCGCAGTGCCGAAGCCGCGCGCACGTCGATCCCGACCAGGTCGCTGAACAGGGTCTCGGCCCGGTCGAGCAGGCCGGCGCGCATGTAGTCCTCGCCGAGCTCGAGCAGCGCCGCGGTCTTCTGCTCCGGCGACAGGGTCGGGCGCGCGATCAGGTTCTGGTGCACGCGGATCGCGCGATCGACCTCGCCGCGGCGGCGGAACAGGTTGCCGAGCGCGAGGTGGGTCTCGACGGTGTCGCTGTCGACCTCGGCGATCTGCAGGAACACCTCGATCGCCTTGTCGGGCTGTTCGTTGAGCAGGTAGTTGAGGCCGCGGAAGTAGTTCGCGCGCAGGCGGTCGACCTGCTGCCCGCTGACCCGCGCGCTGCCGCGGCGGGCGAAATACCAGCTCAGGCCGGCCGCGACCGGCAGCAGCAGCCAGAAGGCGCCGACCTCGCTCACGCGCCGGCGCTCAGTCGCGCTTGCCCGAGGTCGGCGCAACCGGCGCCTCGGCGCGCTGCGCCTGGCGTCGCTGGCTGGCCAGCCGCAGCCGCAGGGGCACGATCACGCCGCCCCACAGCACGGTGCCGGCAAGCAGGAATCCGATGAACAGGCTGGACAGCACGATGATGCCCAGCGGCAGGGACAGCGAACCGAAGTAGAAGTCGAGCGTCACCGGCGCGCCGTTGATGGCGCTGAACACGATGCCCGCCAGCGCCACCAGCGCGCCGATCACGATCCAGAGCCAGCGCAGCATGGGTCCGCGGTCCTCGCGATCGGTCAGGAAGGGGTGTCGGGGCCGGCGCGGCGCGCGCGGCCTCAGTCGTCGTCGCCGTCGTCGGCCTCGCCGCCGTTGACGCGTTCACGCAGTTCCTTGCCGGGCTTGAAATGCGGCACGTACTTGCCGGGCAGGGCCACCGATTCGCCGGTCTTCGGGTTGCGCCCGATGCGCGGCGGCCGGTAATGGAGCGAAAAACTGCCGAAGCCGCGGATCTCGATCCGCTCTCCGCGCGCGAGTTCCTGGCTGATCTGCTCGAGCAACTCCTTGACCGACAGCTCGACGTCGTGGAACGCCAGGTGGGTCTGGCGCCGCGCGAGGGCCTCGATCAACTCGGATTTTGTCATCGCCATCCGTTGGACCTTCTCGGGCAACCGCGATGCGGGCGGCACGGCCGCCCGCATCGCCGGGTAAGCGCGCCCGGGGTCGCCGGGCGCCCCGGATCACTCGGACTTGCCGAGCTGCTCCTTCAGCAACGCGCCCAGCTTGGTGGTGCCGCCACCGGTGCTGGAATACTCCGCCATCGTCTCCTGCAGGTCGGCCTCGTCCTTGGCGCGGATCGAGAGCTGCAGCGTGCGGCCCTTGCGATCCATGCCGACGAACTTGGCCTCGACCTCGTCGCCGACATTGAGCGCCGTGGTGGCGTCCTCGATGCGTTCCTTGGCGATGTCGTTGGCGCGGATATAGCCCTCGATCCCCTCGCCCAGCTCGACCGTGGCGCCGCGCGCGTCGACCGCCCGCACGATGCCCTTGACGATGGTGCCGCGCGGGTTGTTGGCCATGAAGGTGCCGAACGGATCCTGCTCGAGCTGCTTGATGCCGAGCGAGATGCGCTCGCGCTCGGGATCGACCGCCAGCACCACCGCCTCGACCGTGTCGCCCTTCTTGAAGTTGCGCACCAGGTCCTCGCCCGACACCTGCCACGAGATGTCCGAGAGGTGGACCAGGCCATCGATGCCGCCGTCGAGGCCGACGAAGATGCCGAAGTCGGTGATCGACTTGATCTGGCCCGAGACCTTGTCGTTCTTCTTGTGGGTGGCCGCGAAGGCCTCCCAGGGATTGGACTGGCACTGCTTGATGCCGAGCGAGATGCGGCGACGCTCCTCGTCGACGTCCAGCACCATGACCTCGACCTCGTCGCCGACCTGCACGACCTTGGACGGGTTGACGTTCTTGTTGGTCCAGTCCATCTCGGACACGTGGACCAGGCCTTCCACGCCCGGCTCGATCTCGACGAAGCAACCGTAGTCGGTCACGTTCGAGACCTTGCCGAACAGGCGCGCGCTGGTCGGGTAGCGGCGGGCGATGTTGACCCACGGATCCTCGCCCAGCTGCTTGAGGCCCAGCGAGACGCGGTTGCGCTCGCGGTCGAAGCGCAGCACGCGCACGTCGAGCTCGTCGCCGACGTTGACGACTTCGCTCGGATGGCGCACGCGCTTCCAGGCCATGTCGGTGATGTGGAGCAGGCCGTCGATGCCGCCGAGGTCCACGAACGCGCCGTAGTCGGTCAGGTTCTTGACCACGCCCTTGATCACCGCGCCCTCGGTCAGGCGCTCGAGCAACTGCTCGCGCTCGGCCGAGAATTCGCTTTCGACCACGGCGCGGCGGCTGACCACCACGTTGTTGCGCTTGCGGTCCAGCTTGATGATCTTGAACTCGAGTTCCTTGCCCTCGAGGTAGACCGGGTCGCGCACCGGGCGCACGTCGACCAGCGAGCCGGGCAGGAATGCGCGGACGTCCTTGATGTCGACGGTGAAGCCGCCCTTGACCTTGCCGCTGATGCGGCCGACCACGGTGGCGTTGTTCTGGTGGGCTTCCTCGAGCTCGTCCCAGACCAGCGCACGCTTGGCCTTCTCGCGCGACAGGCGGGTTTCGCCGAAGCCGTCTTCCAGCGCGTCGAGGGCGACCTTGACCTCGTCGCCAACGGCCACTTCCAGCTCACCGCGGTCGTTCTTGAACTGTTCGATCGGGATGATGCCTTCGCTCTTGAGGCCGGCATTGATGACGACCACGTCGGCGCGGATTTCGACGACCGTGCCGAGGACGATCGCGCCGGGCTTGAGCTTGGCCAGACTTTGCTGGCTGAACTCGAACAGATCCGCAAAACTCTCAGTCATGATGATTCCTGGTTGATGATCAGGCCGGACGGTTCTGGTTGCCGGCCCACCGGTTGCGGGTACGGGGTCTCCGCACCACATGGAACAACCCGCGCCACACCGGCGCGGGACCTGCCGCAGCCTCGCGGCCGCGGAAATTCGACTGCGGAACCCGGCGCGGCGGCGCCGTCGGGCGCGCGCTACGCGCGGACCGGCGCCGGGTGCGTCCGCACCAGGGCCAGCACGCGCGCGACCACCGTCTCGATCGGCGTGCCGGACGTGTCGATCAGGACCGCATCGGGAGCGGGCTTGAGCGGCGCGACCGGACGCTGGGCGTCGCGGGCATCGCGCGCGAGAATCTCGCGCAAAAGGGCGGCGAGTGTAACGTCCATTCCCTTTTGCTTCAACTGCTTATAGCGACGCTCGGCGCGTTCCCCGGCGCTGGCGGTCAGGAATACCTTGTACGGGGCGTCGGCGAAGATGACCGTGCCCATGTCGCGGCCGTCGGCCACCAGGCCCGGCGGACGACGGAAAGAGCGCTGTTTTTCCACCAGCGCGGCCCGTACGGCCGGGATCGCGGCGATCGCCGAGGCGGTGGCACCGCAGGTCTCGGTGCGCAGTTCCGCGCTGGCCTCGACCCCGTTCACGTAGACCTGCGGGTCGTCGCCCGGACGGTCGACGAAGCGGACTTCGGTGGTCTCGGCGATCCGGGCCACCGCATCGCCATCGGTCAGGTCGAGGTCGGACCAGCTGGCCGCCAGCCCCACCGCCCGGTAGAGCGCCCCGGAATCGAGGAAATGCCAGCCCAACTGCTCGGCCACCGCCCGGCTGATGGTGCCCTTGCCGGACCCGGAGGGCCCGTCGATGGTCAGGACGGCGGGAAGCGGGGCGGACATGGCGGCCATTGTAGGGGGCCGGCCGGGTTCAGTCCCGCGGGGTGGCAGCCAGTTCCATGCCGGCCGCGGTCGCCAGTTCCACGAATCCGGGGAACGAGGTCGCGACGTTGGCGCAGTCCCCGATCCGCACCACGCCGGTTCCGGCCGCGGCCAGGACCGCGAAGCTCATGGCGCAACGGTGGTCGCCGGCCGACGCCACCGCGCCCGCGCGCACCGGGGCCGGGTCGATGGTGGCGCCATCATCGTGTTCCCGCACCGGTACGCCGAGGCCGCGCAATCCCGCCGCCATCACCGCGATGCGGTCGCTTTCCTTGACCCGCAGCTCGGCCGCGCCGCGCACGGTGGTCGGGCCCGTGGCGCAGGCCGCGGCCGCGAACAGGGCCGGGAACTCGTCGATCATGTCCGGCACCAGTTCGACCGGCACCTCGATCCCGCGCAGCGGCGCATGACGGACCCGCAGGTCGCCGATCGGCTCGCCCCCGGCCATGCCCTGCGCCTGCACCTCGATATCGGCGCCCATGAGCCGCAACGCGTGCAGCAACCCGGTCCGCAGCGGGTTCAAGCCCACGCGCTCGAGCACCAGTTCGGAACCCGGGACGATCGAGGCCGCGACCAGGAAGAAGGCGGCCGAGGAAAAATCGGCCGGCACCTCGATGTCGCAGGCCCGCAGCCGCGCGCCGCCGCGCACGCCGGTCCAGCGCCCGTCGCGCTCCACCGGCCAGCCGAAGGCCTCGAGCATCCGCTCGGTATGGTCGCGGGTCGGGTGCGGTTCGGCGACCCGCGTGCGCCCGGCGGCGCGCAATCCGGCCAGCAGGACGCAGGATTTCACCTGCGCGCTGGCCACCGGGCTCTCGTAGTCGATGCCGTGCAGGCCGCCCGTTGCCGGGGCGATCCGCAAGGGCGCGGTACCGGCCGCGCTGGCGTCGATGCGTGCGCCCATGCGGGCCAGCGGATCGAGCACCCGGCGCATCGGGCGCCGGCTCAAGGAGTCGTCGCCGACCAGGATGCTGGGAAAGGGCTGCGCCGCCAGCACGCCGGCCAGCAGGCGCATCCCGGTGCCGGCATTGCCGCAATCGATCGGTCCGCGCGGCGCCTGCAGGCCGCCGAGGCCGACCCCGTGCACCACGCGTTCGCCCGCCCCGGCTGCGTCGATGCGCACGCCCATGGTCCGGAACGCGGCCGCGGTGGCCAGGGTGTCCTCGCCTTCGAGGAATCCGCGCACGCGGGTCACGCCTTCGGCCAGGCTGCCGAGCATCATCGCGCGGTGCGAGATCGACTTGTCGCCGGGCACGCGCACGCGCCCGCGCAGCGCCTGCGCCGGCCGCGCCAGCCAATCGAGCGTCGCCGCGCCGCTCACGCCAGCACCTCGCGCAGGGCGGCGAGGAAACGCGCGTTCTCATCCTCGCGGCCGAGGTTGACCCGCAGGCATTGCGGCAACCCGTAGCCGCCCATCGGCCGCACCACCACGCCGCGCTCGTACAGGCCGCGCTCGACCGGCGCCGCATCGCGCCCGAAATCGAGCAGGAGGAAATTGGTCTGCGAGGGCGTGACCTGCAGCGGCAGCGATTGCAGTTCGCGCGCCAGCTGCTCGCGCATCGCGCGGGTGCCGTCGCGGGTCGTCGCGACGTGCCCCGGATCGTCCAGGGCCACCGTGGCGGCGAGCAGCGATGGGCCGCCGACGTTGAAGGACTCGCGCAGCCGATTGAGGATCGCGACGACCGCCGCATCCGCGATGGCGTAGCCGACGCGCAAGCCCGCCAGGCCATGGCCCTTGGAGAAGGTGCGGGTCACGACCAGGTTCGGGTGCCGCGCACGCAGCGCCAGCGCGCTGCCGATCGCGGGCTCGGTGACGTACTCGTGGTAGGCCTCGTCCACGACCACCGGCACATCGGCCGGGATGGCGCGCAGGCAGGCCTCGAGTTCGGCCCGGTCGAACCAGGTCCCGGTGGGATTGTTGGGATTGGCGAGATAGACCAGGCGGGTGCGTGGGCCGACCGCGGCGGCGATGGCCGCAAGATCGTGCCCGCGCCGCTGCGGATGCCCGGTTGGCAAGGCCGGCACGATCCGCGGCGTTGCGCCCACCGCGGCGGTCGCGATCGCGAACACGGCGAAGCCGAACTCGCTGTGGACCACCTCGTCGCCGGGCGCGGCGAAGCATTGCGCGAGCAGCATCAGGAGCTCGTGCGAGCCGTTGCCGAGGCAGATCTCCGCGGGTTCGACACCCAGTTGCGCGGCCAGTGCGCGGCGCAGTCCCAGTCCCTGCGGGTCCGGATAGCGGTAGACCTCCTCGGCGGCCAGCGTGCGCAGCGCCTGCAGCACGCGCGGACTCGGGCCGTAGGGATTCTCGTTCGAACCCAGCTCGGCCAGCGCCGGGCCGTGGCGCAGCCGCAGCGACGGCAGGTCGTGGCCCGGATCGTAGGCCCGCAGGCGCGCGACGATCGGGTTGGGTTCGAGTGGCATCGGACCGGGTCGGTCGCGGGGCTGCCCGCCCGCCATCAGAGCACGGCGACCGGGTACGAACCCAGGATCCGCACGGCATCGGCGAACTCGCCCAGTTCGCCCAGCACCGCCTGCATCGCCGGGTCCTCGACGTGGCCCGAGACGTCGATGAAGAAGGCGTACACCCACTTGCCCTGGTGCGCCGGCCGCGACTCGATCCGGTTCATGCTGATGCCGTGCTCGGCCAGCGGGCGCAGCACGCTGTAGAGGGCGCCGGGCCGGTCGTGCACCGACACCAGCAGCGACGTGCGGTCGTTGCCCGAGGCCGGGAACAGGTTGCGCCCCAGCACCAGGAAGCGCGTGGTGTTGTCCGGCCGGTCCTCGATCGGGCCGGCCACGACCTTGAGCCCGTAGACCTTGCCGGCCGATTCGCCCGCGATCGCCGCGGCGTCGTCGGCGGTGCGCGAGCGACGCGCCGCCTCGGCATTGCTCGCCACCGGCAGCCGTTCGGCATTGGGCACGTGCTGGCGCAACCAGGACTTGCACTGGGCCAGCGACTGCGGGTGCGAATAGACCCGTTCGACGTCCTCGATGCGGCCGGTGCGCGACAGCAGGTACTGGTGCACGCGCAGTTCGACCTCGCCGCAGATCTTGAGCGTGGAGGTCAGGAACATGTCGAGGGTGGACTGGATCGTGCCCTGCCCCGAGTTCTCGACCGGCACCACGCCGAAGTCGGCGTTGCCGGCCTCGACCTCCTCGAACACCTCCTCGATGGTCGACAACGGCAGGCCGTGGGCCGAGTGGCCGAAATGCTTGTGCACGGCCTGCTGCGAAAAGGTGCCCTCGGGACCGAGGTAGCCGATCCGCAGCGGCTCCTGCTGCGCGAGGCAGGCCGACATCACCTCGCGGAACAGGCGCACCAGCACCTCGTCGCTCAGCGGGCCCTCGTTGCGGTCGACCACGCGCCGCAGCACCTGGGCCTCGCGCTCGGGCCGGTAGTACTCGACCGCGGCCTTGAGCGGCCCCTTCGCCGCGCCGACCAGGCGCGCGAACCCGGCGCGTTCCTGGATCAGGCTCTGGATCTGCAGGTCGATGGCGTCGATGCGCACGCGCACTTCGCCCAGGTCGGGCTTCGCCAGCGACTTGCCCGGTCGCCGCGCGCCCGCCGACTGCGCCGCGCGCTTGCCTGCCGCCGCCTTCCCCGCCGCCTTCGCCTTGCGCCTGGTCGCCATGGACCGCTCCTCAGACCACCCGCACCGACAGGATGCCCTCGATCGCCGCCAGCTCGCGCTGGACCGCCTCGGGCACCGCGCTCTCGACGTCGACCAGGTTGTAGGCCAGCTCGCCGCGCGAGGCATTGTGCATCTGCGCGATGTTGAGCCCGGCGCTGCCCAGCACGTGCGAGATCTGCCCGATCATGTTGGGGACGTTGCGGTTGGCGATGCAGATCCGGTGCGAGCCGGCGCGCACCATGCGCGTGGCGGGGAAATTGACCGCGTTGCTGATGTTGCCGTTCTCGAGGAAATCGCGCAGCTGGTCGACCACCATCAGCGCGCAATTCTCCTCGGCCTCGGCCGTCGAAGCCCCCAGGTGCGGCAACGCGATCACGCGCTGGTCGCCGGCCAGCCCGGGCTTGGGAAAATCGGTGACATAGCGGCCGATGCGACCCTCCGCGAGCCCGCGCGCCAGCGCGCCCGGGTCGATGATGCCATCACGGGCGAAGTTGAGCAGGACCACGCCGTGCTTGGACACGGCCAGCGCCGCGTCGCCGTAGATGCCACGGGTGCCATCGTTGAGCGGCACGTGGAAGCTGATGTAGTCCGCGGCCGCGTACAGCTCGGTCAGGCTGCCGGCCTTGATCACGTCGGCGCTGAGCTGCCAGGCGCCGTCCACGGTCATGTGCGGATCGAAGCCGAACACGGTCATGCCCAGCGCGCGCGCGGCGTTGGCCACCTTGACCCCGATCGCGCCGAGGCCGACCACGCCGAGCACGTGCCCGCTCAGCTCGCTGCCGACGAAGCGCTTCTTCTCCGCTTCCATCGCCTGCTCGGCATCGGGGCGGTCGCCGAGCCGGTTGGCGAAGTCCAGCGCCTCGCCGAGGTTGCGCGCGGCCAGCAGCATCCCCGCCACCACCAGTTCCTTCACCGCATTGGCATTGGCGCCAGGCGCGTTGAAGACCGGGATGCCGTGCTTCGACATCTCCGCGACCGGGATGTTGTTGGTGCCGGCGCCGGCGCGACCCACGGCCTTGAGCGACGCCGGGATCGCGAGCTTGTGCATGTCGGCCGAGCGCAGCAGCACCGCGTCGGGCTCGGCGATCTCGTTGCCGACCGTGTACTGGCCGAGCGGGAAGCGCGACAGGCCCAGCTTGGAGATGTTGTTGAGGGTCTGGATCTTGTACATGGCGTGCGATCGGTCCTGTGGATACTGGAATTGTGGGAGCGGCTTGAGCGGCGACCGGTCCTGCCATTCCTGAAGCGACTCCGCGCTGACGTTCACCCCCACCCATTGCCCTCCCCCCTCAAGGGGGAGGGGGAGTGATTGTCGCGCTGCGCGCGACCCCTGATTTCATCGAAGCGGCGGCTGAAGCCGCTCCTACAGGATCAACCATGGCGGCGCGCGAAATCCTGCATGAAATCCACCAGCGCCTGCACGCCCGCCAGCGGCATTGCGTTGTAGATCGAGGCGCGCATGCCGCCCACCGAGCGGTGCCCCTTGAGCGCGAGCAGGCCGGCGGCGCTGGACTCCTTCAGGAAGGCCTCGTCCAGCGCTTCGTCGGCGAGCCGGAACGGCACGTTCATGCGCGAGCGCGCGGCGCGTTCGATCGGATTGGAATAGAAGCCCGAGCCGTCGATGTAGTCGTACAGCAGCGCCGCCTTGGCCGCGTTGCGCTCGCCCATCGCCGCGAGGCCGCCTTCGGCCTTGAGCCATTTGAAGACCAGCGCGGCGAGGTACCAGCCGAAGGTGTTGGGCGTGTTGAGCAGCGAGCCCTCCTTCGCGTGCGCCGCGTAGCTGTAGATGGACGGCAATGCGGCCGGGCAGCGCTCGAGCAGGTCGTCGCGCACGATCAGGACCACCAGCCCCGAGGCGCCGATGTTCTTCTGCGCCCCCGCATAGATCAGCCCGTAGCGCGCCACGTCCAGCGGCCGCGACAGGATGTTGGAGGACATGTCCGCGACCAGCGGCACCGCGCCGGTGTCGGGGGTTTCGTGCATCTCCACGCCACCGATGGTCTCGTTGGGCGTGACGTGGACGTAGGCGGCGGCGGCGTCGAGCTGCCAGGATTCGCGCGCGGGCAGGCGCAGGAAACCGTCGGCCTCGCTGCTGGCGGCAACCCGCGCCTTGCACATCGCCGCGGCTTCCTTGACCGCCTTCTGGCCCCACGAGCCGCTAACCACGTAGTCGGCGCCTGCGCCGCGGGCCAGGTTCATCGGGATCTGGGCGAAGTGCTGCGTCGCACCACCCTGCAGGAACAGGATGCGGTAGTTGGACGGCACGGCCAGCAAGTCACGCAGGTCGCGCTCGGACTCCGCGGCCAGGGCCATGAATGCCTTGCCGCGGTGCGAGACCTCGAGCACCGAGGCGCGTTCGCCGCCCCATTCGAGCAACTCGGCCTGCGCCTGGCGCAGGACCGGTTCGGGCAGCGCCGCCGGTCCCGAACTGAAGTTGTAGCCGCGCGACATCACGTCCTCCGGTCTGGATCGCTGGACCCGGCGGGAGGCCACGCGCGCGCTGCAGCCAGCCGGCTGGCGGCACCTCCGTACGGGGATGTACGGACACTACCATGCGGCATCGCAGCATGGGAAACGCCGGTGGCGGCCACCCTGGATCGAGACCCGCGGACGGGTCCGTGCCGCTCGGGCAACCGGCACTGGTTCGACCTGGCTTGTCACGCGGCGTGCATCCTCCCGCGATGTAAGGTCTTCGCGGTTCGCTCGGTCTGTTTGCAACCCACGGCAGGTTTCCATGACGAAGTTCCGACTGCCCAGCCTCCCGGAGAGCCACGTCACGCCGGAGCCGATCTGGCAGCGCCGGCGCGAGTTCATCGCAGCCTCGGCGGCAGCGCTCGTGGCTGGCAGCGTCGGCGGCTGCGCCGAGGCGACGCCGGACCCGGTCGCCGCTGCCGACGCGCCCAGCGGCCGGGTGCTGGACGGCGTGCGCAAGGGCCCCTACTCGAGCGACGAGGCGCTGACCGGCTGGCGCGACCTCACCACCTACAACAACTATTACGAGTTCGGCACCGGCAAGGACGATCCGGCGCGCAACGCGCGTGATTTCCAGGCCCGGCCGTGGACCGTCACGGTCGCCGGCCACGCCGGGCGGACCGGCACTTTCGCGCTCGAGGACCTGCTCGCGCCGCACGCGCTCGAGGAGCGGATCTACCGCATGCGCTGCGTCGAGGCCTGGTCGATGGTGATCCCGTGGGTGGGCATCCCGCTGCGCGACCTCATCGCCAGGCTCGAACCCGACTCGCGCGCGAAATACGTCGCCTTCACCACGCTGCACGCGCCCGAGCGCATGCCGGGGCAACGCTACCCGGCGCTGGACTGGCCCTACCGCGAGGGGCTGCGGATCGATGAAGCCATGCATCCCCTCGCGCTGCTGGCGGTCGGGGTCTATGGCCGCGAGTTGCCGAACCAGAACGGCGCGCCATTGCGCCTGGTCGTGCCGTGGAAGTACGGCTACAAGGGCATCAAGGGCATCGTCCGGATCGAGTTCACGGAGCGGCAGCCGCCAACCTCGTGGAACCAGGCGGCGCCGGACGAGTACGGTTTCTACAGCAACGTCAACCCGGACGTGAGCCATCCGCGCTGGAGCCAGGCCACCGAGCGCCGCATCAGCGGCGGCTTCAGCCTCGCGCCTTCCCGGATCGCGACCCTGCCGTTCAACGGCTACGCGGAACAGGTCGCGTCGCTATACGCCGGCATGGACCTCAAGGCCAACCACTGATGCCGTGGCGTCCCGCGGCCAGGCTGCTGGCGCATGCGGCCTGCGCCTTGCCCCTGGCGTTCATCGGCTACGCGATCTGGCGCCAGGACCTGGGCCCCGATCCGGTGGCGCAACTCGAGCATGAACTCGGACGCTGGGCCCTGCGCCTGCTGCTGGCGACCCTGGCGGTGACCCCGTTGCGGCGCCTGACCGGTTTCGCCAGCCTGGTTTCCTGGCGGCGCATGCTCGGGCTGTGGGCGTTCGCCTACGCCACGGCGCACCTTGGCGTTTACCTCGCGCTCGATCTCGGCGGCTACTGGACGCAGGTCTTCGACGAGATCGCCAAGCGTCCCTACATCACGGTCGGCTTCACGGCCTGGCTGCTGCTGGTGCCGCTGGCGGCGACTTCGACCCGTGCAGCGATGCGCCGGCTGGGCCGTCGCTGGGGCCAGTTGCACCGCGTGGTGTATGCCGTGGGCATCCTCGCGGTGCTGCACTTCGTGTGGGTGGTGAAATCGGGCACGGCCATCGCCCGGCTCGAACCGGTGGTCTACGCCGTGCTGCTGGCCGTGCTGCTGCTGGCACGGCTGCCGTGGCGCCGGATCGCGCGGGTCGTCACCGCCGGCCGGGTGCCGTCGCTCAGCGGAAGCCCAGGAACAGCAGGGCGAGGCCCAGCGCGATGAGCACCGCGGCGCCCAGCAACCACCACACGCCCTGGCTGCCGGACGGCGCCGGCTTGCTTTCGACCGGCGGCGCAGCCGGCGCCTCGGCGCGGATCGCGCGCATGGTCTGGGTCACCTGCGGTTGCGCGCGCGGCTCGGCGGCGCCCGGACGCGCATCGGCGCGACGCACCGGCATGCCCGGTGCCTCGATCAGGAAGCGGTTGCGGTCGAACGCGATCTGGTCGCCCGAGTACAGGGTCGCGTCGCGGACCTGCACGCCGTTGACGAAGGTGCCGTTGGTCGAGCCCAGGTCGCGCAGGTAGATCTCGCCCTCGGTGACCTCGATCGAGGCGTGCGCGCGCGACATCTCGGGCTCGTCGAGCACCAGGCCGCAGTCGTCGCCGCGCCCGATCACGAGGCGCCCGTGGATCGGCACCACCTTGCCGAAGAATGGCCCGGAGACGCCGCGCAACACCGCCTTCGGCGGCGCCTGGCGGTATCGCGTTTCATTGCCGCCCTCATCCTGCGCGGACATCGCTGACTCTCCTGCCGGCGGCGGCACCAGCCCGGTGATGTTCTCGTCGTAGTCGGGCTTGAGCACCACGTTGGTGTCGTTGAGGCTGACCACGTCGCCCAGCCGCAGCAGCGCGATCTCGCGCACCGGCCGCGCGTTGACGTGGTTGCGCGCATCGCGGTCGCGCACGAACAGGGTGTAGCCGCGCTGGTCGACGACGATGCTGGCGTGATGGGCCTGGATGCCATCGCGCGCGATCACGACCTGATTGTCCGGCGCCGAACCGATGGTGACATCGCCCGGCTGGACGATCACGTCCTGGTGCTCGCCCTTGGGGAAGCTCAGGCGCACGCAACGGCCCCCGCTCGCACTGGTTCACCGGAATGTAGCATAACGTCCTGCCGGCCTTACCAATTCGCCACCAGGTCGAGCAGCACGCGCTCGACGTGCTGCGACTGGCCATCGCGGCGCTCGCGAAACCCGGTCAGGCGCAGGCTCCAGTGGTCGCCGAGGCCATAGCCGGCCCAGACCCCGAACCCGCGCACCCAGCTGTGGAACCACCAGTCGTCGGAGTTGAAGGCCGCCATGGCGGCATCGCGCTGGATCCGCTGGTACGCGTAGCCCAGTTCCCAGGCGCCGCGCTGGTCGCTGTCGCCCCAGACCAGTTCGCCGCGGGCGGCGTCCGCCTGGTCGTCGGCGCCGAAATTGTGCGCGAGGTCGAAGCCCAGGCGCAGGGGCTGGCCGGCCAGTTCGAAGGCCAGTCCGCCGTTGAGGTCGAGGATCCGGTAATCGCTCACGAGGCGCCCGCCGCTGGTCCGGTTGGTGCGGGCCAGGCCCTTGCGGGTGAGCGTGTCGAGGTCGCTGTAGTCGAGGTACGTGAGCGCCACGCTGCCATTGCGCGGCTCGCCCTCGTGCCAGGCCCAGGTCGCCTGCAGCGCGCCGATGCGCGAGTCGTCGCCGTACAGCAGGTCGCCGAGCACGTAACCGCCGGCCAGCCCCAAGCGCTGCCGCTCGCCCACCGCCACGGCGTGCTCGAAGGTGACACCGACCGGGCGCAGGTCCTCGTCCCACAGCATCGCGCCCAGCGCGAGCCCGAATCCGGCCTTGCCCAGCAGCACGGCGCCGTCGTCACTGTAGTTCCAGCGCAGCCAGGCCTGGTCGAGGTTGAAGTCGTCGCTGCGCTCGTTGTCGTTGTTGCGCACGTTGTCGCTGTTGGCATCGCTGCCCAGCGCGCCCTCGGCGGCGACGCCGAACTGCAGCGCCTCGCCGCTCCACAGTGCGCCCAAGCGCGCGCGGCTACGCCAGCGCTCGACCCCGTCGGGCCGGTTCGCGAGCCCGGTCACGCGGTCGTAGCGCAGCAAGGCGTCGCCGAACAGGCTCCAGGCGCTGGGCGCGGGTTCGTCGAGCGCGGCCAGCAACGGATCCTCGTCCTGCGCCAGGGCCGGCAGGTTCGCCAGCACCAGCGCCCAGCCGGCGATCGTGCCGCCGCGCGCGCTCACGCCCGCAGTTCCGCCAGCGCCTGCGCCAGCGCCTCGGCATCCTGGTAGCGCCGCGCCGGGTCGCGCTCGATGCAGCGCAGGATCGCGGCCTCCAGCGCCGGCGGGATCTCCGGCCAGTGCTCGCTGGGACGCACCGGTTCGCCCTGCATCTGCGCGAGGTAGATCTCCATGGTGTTCTGGCCGCCGTAGGGCAGCTTGCCGCAGAACATCTCGCACAACAGCACGCCGCTGGCGTAGATGTCGGCACGCTGGTCGACCTCGTCGCCAGCCAGCTGCTCCGGCGCGGAGTAATTCGGCGTGCCGACGTACATGCCGGGCTGGGTTTGGCCGGGCTCCGAGCGCCGCAGCGGACGCGCGATGCCGAAGTCCATCAGCTTGGCGTTGCCGCTGGCTTCCAGGATCAGGTTCTCCGGCTTGATGTCCCGGTGCAGCACGCCCACCGCATGCGCCGCGCCCAGTCCCGCCGCGAGCTGGCGCGCGATGCGCAGCCCCGCCGAATACGGGATCCGCCCGGCCTGGCGCAGCAGGTAGCGCAAGGTCATGCCGCGCACGTACTCCATCGAGATGTAGGGCCGGCCTTCGGACTCGCCGAAATCGAAGGTGCGCAGCACGTTGGGATGGGTGATCCTGCGCGCCAGCTTGATCTCGCTCTTGAGCCGCTCGAGTTGCTCGCCGTCGAGCAGCGCGGCGGCCTTGAGCATCTTGAGCGCGACCACGTCGTCGAGCTCGATGTCGCGCGCCTTGTAGACCACGCCCATGCCGCCCTCGCCGAGCACGGCCAGGATCTCGTAGCGGCCGCCGAAGCGCGAACCCGGCGCCAGTTCGCGCTCGCCTGGCGGCGCGGGCGCCACCAGCGGCCGCGCCACGGTCGCCTGCGCGACCTCCGCGGCTGGCGCTTTCGCGGGCGCCGGCGGCAGCAGCGCGAAGGCATGCGCCCCGAGCCCGTAGTACGACTTGCCCGACGACGCGCCCTTGACCACGCCGACCGCGTCCTCGCCGACCATGGCCTTGATCGCGTCGCCCAGCGGGCGCGGCAGCAGCAGGGCGCCCGCGCCGGCCTCCGCCAGCAGGCGGTCGATCGCGAAGCAGGCCGGGCCGAGCGCCACCCGCAGGTTCGCGCCGTCGGCCGCGATACTGCCCCAGGCCACGTCGCCTTCCATCATCGCCGCCGCCGCGCTGGCATCGGCCGCGAGCAACTCGCGCGCGACGTGCAACGCCACCAGGATTCGCTCGGCCCCGCCCACGCCGACGATCGCGTGCGAGCCCGAGTGGCTCAGCAGGCGCCCGCCATGGCGCGCCGCGGTGGCGGCGATCGCCGCGGTCCGCGCCGCCATCGATGCCAGGGCCGCTTCCGCCCCGCCGGCGGGCACCGGCTGCGCGAACTGGCGCAGGTCGAGGCCGACCAGCACCAGGCGCTCGCGCTGCGGCGCCTCGACCGCGCGCGCCGCCTCTTCGGGTCGCGTGACGAAGCTCTGCACCGGGGTTTCCTGGCCCGGGTCGGGCAGGAAGCGCGACAGGTTGCTCACGTAGCCCGCCATGTCGCTCTTCTCGCGCAGGTCGGACAACAAGCGGTCGAAAGCCTGCGAGAGCTGCGCCAGTTCGTCGCCGCCGCGCAAGCCCAGCCGCGCCTGGTAGTTGCCGCCCGCCGCGTCCTGCGCCGCGACCGCCATGGCCTTGAGCGGGCGCAGGGTCGCCTTGGCCAGCA
>JAGOEZ010000206.1 GCA_017997455.1 Lysobacterales bacterium | reverse complement strand
GGTCCCAGAAGTTGTGCACGTTGGTGCGCAGGTCGGCGACCTGCACGCCCGAGGTGTCGGCGATGCTGTCGTACTCGTAGATCTGGCCGCTCTTCTGCGCGATGTACACGCGGCCATCGCGCGCGAAGCGCACCGCGGTCGGGTTGGTGCGACCGGAGAATGCGGTGCTGACCTGGAAACCGGGCGGCACCGTCTGCGCGGCGACCAGCGTGGAGACCGCCACAAGGGCGGCGCCTGTGGCAATGCGGCAAGCAAGTCGCATGATGCGATCCCCGTGGCGTGCAGGCCCTGGGCGCCGAGACTACCGGAGCCGGTCGGGGGCGAGTGTGGCGGGGATCGCGGAATG
The DNA here is from genome assembly GCA_017997455.1 of Lysobacterales bacterium. GTDB lineage: Bacteria > Pseudomonadota > Gammaproteobacteria > Xanthomonadales > Ahniellaceae > JAGOEZ01. The sequence goes on along the minus strand of JAGOEZ010000206.1, from coordinate 4,208 downwards.
CGACCGGTCACCGCGGAGGCGTCACCCCGGCTTGCCCCAGGATGAGGCCACAGGAGGGAGTAGTTGGCGGCCCCGATACGATTCGAACGTACGACCTCGCCCTTAGGAGGGGCGCGCTCTATCCAACTGAGCTACGGGGCCACTGGAAATCCTATTCTGCCGCCAGCGTCCCTGCGGCAACTCCGTTCGGCGTCCCTGCATAACGGGCAGCAGGCGAGCGATTCTAGCCACGGCTTGGCATCTTGTCCGATCCCGCCCCTCCCGAACGCAGGGCGATGTGCAACGCTAGTCGGGTCCCCAAGGAGTACCCGCCATGCCGCTCACGATGTACGAAGCCTCCGTCGGCCCCTTCCGCCGCCAGCTCAACGCGCTGGAGCAGATCCTGGTCAAAGCCGCGACCCACGTGGCGCACAAGGGCTACGACCCCGCGAACCTGCTGCAGGCGCGCCTGTACCCCGACATGTTCCCGCTGCTGCGGCAGGTCCAGATCGCCTGCGACATGGCCAAGTCGGGCGCGGCGCGGCTGGCGGGGATGGAGCCGCCCCGGCACGAGGACAACGAGACCAGCTTCGACGAACTGCGCGCGCGGATCGGCAAGACCCTGGCCTTCGTAGCCAGCATCGATCGCGCCTTGATCGAGGGCGGCGAGGAACGCCCGATCAAGGTGCCGCAGCGCGATCGCACGCTGGAGTTGAGCGGGCGGGATTACCTGTTCGGCTATGTGCTGCCGAACCTCCATTTCCACGCGGCGACGGCGTACAACATCCTGCGCCACAACGGGGTGGAGCTGGGGAAGAAGGACTTCCTGGGTGGGGGGTGAGGGTGGCGGGGTGGGTGGGGTGGGGGACTACCGCCGTGGCGGCGGGAATCCTGCGCCCTGATGCAGGAAAGGATGCCGTCGAGGCATCCTTTCCTGCTGCTACACGATCGCATCGGACGGCGGAAGCGTCCGCTGCGTCGTGACCGCCATGGGTGGAATTGGTGGACCGGAGGAGGATCGAACTCCCGACCTCTGCATTGCGAACGCAGCGCTCTCCCAGCTGAGCTACCGGCCCACGTTCGAAAGGGCATTGCCCCCGCGAAAGGCCGCGCATGATAACGGAAGGCCTGCCGAGGGGCTAGCCCCGGCGGCGGGGCTCAGGCGGCCGATTCCAGCGGCGTTCCCAGCACCTGCGCACGCCAGCCGCCGGTCTCGTCCGGGTCGGCCAGTCCGCGCACCACGGCTTCGAGCACGCGTCGCGAGGCAATCAGTGCCGGCGGCAGGTCGAGTTCGGCGGCGCGCGCGGCGACCCGGGCCTTGAGCGCCTCGAAGCGCTGCTCCTGCGCGTCGTCGAGCGGGGCGGGGATCGGTGCCAGGACCCGCTCCTCGTCCGTCACCGGCTGCGCCACGAGGCGCAGCAGGGACTCCAGTTCGCGCTTCGGGAACGAGCGCTGCTGGCGCGTGCGCTCGCCCAGGGCAACGGTGGAGCGCGGGGGTTCCAGCGCGAGCGCCGCGAGGCCGGGATTGTCGTAAATCCAGTTGCGCGGCTTGTCGATGCGACGCGCGACCTCTTCGCGCCACGCCAGCAGGCGCTTGAGCCGCGCCTGCACGTCGAGCGGCCAGCGCCAGCCGTTGCGGAACTCCCAGTGCGGATTGTCCGGCGGGCTGTCGTCGGCGGCGTCGCGGGCCATGCGCGCGCACTCCTCGGCGCACCAGGCCTGCATGCCGCGGCGCTCCAGGCGTTCGAGCAGCAGCTCGTGCAGCGGCGGCAGGTGCTCGACGTCGGCGGCGGCGTATTCGAGCTGCGCGGTGCTCAGGGGCCGCGCCAGCCAGTTGGACCGCGTCTCGGACTTGGGCAGCGTCACGCCGAGCATTTCCTGCACCAGGCGCTGGTAGCCGATGCCGGCACCGAGGCCGGCGAAGGCGGCCGCGACCTGGGTGTCGAACAGGCCGCGCAATGCGCCGCCAGCCACCGGCGCCAGCGCGAGCAGGTCCTCGCTGGCCGAATGCATGAGCTTGAGCGGCGCGTCCTGGCGCAGCGGCGCGGACAGCGGCGCCAGTTGCGGCAACGCGACCGGGTCGACCAGCAGGGTTTCCCCGTCGACGCGCAACTGGATCAGGGCGAGTTCGGGCAGGAAGGTGCGCACGCGCATGAACTCGGTGTCGAGCCCGATGCGATCGCATTGCGCAAGGCGCTCGGCCAGTTCGGCCAGCGCCGGGGCCTGGGTCAGGATGTTGGCCATTTGCAACCGGGAGTGAATGGAGTTGGCGCTGCCCGCGCGCCGCTGTTGCGGCACTGCGGCGTCATCGCCTATGGTCGCACGCGGGCGCGCTTCACGCGCGCAGTGCGGAATCCGGTGAACCTGAACCTGCGCGACAAGGCGGCCTGGGGCGGCGTGGTGGGCCTGCTGATGCTGGCGCTGGCCTTCGCCTACCGCTGGCGCGGCGAGGAGGCGCCCGCGACCGGCGAGGACGAGACGGCCCAGATCAGCGCCGATTACGAGGCGGCCGCCGAGCGCGTGCGTGCGGAGGCGATCGCGCGTGCCGCCGCCGACCAGCCGCCGCCCCCCGTCGTCGCCGCCGACGCGCCTGAGCCCGTCGCGGAGACGCCTGCGCCCGAGGTCGCGGCTGTCGTGCTCGACGCCAAGGCGCAGGCCACCCTGGACGATGCCCTGCTGCGCGCGGTCGCCGCCGTCGAGGCCGGGCGCCTGGTGTTGCCGCTCGACGACAGCGCCGCCTACTGGTACGAGGCGGCGCTGGAAGTCGACCCCGCGAACGCGCGCGCGAACGAGGGCCTGGAGCGCACGCTCAACGATGCCTTCGACCTTGCCGACACCGCGCTGGATGACGGCGACGAGCGCCCGGCCAACGAACTGCTGGCCGCGGTTGCCGAGCAGCCGCGGGCCTCGGAACGCGCGGCGACGCTGGCGCGGCGCCTGCAGCAGCAGCCGCAGGTGGCGGCATTGCTGAACGAAGGCGCGCAGCGCATGGTGGCGGGGCAGCGCTTCGAGCCCGAGGGAGCCAGCGCCCTCGACAGCTATCGCGCGGCGCAGGCGCTGGATCCGCGCAATCGCGCCGCCAGCAAGGGCCTGGCCGAGATCGAGGCACTGGTGCTGGAGGGCGCGCTGGCGGCTGCCAGCGTCGACGAGTTCGCCGACGCGGACCGACTGCTGGCGCTGGCCGGCGCGATCCTGCCGGGCTCGCAGCAACAGCTCGCCACCCGGACGCGGATCGTCGAGTTGCAGCAGCGCCGGGCCGAGGGCCTGATCGATCGCGCCGGCATGGCGCTGGACGCGCGCGACGTCGATCGCGCGGCCGAACTGCTGGCGCGCGCCGAAGCCCTCGGCGCCGCGCCCGAGGCCATCGGCTCGTTGCGCCAGCGGGTCAGCGACGCGCGCACCTACGACCACTTCGGGCCGGGCGAGTCCTTCGAGGATCCGTTCCTCGACCGCACCGGGTCGGGGCCGCCGATGGTGGTGATCCCGATCGGCGAGTTCACCATGGGTTCGGCCGACAGCGAGCGCGGCCGCAAGCCCAGCGAGGGGCCGCGGCGCAAGGTGACGATCGGGGATGCCGTGGCCCTGGGACGCACCGAGGTGACGGTGGGCCAGTTCCGGCGCTTCGTCGAGACCGTCGGCTACGAGACCGACGCCGAGCTGCACGGCGACTCGACCTATTACGAGGAAGCCAGCGGCCGCATGACCACCGGCAAGGGCGTGGACTGGCGCCGCGACTTCAACAACGAGGCCGCGCGCGACGGCGATCCGGTGGTGCACGTGAGCTGGAACGACGCCAATTCCTACGCGGAGTGGCTGACACGGGCGACCGGCGAGGCCTACCGGCTGCCGAGCGAGGCGGAGTTCGAGTACGCATTGCGGGCCGGGTCGAAGGACCGCTACTGGTGGGGCGATCGCCCGCCAACGCGGGTGCTGGGCAACTTCACCGGCGACGGCGACCACTCGCGGACCAAGCGCAGCTGGACCCGCGGCTTTCCGCGCTACGCGGATGGCCACTGGGGGCCGGCGCCGGCTTCGTCTTTCCCCGCCAATCCCTTTGGTCTGTTCGACGTGGATGGCAACGTTTCCGAGTGGGTCGCCGACTGCTGGCACGACAGCTACCTGCGCGCGCCCGAGGACGGCAGCGCGTGGGTCAACCGGGGCTGCGAACGGCGCGTGGTGCGCGGCGGCTCATGGGGCAGCGCGCCGGACCAGATCCGCTCGGCCTACCG
>JAGOEZ010000045.1:15697-17272 GCA_017997455.1 Lysobacterales bacterium | reverse complement strand
CGCACGTAGAACGCGCCCAGGTCGGCGCGGTCGCGCCCGGCCAGCGGTTCCAGCAGCAGGCCGGTGATCAGGAAGCCGCTGAGGACGAAGAAGATCCAGACCCCGACGAAACCGGAAAAGACCGGCGGCGCGCCGGCGTTGAACAGCACCACCAGCCCGATCGCCAGCGCGCGCACGCCATCGAGCGCGGGCTGGTAGCCGAGGCGGGCGGGTGTCGCGTGCAGGTTGGATGGCATCGCGCCCCCGGGCGGCGGAACCGCGGCCGGCGCAGGATACGCCAGCCCCGCGCGGGCCCGGCGCTGCCAGCGCGCACGGGCGCCTGCACCGCGCCCATGCCGCGGTGGGAACGGCCACCGGCGCCGGTGTAGATTGCGAGCCGCCGCGCCGCTATGATGCGCGCCCCGTCTATCCATCTATCCCGATACAAGGATATTTGCCAGCGATGAGCAGCTACCTCTTCACCTCCGAGTCCGTCTCCGAAGGCCACCCGGACAAGGTCGCGGACCAGATCTCCGACGCCGTCCTCGACGCCATCCTGGTGCAGGACAAGCGCGCCCGCGTGGCATGCGAGACCCTGGTGAAGACCGGCGTCGCGATCGTCGCCGGCGAGGTCACCACCACCGCGTGGGTCGACCTCGAGGACCTGGTGCGCAAGGTCATCAACCAGATCGGCTACACCTCCTCGCACGTGGGTTTCGACGGCTCCACCTGCGGCGTGCTGAACCTCATCGGCAAGCAGTCGCCCGACATCGCCCGGGGCGTGGACCGCAAGGACCCGAAGTCGCAGGGCGCCGGCGACCAGGGCCTGATGTTCGGCTACGCCTGCAACGAGACCGACGAGCTGATGCCGGCGGCGATCTACTACGCCCACCGCCTGGTCGAGCAGCAGGCCAAGGTGCGCAAGCAGGGCAAGCTCAAGTGGCTGCGCCCCGACGCCAAGAGCCAGGTCACGCTGCGCTACGAGAACGACAAGGCGGTCGGCATCGACGCCGTGGTGCTGTCGACGCAGCACGATCCGGACGTCAAGCACAAGCACCTGGTCGAGGCGGTGTACGAGCACATCCTCGAGCCGGTGCTGCCGGAAAAGTGGCTGAAGAAGGTGCCGGCGAAGCAGATCCACATCAACCCGACCGGACAGTTCGTGATCGGCGGGCCGGTGGGCGATTGCGGCCTGACCGGGCGCAAGATCATCGTCGACAGCTACGGCGGCTGGGCACGCCACGGCGGCGGCGCCTTCTCGGGCAAGGACCCGTCGAAGGTCGACCGCTCGGCGGCCTATGCCGCGCGCTACGTGGCCAAGAACATCGTCGCTGCCGGCCTCGCCCAGCGCTGCGAGATCCAGGTCAGCTACGCGATCGGCGTGGCCGAGCCGACCTCGATCAGCGTCACCACCTTCGGAACCGGCATCATTTCCGACGAGCGCATCGAGAAGCTGGTGCGCAAGCACTTCGACCTGCGCCCGTACGGCATCGTCGAGATGCTCGACCTCATCCACCCGATGTACGGCCTCACCGCCGCCTACGGCCACTTCGGCCGCAAGCCGGAGAAGCGCAGTTACGAGTACAAGGTGCGCGG
>JAGOEZ010000045.1:0-15597 GCA_017997455.1 Lysobacterales bacterium | reverse complement strand
TCGACCTGCGCCCGTACGGCATCGTCGAGATGCTCGACCTCATCCACCCGATGTACGGCCTCACCGCCGCCTACGGCCACTTCGGCCGCAAGCCGGAGAAGCGCAGTTACGAGTACAAGGTGCGCGGCGTCGACGGCAAGGAGCACGTCTACACCGACAAGTTCACCGCCTTCTCGTGGGAGAAGACCGACCGCGCCGAGCAGCTGCGCAAGGACGCCAAGCGCTAGCCCCCGCCGCGCAACGGCTGCAGTACCCGACGGGCCGCGCGAGCGGCCCGTTTTCGTTTCGACCCCACGCAGCGCCCAGCAACGTCCACCTGCCCCTGTAGGAGCGGCTTCAGCCGCGACGCTCGAGGCAGATTGACCGTGATTTCGGGGGTCCGTGCCGACCGGTATCAGGGTGCCGGCTCAGACAAGAAGCAAACTCGCCGGCACCCTGATCCCGGCCGACCCGCACTCGCTTCGAACGAGCGTGGGTCCCGTCCCGCTCGAATCCCCTGCAGGAGCGGCTTCAGCCGCGACGCTCGAGGCAGATTGACCGTGATTTCGGGGGGTCCGTGCCGACCGGGATCAGGGTGCCGGCTCAGACAAGAAGCAAACTCGCCGGCACCCTGATCCCGGCCGACCCGGACTCGCTTCGAACGAGCGTGGGTTCCGACCCGCTCCCACAGCACGCACCGAATTCGTTGGACATCCACTACGGCAGTAGGAGCCCACTCCGTGGGCGACCGATGCCGCGGTCGCGCACGGAGCGCGCTCATGCAGCGCAAGGCAAGCCGGGCAGATTGAGGGCCACGTCACCCCTTGCGGTGCTTCACGCGTGGCGCAGGCAGCAACTCGCGGAAATCCAGGTCGGGGGCGGTCCGTGCAAGCGCATCGCGCCCCCGAATCGCGCGCGTCGACCATCCCGGTCCGCGCCGGACCAGGTCCGTCCACGCCTCACGCAGGTCGAGTTCGAATCGCGTGCGACACCAGTCCAGTAGCGCTGCGGCCTGTCGCAAGTCCTTGTTCGCTTTCACCGCCTTGGCCAACGGCCGTTCGCCGTGGACCATCAGCTTGTGCAAGGCATAGCGGCAGGGATGGGGCACGGTTGCCAGCACGGCTCCCTCGTTGCCCATCACGGCGGCCTGCTGCACATCCTCCAGCAGGTACTCCATGAATTTCAGTGGCTGCAATTTCACTCCCAGCTGCGGATGCAGGAAGGGCGCCGTGCCGCCGCGATGCAAGGGCGTGAGGAAGTCGATCTGGAAGTCGGGGTCGCGTGGACTGAGGTAGGTGCTGCCCATCCCGCCGTCGAGGTCGGCAATCGGAAGCAGGCCGATTTCGAGCGACTCGATCGCTGCATGGGTGTCCACCTGCAAATTCGTCGGCAAGGCGATTGCCAGCTGCTTGCCGGCGTGCGCGAAGTCGACATCCTGGGTTCGCGAGGCGTCGCCCCACCGCACGCCCAGCATGTTGCCGAAGGCGAGGAAGGCGTGAGTGCCAACGAGCACGCCGCCTGCCTTGAAGAATCCGTAGTCTGCGAGGCGCCGCATCACCCGGAAATGGATTGGCAGCGTGGCCGAGCAACCGAGCACGATGGCGGAACGGGCAAGCGGTTCCAGCGCCGTCGTCGGGCCACCCTCGCGGTGATGCTCGATGAGTGTGCGAACCCGATCGCTGTCGGGACCCACGTAGAGCTGCCGTAGCACCCCCGAGACCTCGGTGTACTGGAAGTACCAGTAGGTCCTGCCCTTGACCTTCTTACGCGCGAACGAGCCGCGCAGTGTCGCCACCGATCGCGCCAGCTCGGACGCCTGCGTGGCATCGAGCAGCTGGGCGTAGGCGGCCTGCGCGGATGGCGAGAGTTCGGTGTAGTGATTCATGCGGTTATACTAATTTCATTGGCCAGCTAGTATAACCACGACAGTTATACTAGTGTCAACACGCGGCTAGTATAACTGGCGAGTCCAAGCGCACTGCCACGAATCGGGCGACCAGCGTGCAGGACAAGGCGCGCCGCGCGGCCATTGTTATCCTGTCCGCGCCCAGCTCGCACACAAGGACTCGGATGACACACGCCGCGATCAAGACCTACCTGGGCACCATCGAGCAGGCTCTGCGTGCCGGGAACGCAACCGAGCACACGCACAGGCCGGCACTGGAGGTACTGCTGGAGGCACTCGCAGGTACCGACGTGGACGCAATCAACGAGCCACGCCAGATCGAATGCGGCGCCCCCGATTTCATCGTCGTGCGCGGCACCGTTCCCCTGGGCTACGTCGAAGCCAAGGATGTCGGTGCCGACCTCGGCCGGGTCGAGCGCTCCGAACAACTCGGCCGCTACCGCGAGTCGCTGGCCAATCTGGTCCTCACCGACTACATCGAGTTCCGTTGGTACCTGGATGGCGAGCTCCGCCTCACTGCATCCCTGCCCCGGCCAGGCCGCGACGGACGCCTCCGCCACAACGACGACGCCGCATCGCAGGTCGGACAGCTGCTTGCCCAATTCCTGCTTGCCGACATACCGCTCAAGTCCACGCCACATGACCTCGCTACGCGGATGGCCGGGCTCGCTCGCCTGATCCGCGGGTTGATCGAGCAGACCTTCACGGCCGAGGGCACTCAAGGTGAGCTCCATGGTCAGCTCGAAGCATTTCGCCAAGTGCTGATCGAGTCGCTCACCATCAAGCAGTTCGCCGACATGTATGCGCAGACCTTGTGCTACGGCCTGTTCGCAGCGCGCTGCAGTTCCGGCGCAAGCGGCTTCACGCGTCAAAGCGCGGCCAGCGCGCTACCGAAGACCAACCCCTTCCTTCGCAAACTGTTCAATACCATCGCCGGTCCGGACCTCGACCCGCGCATCGCCTGGGCGGTCGACCAACTCGCCGAACTGCTCGCACGAGCGGACATGAGTGCGATTCTTGCCGACTTCGGACGCCGTACGCGCACCGAGGATCCGGTTGTGCACTTCTATGAGACCTTCCTCGCCGCCTACGACCCCAAGATGCGCGAGGCACGAGGTGTCTACTACACGCCAGAGCCGGTGGTGGGCTACATCGTGCGAAGCGTCGACGCACTGCTGCGCGACCGATTCGGCATGAAGGATGGCTTGGCCCACGCCAGGAAGATAAAGGTCACTCGCCCCAAGGCACAGGGCAAGGGAACCGAGACACTGGAAACGCATCGGCTGCAGATACTTGATCCAGCTACCGGAACGGGAACCTTCCTGTATGCAGTGATTGCCCGCATTCGCGAGCACTTCGAGGGCAACGCAGGCGCCTGGCCAGGCTATGTCGCCGAGCACCTGTTGCCGCGCCTGTTCGGATTCGAACTCCTGATGGCGCCCTACGCCGTGGCGCACATGAAGCTGGGGCTGGAGCTCGAGCAGACCGGCTACGACTTCGCGAGCGACGAGCGCCTGGGCGTGTTCCTGACCAATTCGCTGGAGGAAGCGCACGCGTTGACTGGCCTGCCGCTCTTCACGCAATGGCTGGCGGAGGAATCGAGGGCCGCGTCCCGCGTCAAGCGCGATGCACCTGTGATGGTGGTGCTGGGCAACCCGCCGTACTCCGGGCACTCGGTCAACAAGGGCCAGTGGATCGAAGAGTTGATGGCCGAGTACAAACAGAGTCCGGCGCTGAAGAAGCCCGCGCAGGCCAAATGGTTGTCCGACGACTACGTGAAGTTCATCCGCTTTGCGCAGTGGCGAATCGAACAGACCGGTCACGGCATCCTCGCGTTCGTCACCAACCACGGCTATCTCGACAACCCCACGTTCATGGACATGCGGCGCAGCCTGATGCAGTCCTTCGATGCGCTGTTCGTGCTCGACCTGCACGGCAACAGCAAGAAGAAGGAGAAGGCGCCAGACGGTGGCAAGGACGAGAACGTGTTCGATATCCAGCAGGGCGTCGCCATCGGGCTGTTCATCAAGCATCCCGGCACCGCAGGCAACAATGCCAAGGGCGCGGCGCCCGAGGGCAAGAATCTGGGTTTGGTGTTCCATGCCGACCTGTATGGCACCCGCGCGGTCAAGTACGCGACGCTCGATGCAGGCGACCTGCTCATCACCCGGTGGCAGGAAGTTGCTCCGACCGCCCCCGGTTACCTGTTCGTCCCGCAAGACGCGGATCGCTTGGCGGAGTACGAGAAGGGTTGGTCGCTGCGCGAAATCTTCTCGCCGAACGGCGATCCGGCGCCGGGAATCGTCACGACCCACGACGACTTCGCCATCTCATGGACGCCCGAAGAGGCGGCGGCCAAGGTGGACCGGCTCCTTGCGACGACTACGGAGGCAGAGGCCCGGGAGATTTTCACGCTTTGCTCGCAGGACCAATGGCGGTATGCGCGCGCGAAGGCTGAATTGGCCGACGGGAAGTGGCGGGAGCGAATCGTACCGATCCTCTATCGCCCGTTCGATGTTCGATGGACGGTCTATGACCGAAATGTCGCGGTACATCGGCGCGAACGAGCTTCTGACAACATGCTCGACGGCCAGAACCTCGCGCTCTGCACGGCTCGTACGGCAGAGATCTCGCGGGGCTGGGAGCACTCATGGATCTCGAATGCGCCAATCCAGCACCACACGGTTTCCCTGAAGGAAGTCAACTACCTGTTCCCCCTCTGGCATCGACCGCAGGATACGCTTGAACTTCCAAGCGAATCAGGCGCTCCAAGGGAGCCTAATCTCGCGATACCGTACATCCAGCAGTTGTCGCGCAACCTTGGGAGTGGATCGCCTCCATCACCCCTGTCGACGCTCGCGTACATCTATGCGGTATTGACGTCGCCCTCCTACCGCAGGCGATATGCGGATTTTCTTAAGCGCGATTTTCCGCGAATTCCGCTGACATCTAGCTGCGATCTATTTGAAGCGCTCGTGACCCACGGCAAGGCGCTGATCATGCTGCATACGATGCAGGACGTGCTCCCCCGGATTACACGATTCGATGTCGCTGGCAGCAACGAAGTCGTGAAGGTGCGCTGGGCGGACGAGCCCGCCTCGCCGACTGGCGGACAGGCAGGCGTGGGGCGGGTCTACATCAACCAGGAGCAGTACTTCGGAGCGGTGCCGTTGGCAGTCTGGGAAATGCACATCGGCGGCTACCGCGTGGCAGAGAAGTGGCTCAAGGATCGCAAGGGTCGCCAACTCAGCTACGACGATCTCACCCATTACCAGTCCGTGATTGCCGCGCTCGCACGCACGCTGGCGTTGCAACACGAGATCGACTCCGTCATCGAGCTGGCTGGCGGTTGGCCACTGCGATGACAACCGAGCGGGATGTGTGGAGTATCATGGCGCCGCAGGTCGGCTCGTCGCCCTGCGAACCTGGTCGCTCGCACGGAGCATGCACATGAGCGAGAAACGCGGACTGATCGTGGGCCTGGTCGCCGGCGTGGTGCTGGCCGGTGCGGGCGTGGTGGTCGCCACCCGGTCGAGCCAGCCGCCGGAGTTCGTCGACGTGGTGCGCAGCGTGCCGGTCACGCGCACGGTGGAAACGCCGCGCGAGGAATGCGCCGAGCAGCCGGTCACGCGCACGCGCGAGCGCAACGACAACACCACCAACGGCACCGTCATCGGCGCCCTGGTCGGCGGCGTGCTCGGCAACCAGGTCGGGGGCGGCAGCGGCCGCGCCGTGGCCACGGTCGCCGGCGCGGCGGCGGGCGGCTACGTCGGCCGCGAGGCGGACAAGCGCCACACCAAGACCGAACCGGTCACGGAGATGCAGCGGGTCTGCAACACCGTGGTCGACCGCAGCGAGGAGACGATCGGCTACGACGTCACCTACACCCTGGATGGCAAGGAACAGACGATCCGCCTCGAGCAGGATCCGGGCAAGCAGCTCAAGTACGCGAGCCTGCCGGCGCCGGCTGGCGGCTGACCACCCCGGCCGGCGCGTCGGCGCCGGCCTTCGTCCCGCGGTCGCGGCGCGCTCAACCGGTGTTCTGCACCCCGCGCGCGATGCCGTTGACGGTCGCGACCAGCGCCGACAGCAATTCGCCGTCGGGCCGGCCGGCGCCACGCCAGCGCGCCAGCAGGTCGGCCTGCATCAGGCTCATCGGATCGACGTAGGGATTGCGCAGGCGGATCGAGCGCGCCAGCCGCGGATCGCCTTCCAGCGGCTCGCTCGCGCCCTTGAGCTTGAGCATCCAGGCCCGGGTGCGGGCGAACTCGACGGCGATGCGCGGGAAGTAGCGCCCATGCAGCGCGCCGGCGAGGCGCGAGTAGCGCTCGTAGATGTCGAGGTCGGACTTGGCCAGCACCATGTCGACGTCGTCGAGCAGGGTGCGGAAGAAGGGCCAGTCCCGCGCCATCCCGGCGATCGCATCGGCATTGCCGCGCGCCGCCTGCGCGTCGAGCGCGCTGCCGACGCCGTACCACGCTGGCAGGTTGCAGCGGTTCTGCGACCAGGCGAAGACCCACGGGATCGCGCGCAGTTCGTCGATCGAGCCGGCGCCGGCGCGGCGCGGCGGGCGCGAGCCGATGCGCAGGCGCTCGATCACGTCGATCGGGGTGGCGGCGCGGAAGTAATCGGCGAAATCCGGGTCCTCGAACACCAGCCCGCGGTACTCGCGCCGCCCCCCCTCGGCCAGCGCCGCCATCAAATCGCGCCACGGCGCCTCGCGCGGATCGGCCGGGCGCGGACGCGTGCTGGCGCGCAGCACGGCGCCCACCGTCTGCTCGAGGGTGCGCAACGCCAGCGCGCGCATGCCGTACTTCTGGTGGATCACCTCGCCCTGCTCGGTCACGCGCAGGCGCCCGGCGACGCTGCCGCGCGGCGCGGCCATCACCGCGCGCTCGGTCTTGCCCCCGCCGCGGCTCACCGAGCCGCCGCGGCCATGGAAATACGTGAGCTCGATGCCGCGCGCCTGCGCCAGCTCCGACAGCTCGACCTGGGCCCGCTGCAGCGCCCAGCGCGAGGCGAGGATGCCGCCGTCCTTGTTGCTGTCGGAGTAACCCAGCATCACCAGCTGGCGGTTGCCGCGCGCCGCGAGGTGCGCGCGCCACACCGGGTCGTCGAGCAGCGATCCGAGGGTCGCGGGCGCCGAGCGCAGGTCGTCCACGGTCTCGAACAGGGGCGCGATGTCGAGCGGCACGTGGCCGTCCTCGACCAGGCCGGCGGCGCGCGCGAGCGCCAGCACCGCCAGCACGTCGGCGGCGCTGCGCGACATGCTGATGACGTAGGCGCCGATCGCAGCCGCGTCGCCACGCTGGCGGGTCGCGGCGAGGACGCGGAACACCGCGGCCACGCCGGCCACCTCGCCCGTGGCCGTGTGCGCAAGCCGCTTGGTGCCGGCGGCGTACGGCGCGAGGGCGAGGGCCTGCGCCCGCGCGTCGCGGGCCGCCCAGTCGTTGTCGCCCAGCGCCTGCGCGACATCGCGCGCGTGCACGCCGGCATGCTGGCGCACGTCCAGGCGCGCGAGGTGGAACCCGAAGGTCTGGACCCGCCGCTCGAGCCGGCGCACGCGGAACAGGCCGGCATGCTCGCCGCGGTTGGCGCGCAGGCTGTCGCTGACCAGGGCGAGGTCGGCGGAGAGCTCGGCTGCGTTGGCGTAGCCGCCGGCGTGCCCGCGCGCCGCCGCCTGCACGCGTGCGCGCATCAGGTAAAACAGCACCCGATAGGGCATCTCGGCGTGGCGCGGGCGCAGGCGCGCCGCTGCCTCCGGCTGCAGGCTCCGGTAGGCCTCGGCGCGATCGATCACCGCGTGGTCGACCGCCACGCAGCCCAGGGTCTGGCTCAGCAGGCGGCCGAGGCGCCCGAGTTCGGCGCCATGCCGTTCCATCACCGCCGCGCGCTGGGTCGCGAGCGACTCGGTCACCGTGTCCGCGCCGACGTTGGGATTTCCATCCATGTCGCCGCCGACCCAGGAGGCGAAGCGCAGCAGCGGCGGCACCGCGACCGCATGGCCATAGGTCTCGGCCAATGCGGCCTCGAGGGTCTCGTAGAACACCGGCACCACCCGGTACAGCACGTCCATGAGGTAGAAGCCGACATGCTCGATCTCGTCGGCCACCGCCGGCCGCACGTTCGAGTGCTCGGCGGTCTGCCAGCCGGCGGTCAGCGCCATCCGCACCGCGCCCCAGTCGCCGGCGCGCTCCAGCGGGGTGCGGTCGCCGTCGATGTCGGCCGCGAGCGCGCGCACCATCGCCTGCTCCTTCTCCAGCAGCGAGCGTCGCACCGCCTCGGTCGGATGGGCGGTGAACACCGGCTCGATGTCGAGCCGCGCCAGCCACGCCGCCATCTCCCCGCTGCCGACGCCGGCATCGCGCAGCTCCGCCAGCACCGCGCGCAGTCCGCCCGGCTGCGGCGCCGCGCCCGCGCGCTCGTATTCGCGCCGGCGGCGCACGCGATGGACGCGCTCGGCGGCGTTGACGACCTGGAAGTAGGTCGAGAAGGCGCGCGTGAGCTGCTCCGCGCGGGCCGGCGCGTGTCCCGCCAGCGCGTCCGCGAGCAGGTCGGTGCGCGCGCCGCGCTCGCGGCGCCGGATCGCCGCCCCGCGGATCGACTCGACCTCGGCCAGGAAGGTCGCGCCCAGTTGCTCCGCCAGCAGTTCGCCGACCAGGGCCCCGAGGCGGCGCACGTCCTCGCGCAGCGGGCGGTCCACTTCGGGCAGCTCGACGGTACGCAGCTCCTCCACGCCTCACCCCGATCGAATTGTCGCGCCATGCGGCGCCGAGGCACCTATACCGCATTGCAGCAAAATGCGCATTCGGGCACCGCCGGGGCTATGAGCACGGGCCGGCTTCACGGACGTCATTCCCGCGAAAGAGGGAATCCATGTTGTTGATTGACAATGGATTCCCGCTTTCGCGGGAATGACGTCCCTGGGGCCGGCCCGCTCCCATATCGCTTTATCCGAATCAAGCGATATAATGCGTCCCCTCCTCCCCGCCGAGGGGCGCTGCAACCCCGCCTGTCGCGACGACGGCCAGGGATCAGGCTCGGCGGAGGTTCGGTAACCACCGAACGGCGCCCGATCAATGGGAACGCGAGTCCCTTCGCGAAAGCCGCGGCCATCCATGGCCGCAGTTCTCAAACCATCCGGAGCAACGCCATGAACGCTGTGGTCAAGAACCTTCCCGACTACAAGGTCGCCGATCTCTCGCTGGCCGACTGGGGCCGCAAGGAAATCGAGATCGCCGAGCACGAGATGCCCGGCCTGATGTCGATCCGCCGCAAGCACGCCAGGGCGCAGCCGCTCAAGGGCGTGCGCATCACCGGCTCGCTGCACATGACGATCCAGACCGCGGTCCTGATCGAGACCCTGAAGGACCTCGGCGCCTCGGTGCGCTGGGCCTCGTGCAACATCTTCTCGACCCAGGACCATGCCGCCGCCGCGATCGCCAAGTCCGGCGTGCCGGTGTTCGCGTGGAAGGGCGAGTCGCTGGAGGAATACTGGGACTGCACGCTCGACGCGATCACCCATCCGGGCCACAAGGGTCCGGAGCTCGTGGTCGACGACGGCGGCGACGTCACGCTGTTCATCCACAAGGGCTTCGAACTCGAGAACGGTTCGAACTGGGTCAACGAACCCGCCGCCTCGCACGAGGAGCAGGTGATCAAGAACCTGCTCAAGCGGGTGCACAAGGAGCGCCCCGGCTTCTTCAAGGGCATCGTCAGGGACTGGCGCGGCGTCTCCGAGGAGACCACCACCGGCGTGCACCGCCTGTACCAGATGAAGGAAGCGGGCAAGCTGCTGGTGCCGGCGATCAACGTCAACGACTCGGTCACCAAGTCCAAGTTCGACAACCTCTACGGCTGCCGCGAGTCGCTGGCCGATGGCCTCAAGCGCGCGATGGACGTGATGCTGGCCGGCAAGGTCGCGGTGGTGTGCGGCTACGGCGACGTCGGCAAGGGTTCGGCGCACTCGCTGCGCGCCTATGGCGCCCGCGTGGTGGTGACCGAGATCGACCCGATCAACGCGCTGCAGGCGGCGATGGAGGGCTTCCAGGTCGACACGGTGGAATCCACGCTCGGCACCGCCGACATCTACGTCACCACGACCGGCAACAAGGACGTGCTCACCTACGAGCACATCGCGGCGATGAAGGACCAGGCCATCGTCTGCAACATCGGCCACTTCGACAACGAGATCCAGGTCGAGCGCCTCAACACCGCGGCCGGCGTGATCAAGACCAACATCAAGCCGCAGGTGGATCGCTACCGCCTGCCGGATGGCCGCGAGATCTACCTGCTGGCCGAAGGCCGCCTGGTCAACCTGGGCTGCGCCACCGGCCACCCCAGCTTCGTGATGTCGAACTCGTTCTCGAACCAGACCCTGGCGCAGATCGACCTGTGGGCGAACAAGGACACGTACCAGAAGGACGTGTACCGCCTGCCCAAGAAGCTCGACGAGGAAGTGGCGCGGCTGCACCTGGAGAAGATCGGGGTGAAGCTGACCCGCCTCACCGACGAGCAGGCGGCGTACCTGGGCGTGGACGTGGACGGGCCGTACAAGCCCGAGCACTATCGCTATTGAGGATATGCGGGGTTCCGAGGGCGTGGACGCCGCGCCCTCGAACTCGCGCCTATCGCGCGCAGAGCGCGCTCCTACAACGCCGGCGCTGTAGGAGCGCGCTCTGCGCGCGATAGGCCTGGCCGCGACCGGAGCCGACCGTGATTCCACGGATCAAGATCTGCTGCATCGCCAACGCCGCGGAAGCGGCGCTGGCGGTGGCGCATGGGGCCGCGGCCGTCGGCCTGGTATCGGCCATGCCCTCGGGCCCCGGGCCGATCGCCGAGCACGAGATCGCGGCGATCGCGCCGACCGTGCCGCCGGGCGTCGCCACCTTCCTGCTCACGTCGCTCACGGATGCCGATGCGATCATCGACCAGCAACGGCGTTGCCGCACCAACACCCTCCAGCTCGTCGACGCCGTGGCGCCGATCGTCTACACCCGGCTGCGCCGCGCGCTGCCGGGCATCGCGATCGTGCAGGTCATCCACGTCACCGGCAACGAGTCCGCGGGCGAGGCGCTCGACCTCGCGCCGCTGGTCGATGCCCTGCTGCTCGACTCGGGCAATCCGGCGCTGGCGGTGAAGGAACTCGGCGGCACCGGCCGCGTGCACGACTGGTCGATCAGCCGCTACATCGTCGAGCGCGCCGGCAAGCCGGTGTGGCTGGCGGGCGGCCTGCGTCCCGACAACGTCGGCGAGGCGATCCGGGTCGTGCGACCCTTCGGCGTCGACCTGTGCAGCGGCGTGCGCAGCGACGGCGCGCTGGACCCGGACAAGCTCGGCCGCTTCGTCGCGGCGGCGCGCATCAGCGCGTAGCGGCCAGGCAGGCGCGGTTGCGCCCCTCGGCCTTGGCGCGATACAGCGCCTGGTCCGCTTCGCGATAGAGGGCGTCGCCGTCGGCGTGGCGGGTCGGTTCGAACACCCCGACGCCGATGCTGGTGGTGATGACCAGGCGCTGTCCGCCGGCGGCGATCGGCCGCTCGGCCAGGGCGGCGCGGAACGCTTCGGCGCGCGCCATCGCCGCCGCCGCGTCGTGCCCGTCCAGCAGCACGCCGAACTCCTCGCCACCCAACCGCACCGGCAGTTCGCCCGCGCCGCCGAATTGCGCGCGCAGGCGCGCGCCGACCTCGGCCAGGCACTCGTCGCCCACCGCGTGGCCATGGCGGTCGTTGACCGCCTTGAACTGGTCGAGGTCGAGGATCAGGAGCGCGAATCCCGCACCGTGCCCGACCGCGCGGGCGACGCGCTCGGCCAGCGCGGCGACGAAGCGGCGCCGGTTGGCGAGACCGGTCAGGCCGTCGCGCCGGCTCTGCAGTTCGTAGCGGTCGCGCTGGTGGCGCAGTTCCGCGTCGAGCGCGAGGCGCTGGCGGTACTCGAGGTGGCTGCGCAGCAGCGCCAGCACCACGTACAGGAGGTAGACCCCCATTGCGGTGGCGAGCGCGATGCGGTCGGTGCTGGCGAACGCCGCCATGCTGGGCAGGTAGATCAGCGCGATCGCCAGCAGCGACAAGCCGCGCCGCATCGGGAAGGAATGCGCGAAGGCGGTGGCATACGCCACGGTGGCGAACAGCGCGATCGGCCGCGCCGCCTCGAAGCGCGCATCGGTCGCCACCACCACGGCGACCACGCCCCACAAGGCCGCGGACGACAGCGCCACCGCCCACGACCAGTGCAGGGCGCGCTGCAGGCCATCCAGCGTGTCGTCGCCCGCCGCGGGCAGCAGGTAGCGCGCCACGGCCAGGGCCGCCATCGCGGCGCCTACCGCCCAGGCGACCGCGCCGCCGAAGCCCGCGGCGACGCACACCAGCACCCAGCCGCCGAGGTAGAACCAGCCCCCCAGGCGCGCGCGCTGGCGCGTCTCGGTGGCCTCCAGCGCGAGGGCGAACAAGGCGTCGCCGGCAGCGGGCGTCGTCGCCGCATCGGATTCGTCGGCTGGCTGGAACTCGGGCATGGGACTCCCCGCGGCGCAGCGGCGACGATGCGCAAGCGCGGACGACCCGTCAAGCGCCGGTCCCGCCAGCCATCCTTCTATCGCGACAAAGAGATATACTGGCCGCGGTCCAGCCGCCGAATCCGCCGATGCCGCCGATCAGCTTCGAGTTCTTCCCGCCCAAGACCGACGAGCAGCGCGAGCAGCTCGAGCGCGCGGCGACCCAGCTCCGGCGCTGGAAGCCCGAGTACGTTTCGGTGACCTTCGGCGCCGGCGGGTCCACGCTCTCGTACACGCCCGAGACCATCGCGCGCCTGCGCGACGTGCATGGCTACGATGCGGCGCCGCACCTGTCGTGCATGGGCGGCACGCGCGCCGAGATCAAGGACCTGCTCGACCGTTACGTTGCCGCCGGCGTGCGCCGCATCGTCGCCTTGCGCGGCGACATGCCCTCGGGCATGGCGACCTCGGGCGACTTCCGCTACGCCAGCGACCTGGTGCGCTTCGTGCGCGAGCAGGCCGACGGCACGTTCCGGATCGAGGTTGCCTGCTATCCCGAGGTGCATCCGCAGGCGGACGACGCGCGCGCCGACCTCGAGAATTTCAAGCGCAAGGTCGAGGCCGGCGCCGACGGCGCGATCACCCAGTACTTCTTCAATCCCGACGCCTACTTCCGCTTCGTCGACGACGCGCGCCGCGCCGGCATCACGGTGCCGATCGTGCCCGGCATCATGCCGATCTCGAACTACGCGCAGCTGCGGCGCTTCTCCGAATCCTGCGGCGCCGAGATCCCGCGCTGGATCGCCAAGCGCCTGGCGGCGTATGCGGACGACGTGCAGGGCATCGGCGAATTCGGCGCCGACGTCGTCGCCAGCATGTGCCGCAGGCTGGTCGCGGGCGGCGCGCCGTCCTTGCACGTCTACACGCTCAACCGCGCCAAGGCCACCGTGGCCCTGCTCGAACGCGTCGCCTGAGCGGGACCGCCTTCCCTGACACCGCTGCGGATTGCAGCGGGGCCCCTGCCTTGCGATAATGAGAATAGTTCTCATCTTCAAGGATGGCCCATGTCGCCCAGTCGCTGCGGAATCCTCGCCCTGCTGCTGCTCGCCGCCCCCGCCTGGGGCGTCGAGCTCACCGTCTACACCGCGCGCAACGAACAGTTGATCAAGCCGGTGTTCGACCGCTACACGCAGGAGACCGGCACCACGGTGCGATTCCTCACCGACAAGGAGGGCCCGTTGCTGGCGCGCCTGCAGGCCGAGGGCAAGCGGACCCCGGCCGACCTCCTGGTCACCGTAGATGCCGGCAACCTGTGGCAGGCGGCCGAAGCCGGCTTGCTGGCGGCGGTCGAGTCGCCGACCCTGGACGCCAACATCCCGGCCCACCTGCGCGACCCCCGGGGCCGCTGGTATGGCATCTCGGTTCGCGCGCGCACGCTGGTCTACAACACCGCGACGACCAAGCCGGCCGGACTGTCGACCTATGCCGCGCTGGCCGAGCCGGCCTGGAAGGGCAAGCTGTGCCTGCGCACCTCGCAGAAGGTCTACAACCAGTCGCTGGTCGCCGCCTTCATCGCCGCGCTGGGCGAGGAGCGCGCCGAGGCGATCGTGCGCGGCTGGGTCGCGAACCTCGCTGCCGAACCCTTCGCCAGCGACGATGAAGTCATCCTCGCGGTCGCCAGCGGACGCTGCGCGGTCGGCATCGTCAATACCTACTATTTCGGGCGCCAGCAGCGCGCCGACGCGAAGCTGCCGGTGGCGATCTTCTGGCCCGACCAGGGTCCGGGCGAGCGCGGCGTGCACGTCAATGTATCGGGCGCCGGCGTGACCACGCATGCGAAGGAGCCGGCAGAGGCTCGCCGCTTCCTCGAGTGGCTGTCGACGGACGCCGCGCAGGAGATGTTCGCCGGACTCAACCTCGAATTCCCGGCCAATCCCGCGGTCGCGGTGGATCCGCAGGTCGCCGCATGGGGGCCCTTCCGCCAGGACACCATCAACGTCGCCGAGGCGGGCCGCTTGCAGGCCGCGGCGGTCAAGCTGATGGATCGTGCCGGCTATCGCTGAGCGCCTTCCCGCGGCAGCGGCGGCGCGACCCTCGCTGCTGCCGCTGCTCGCGCTGGGCCTGTGCGCGCCCACCCTGGTGCCGCTGCTCGCCACGGCATGGGCCTGGACGCAGCCCGATCCCGATACGGTGGCGCACCTTGCGCGCCACGTGCTGCCGCGCGCCGGCGCGCAGTCGGCGTGGCTGGTGCTGGGCGTGTCGACCGGCGCCGCGCTGCTCGGCACCGCGCTGGCCGCGCTGGTCGCGCTGACCGAATTCCCGGGCCGGCGCTTCTATGCCTGGGCCCTGCTGCTGCCGCTGGTCCTGCCGGGCTACGTGATGGCGGTGGCGCTGATCGGACTGTTCGACACCGCGGGCCCGGTGGCGCGCCTCGCGCAGGCGCTCGGCATCGGCGCCTGGTTCGAGTTCCGTTCGCGCGGCGGGATCATCCTCACGCTGACGCTGTCGCTGTATCCCTATGTCTACCTGGTCGCGCGCGAAGCCTTCGCCCGCCAGGGCGGCCGCGCCATGGAGGCGGCGCGCGTGCTCGGGCTCGGCCCGTGGCAGGCCTTCCGCCGCGCGGCGCTGCCGCTGGCGCGGCCCGCGATCGTCGCGGGCACGCTGCTGGTGGCGATGGAGACCCTGGCCGACTTCGGCACCGCGGCCGCGTTCAACCACGACACCCTGACCACGGCGATCTACAAGGCCTGGTTCGGCCTGCAGTCGGTCGACGCCGCGCTGCGCATCGGCGGGGTGCTGCTGCTGTGCGTGCTGGCCGTCGCGATCGCGGAGGCGCGTTGGCGCGCGCCGCGGCGCTACACCGCGGTGGGCGCGGCGCCGGTCGCCCGCATCGCGCTGGGCCGCGGCGGGATCGCGGCCAGCGGATTCTGCGCCCTGGTGCTGGCTTGCGCCCTGGTCGTGCCGGTTGCGCGCCTGGCCTGGAGCGCGTTGCCGCGGCTGGCGCAACTCGACTCGCGCTGGCTGGTGTACGCGCTCGATTCCGCGCTGCTGGGAGCCGCTGCCGCGCTGCTGACCGTGGCCGCGGCACTGGCGATCGAGTTCGCGGCGCGCGAGCGGCCGGGCGCGGCCACCGCGACCGCGCAACGCCTGGCCGGGCTGGGCTACGGCCTGCCGGGCGCATTGCTCGCGGTCGGCCTGTACGTCCCGATCATGGGCCTGTCCAACC
>JAGOEZ010000205.1:2540-4596 GCA_017997455.1 Lysobacterales bacterium | reverse complement strand
ATTCCCGCTTGCGCGGGAATGACGCCGGGTGGTGGAGGCGATACGCCGCGTGGGAAGGCGGTTCGGGTTCGGCGCTCAGCGCGCCTTGCGGGCCTGCGCGGCGATGTGGTCGGCGAAGACCGGGGCGAGGGCGTCGGGGAGGTCGTGGCCCCAGCCTTCGATGGATTCGAAGCGGGCGCCGGGGATCACGCGGGCGAGGTCGATGCCGTGGGCGATCGGGACCATCGGGTCGGCGCTGCCGTGCAGGACCAGGGTCGGCACCTTGAGGCGGCGCAGCATCGGGCTGCGGTCGCCATCGGCGATGATCGCGGCGAGCTGGCGGGTGACGCCGGTGCCGGCGGCGGCGCGCATCACGCCGATGCGGGCACGGCCTTCCATGTCCGCGGGCGACATCGGCCAGGCCGGGCTGCCGATGGTGCGGTACAGGCGCGTGACGTAGGCCACGCCCTCGTCGACGCTGACCCGGCCGGTGGGCCGCGACATCATCAACCGCAGCACCTTGGGCCGCGGCGGGGGCAGGCCGAGGCGGCCGCTGCTGGTCGCCATCAGGGTCAGGCTGCGCACTCGCTCGCCGTGGTGGCCGGCGACGTGCTGCGCCACCATGCCGCCCATCGAGATGCCGGCGACGTGCGCGGCGTGTATCCCGAGGTGCGTGAGCAGCGCCATGTCGTCGTCGGCGAGGTCGGCGAGGCGGTAGGGCAGGCGCGGGCGCAGGCCGAACAGGCGCGCCGCGATCGAGGTCGGCAACGAGGGCGCGCGGATGTCGTCGTAGCGGGTCGAGAAGCCGACGTCGCGGTTGTCGACCGTGATGCAGCGGAAGCCGCGCGCGACCAGCGCATCGAGCAGCGCGGCCGGCCAGGCCACGCGTTGCATGGCCAGGCCCATGACCAGCAGCAGCGGCTCGCCCTGCTCGGGCCCGAAGATCTCGTAGTCGAGCTCGACGCCGTTGACCAGGGCCCGCGGCATCAGCCGTTCACCGGCTCCGGGTAGAACAGGCGCCGCAGGCCCTCGCGCTCGAACGGGCGCCAGGCGTTCTCGCCCTGCGCCAGGCGGTCGGCGATCACGTACAGCACCATCGGGTTGAAGCCCATGCCGAAGTGGCTGGCCGACAGCTCCACGTTCTCGTTCTGGTGCGGATGCTCGGCTTCCTGCACGCTGCATTGCCACGCCACCACGCCGTCGCTGCGACTGAAGATCGAGGTCGTCGGTCGCGGCGGCGGTTCGCGCAGCCGCGCCTGCAGGTGCGGATCGACCTCGTGGTGTCCCGAAAGCAGGCGGAACAGCGGCCAGGCGTTGGTCGCGCGCGGATGCCCGGCGAAGGGCGAGCCCATGGTGATGACCTGGCGCACCTGCTCGGGCGCGAGCTTGGCCATCTCGCGCGCGTAGAGGCCGCCCAGGCTCCAGCCGACCAGGCTGACGCTGCGCCCGTGGCGCACGTGGATGTCCTCGATGCGCTCGATGCAGTTCTTGAGCACGCCATGGCGCGGACCGGCGTTGAAGCCCTGGCCCCAACCGTAGGGAACGTAGCCCAGGCGCTTGAGCACCTGGCGCAGCAGCAGCGTGCTGGTGTCGCTGGCGGCGAGGCCGGGGAATACCACCACCGGTTGACCGTCGCCGCGCGGCAGCCGGTGCGCCATCCACCAGCTCAGGAGGCCGCCGGCGAACTCCCAGGGGGCGCGCGCCTCGAGCGCGAGTTCGCGCCAGCCGGGCGCGCGCAAATGCGCATGGGCCGGCGCCGGCGTCGGCGCAGCGGATGCGCTGCGTCGCGGCTTGCGCTTGCTCACCGCGGCTTGCGGCGCTTGGCGGCGGGGCGCGCGCCGGGACGCGGCGTGGCCGCGGACAATTCACTCGCCGCCATCGCCTTGAGTTCGTCGAAGGATTCGTACAGCGCGGCCACCAGCTTCGGCAGGTCGGGCACGTTCTTGCGGCAGGCGATGAGGCCGAGGTGGAGCTTGCCGTCGTAGCTGTGCACCGTGATGTTGAGCGCCAGCCCGTGGACCACGATCGAGACCGGGAAGTACGTGGTCATGCGCGCGCCGGCCAGGTACAGCGTCAC
>JAGOEZ010000205.1:0-2440 GCA_017997455.1 Lysobacterales bacterium | reverse complement strand
CGCACCAGCTTCACGTACTGCGCCAGCGAGTTCGAGAACAGCGTGCCCAGCATCAGCCGGCGGCTGGGTGCGCGCGCGCGATGCGCCTCGTGCGGCGGCGGGACCTCGCGCGGCACCGGCCCGAGGTCGAGGATCGCCTGCGCCAGCGCGACCCCGGCCTGTCCGTCGAGCGCGGCGTGGTGCACCTTCGAGTACAGCGCCACCTGGCCGTCGGCGAGGCCCTCGATCACCGTGAACTGCCACAGCGGGCGCTCGCGATCCAGCGGCTGCGCATGCAACTTCGCCACCAGCGCCTCGAGCTGGCGCTCGCTGCCCGGCTTGGGCAGGCGCGCGCCCTGGATGTGGTAGTCGAGATCGACCTTGCCGGCCTCGACCCATACCGGGTGGCCAAGGTCCAGCGGCATCAGGGCGAGGCGACGGGTGAAGATCGGCGCGAGGTGCATGCGCCCGGCGATGTGCTTGCGCACGCGCGGCAGGAAAGCGCCGCGCAGGTCCGCCGGACGCTCGAAGCTGCACAGGCTGCCGACGTGCATCAGCGTTTCCGGCGTCTCTATGTAGAGGAAGCCGGCGTCGAGTCCGCTCAGTGCCTTCAGGGCCATGCCGCGCCTTGGTTCGTGCAGCCGGGCGGAGCATGGCGGAGGCGGGGGCCGAGGTCAAAGGCGGTGTGCTCATGCTGCAACGCAGCTTGGACGAACGTCCAGTTGCGGCGGGAGTTCTGCTGCGCTGCAAGATTGCCGACCTCGGAAATTAACCTGGGCGCTTCGCGGTAGGCGGCCAAGCCAAGCCCGTCCGCCCCGGCTTGTCGCGATGCGGTTGGTTTCGTCGCTTGGAGGCTATCAGGGGCCGCTCGGGCCCATGCAGGAGGTACCGCCATGGCGATCCTGTCCACGCTGCCGGACCGCATTCGCCGCTTCCCGATCGTGCTGCTGGCGCTGGTAGCCTGCGGTTCCGCGAGTGCGTTCGAGGTGATCATCCGGATCGGCGATCCGGCGCCGCAGATCGGCACCAGCGGCTACACCATCGAGAGCTTCGTCGAGCCGCCATCGATCATCAGCGGATCTGGCCCGGATTCAGGCTATTCCGTATTCCACGTCACCATCGCCGGTCCCGGCGTGGATGCGAACAACAGCCACGTCATCTACCGCTGGTCGCGTGGCGTCGGCCTGGTGCGGGTCGCACGCGGTGGCGACAGCATCGTGTTCCCGGACGGCACCCGGATCCTCACCATCCTCGAATCGCCTCTGGCCAGCGTTTACGGCGCCGTGGCCTACACCTCGCAACTGGACGACGGGCGACGCGGCCTGGTGCTGTGGCGCCCCGGCGTGCCGTCCTTGGGTATCGCGCGGGTCGGGCAAAGCGTGGTGATCCCCTGCGACGCTCTCGCCGGCGGTCCCTGCGGGCCGGTGGCGGGAACCCTGGGCAACCTGCCGACCTTTGCCGATCGCAAGGGCATGGCCTTCGTTTCGGAATTCGACCTGCTGGGCATCCTCCGTCACCAATTCGCATTCCGCGGCGTGGTCCAGGACACCGGTGGATTCGGCACGCCGGATGCGCTCTGGTACCGCGAACTGCGTGAGAATGACATCGCAGGAACGCTGCTCAACCTGAGCAACTCGCTGCGCAAGGCCGAAGGCCTGGGCGCCAACAACATCTACTTCGACGACTTCACCGACCTCAGCTTCTGCACTGCCAGTTACCTGCTGGGCCTGGCGACCGTGTCCCGGGATGCGCCCTTCGTGGTCTACCGGTTCAGGGAAACCGGCGTGCACACGCCGCTCGGCCGGGACTACGCACCCGACATGGTCCCGCGACGCGACCTGCATTGCGTTGGCGCGACGGGCAGCTACGTGGGTGGACTTTCCAACGCTCCGTTCGATGGGGTCGTCGCCAACAAGGGCGCATGGCTGGTAGACACCGCAACCGCGGTGCAATCGCAGGTCTATTCGAACACGGTAACGCCGGCGCCCGCGCCGGCGGGCGCGACCCTGGGTGTACCGCTGGGTCAGGCGCCGGACATCCTCCGAGGGGGCGGATCGGTGTTCGCAGCCCGGCTGATCGGCTCCGCAGCCAACGGTCGCATTGGCATCTATCGCGGCGCGCCGGGATCCACGCTGGTGCCGCTCATCCATGAGACCGAGAGTTTGCCTGGCCAGTCCCAGGTGGTGGACCGGATATGGAGCGTGGCGGTGGACGTATTCGGCCTGGCCCTCGTGCACCTGCGCCTGGTCGACCAGCGCCAGGCGATAAGACTGGTCGGCACGCTGCCCGGCGACTCACGCGCAGTACTCGCTTCGGGCGATTCGATCACGGTGGCGCCGGGCGACGTGCGTACCCTGACCTCGTTCTGGCTGCTAGGCGGCACGTTCGGTACTGATCCGGTCGTCACCGGCTACGGCGGGGACGGGCTGCAAGGCGCCTTCGCACGGAACGGCGATGCGGT
>JAGOEZ010000044.1:13915-17353 GCA_017997455.1 Lysobacterales bacterium | reverse complement strand
ACCGCATGAGCATCAAGTCCGACAAGTGGATCCGGCGCATGGCCAGCGAGCACGGCATGATCGAGCCGTTCGAGGCCGGGCAGGTGCGGCGCAACGCCAGCGGCGGCGGGATGATCAGTTACGGCACCTCGAGCTACGGCTACGACGTGCGTTGCGCCGACGATTTCAAGATCTTCACCAACATCAACTCCACCATCGTCGATCCCAAGAATTTCGACGCGCGCAACTTCGTCGACTTCAAGGGCGAGGTCTGCATCATCCCGCCGAACTCCTTCGCCCTGGCGCGCACGGTCGAGTTCTTCCGCATCCCGCGCAACGTCCTCACCATCTGCCTGGGCAAGAGCACCTATGCGCGCTGCGGCATCATCGTCAACGTGACGCCGCTGGAGCCCGAGTGGGAAGGGCACGTGACCCTGGAGTTCTCCAACACCACGCCGCTGCCGGCGCGGATCTACGCCCACGAAGGCGTGGCGCAGATGCTGTTCCTGGAGTCGGACGAGCCGTGCGAGACCTCGTACAAGGATCGTGGCGGCAAGTACCAGGGCCAGGTCGGCGTCACCCTGCCGAGGACTTGAGGCGGCGCGCTTCCCGCGCCCCGTGGGTGGCGTGGTCGACCGGGGGAACGCCATGGCGCCCGCGGCAGCGCGCTATAGTCGCGATGCCAGCACCCAACACGGGAGATCGCCATGCGCCTGCTCCGCCTTGCCGCCGCCACCTGCGTCCTCGCCCTCGCCGCCTGCGGCACGACCGGCTCGCTGAAATCCGAGTCCCCCGAGGCCCGGCGCCAGATCGCCGACTACGACCAGGTCGTGGTGCTCGACCTCGCCGCCAACGACCTGCGACCGGCCAGGGATGACGTCGAGTCGGCCGCGCGTGCGCAGAACATGGCCGAGGGACGGGTCATGTTCTCCGACGCCATCGCCGAACAGCTGACCAAGGCCGGCGTCTTCACGACCGTGTCGCGCACGCCGATCCCGGGCCGCAGCCTGGTGGTCACGGGGACCATCGACATCTGGGAGCCGGGCAACGTCGCCACGCGCGTCCTGGTCGGCTTCATCGGCAAGAGCAATTTTGCCGCCACGATCGAGTTCCGCGACAGCGAGACCAACGAGCTGCTGGGCACGGTCAAGGGCGACCGCAACAGCTGGCCGCTGCCGATCGGGGCCTCCTCCAACGTGGTGCAGACCGTGGAATTCTTCGCCAACGAACAGGCGCGCAACGTCTCCTCGGAGCTGATCAAGGCCAAGGGCGGCAAGGTGCCGTCGAAGTAGCAGGCCGCCGCGCGGGAACGGCGCCGCTCACACCAGCCGCAGGGCGGCGCGCAGGTCCTTGACCCGCGCGACCGCCTCGGCAGCGGCATAGGCCGGCGCCGGCGGGCCGCCCCAGACCGGCCGCGGCCACGCTGCGTCGGTGGTGAAGCGCGCGATCACGTGGACGTGGAACTGGCGCACCACGTTGCCGAGCGCGGCGACGTTGAGCTTGTCGGGCCGGTGCAATTCCATCAGTGCCAGCGAGCACAGGCGCAGCTCGGCGTCGAGCGCCGCGCAGTCGGCGCGGTCGAGCTGCAGGAACTCGACCAGCCCGGCGCGCCGCGGCACCAGGATCAGCCAGGGATGGCGCGCGTCGTTCATGAGCAGGACGCGCGAGAGCTGCAGGTCGCCGACCTCCAGCGTGTCGGCTGCCAACCGCGGGTCCAGCGCGAATGCCGGGGCGTTCATGCGGCGTGACGTTGCAGGAACGCCAGGGTCACGGCTTGCGCCTGCAGTGCGCAGGCCGGATCGTAGTCGGCGCGCTCCTCGCAGTTGAAACCGTGGCCGGCCGGCCAGACGTGGATCTCGGCCTGCGGCAGCGCGGCGCGGGTCAGCGCGAGGTGCGCCGGGGGAATGATGGAATCGCGTTCGCCGAAATGCATCAGCAGCGGCGCGCCGGGTCGTTCGTGCAGGAACGGCACGCTGCGGCCGCCGTAATAGGAAACCGCGGGAAGTTTCAGGCGCGTGCACGAGAGCAGGGCGAGGGTCCCGCCCCAGCAGTAGCCCAGCACGGCCACCGGGCCGGCCTTGGCGGCCCATGTCGCCGCCGCGGCGATGTCGCGCAAGGCTTGGTCGAAGCCCAGCGCAGCCGCCAGCTCGCGGCCGCGCGCCACGCCGGCTTCGTCGTAACCGAGCTCGACGCCGCGCTCGACCCGGTCGAACAGGCAAGGCGCGATGGCGCGGTAACCCTCGGCGGCATAGCGCTCGGCCACGCTGCGGATATGGGCATTGACCCCGAAGATCTCCTGCACCACCACCAGGCCGCCGCGCGGGGTGCCGGCGGGCTCCGCGACCCAGGCGGCGTAGCGATGGCCATCGCCGGATTCGAGTTCGGTCCAGTTGCCCATGGCGTCACCCGCGAAAGGCTGCGTGGCGGGATCATACCGACCGCCCCGGCCGCGACGCGCCGCCTCGGCTAGAATCCGCGCCCCGCCCGCCGATCTGCCCGCATGCCGCGCAAGACGCCCAAACCCCCGCCGCAGCCCAAGGTCGGCTTCGTCAGCCTCGGTTGCCCCAAGGCGCTGGTCGATTCCGAGCGGATCCTGACCCAGTTGCGGGTCGAGGGCTACGACGTGGTCGGCAGCTACGCCGCCGCCGACGTGGTCGTGGTCAACACCTGCGGCTTCATCGACGCCGCGGTCGAGGAATCGCTCGATGCCATTGGCGAGGCCATGGCGGAGAACGGCAAGGTCGTGGTGACCGGCTGCCTCGGTGCGCGCGCCGCGCTGATCCGCGAGCGTTTTCCCGACGTGCTGTCGATCTCCGGGCCGCAGGACTACGGCTCGGTGATGAACGCGGTGCACGCGCAGCTGCCGCCGCGCCACGATCCCTACCAGGACCTGGTCCCGCCGCAGGGGATCAAGCTCACGCCCAGGCACTACGCGTACCTGAAGATCGCCGAGGGCTGCAACCACCGCTGCAGCTTCTGCATCATCCCCTCGATGCGCGGCGACCTGGTGTCGCGGCCGGTCGACGAGGTGCTGGTCGAGGCCGAGAAGCTGGTCAGGGGCGGGGTGCGGGAATTGCTGGTGATCTCGCAGGACACCAGCGCCTACGGCGTCGACCTGCGCTACGCGAAGCGCGGCTGGCGCGGGCGCGAGTACGCGACGCGCATGACAGCGCTGTGCGAAGGGCTGGCCGAGCTCGGGGCCTGGGTGCGGCTGCACTACGTCTATCCCTATCCGCACGTGGACGAGGTGATCCCGCTGATGGCGCAGGGCAGGCTGCTGCCCTACCTGGACGTGCCGCTGCAGCACGCCAACCCGCGCATCCTCAAGCTGATGAAGCGCCCGGCCAGCGGCGAGCGCAACCTCGACCGCATCCGCGCCTGGCGCGCGACCTGTCCCGAGCTCACGATCCGCAGCACCTTCATCGTCGGTTTTCCCGGCGAGACCGAGGCCGAGTTCGA